>JAUYFW010000349.1 GCA_030690835.1 Sulfurimicrobium sp. | reverse complement strand
TGTTGGTGCGGCGCCCTCGCCGCTATTTGTCCCCGCGCCCGAAAATCGCGGCGAGGGCGCCGCTCCTACCTCTCACCCCTAACCCCTCACTTTAATTCAGGAGATAACCATGTATTTCGTCGGACAAGGAAAAGTATTCATCGGCAGCCGTGACGCGCTCGGCAACCCGCTCGCGCTGCGCTTCGTCGGCAACGTGCCATCCCTCAAGTTCTCGCTCAAGACAGATGTGATCGAGCATGCGGAAAGCACCTCCGGCCAGCGCGCTACCGATGCCCGCATCATCAAGGGCAAGAGCGCGGACTTCAGCTGCAGCCTGGAAGATTTCACCAAGGAAAACCTCGCCCTGGTGCTCTACGGCGCCAGCAGCCAGATTGCAAGCGGCACCGTGACCGCCGAAGCTTTGCCACCCGGCCTGGTCGTCGGCGACTTCGCCGCGCTCAAGGGCCAGGCGGTCACCAGCGTGGTGGTGAAGGACAGCACCCCGGTCACACCGCTCACCCTGGTGGCGGGAACGGACTACGAGCTCAACGCCGATCATGGCTCGATTCGCATCCTCAACCTCGGCGCCTACGTCCAGCCCTTCAAGGCCGATTACACCAAGGGCGCCGTCACCAGCATCAACATGCTGACCCAGCCCCTGCCTGAGCGCTTCGTGCGCTTCGAGGGCCTCAACATCGCCGACAGCAACAAGCCGGTACTGATCGAGCTCTACCGCGTCGCGGTGGACCCGCTCAAGGAGCTGGAGATGATCGGCGAGAGCGTGGCCAGCTTCGACCTGTCCGGATCGGTGATGATAGACGCGCTCAAGGCCAATGACCCGGTACTGGGCCAGTTTGGCCGGATCGTTCAGGTTTGATAGCGTTCAGCCAGTCAGCTTGTCAGCCATCAGCAAAGGCTGATAGCTGACAAGCTGAGAGCTAAACCCCATGCCAGCCGCCAATAAAGACATCCTCCGCGACCACGGCGCCACGGCGCCGTGGTCCATGGTCTACCGCCAGGGCAAGAACCTGCCCCCGGTGGACCTGACCGGCTGCGCGGCTATTTTTCTGCTGAATGACCGGGCCGGCGCCACGGAAGTGGAATTGAGCGCGTTGAACGGCGGCATCACGCTGGGCACGAGCGGCGGCGAGATCGCCGTCAACCTTGCCCATGCCAGCTATGCGGCACTGCCGCCGGGAGAGTACAGCTACCGCCTGGGCGTGGCGTTTTCAGGCGGCGAATTGCGCTTCCTGGCGCGCGGCAAGTGGACGATTCGATGATAACCATCGCCATTCACGTTTGCCCCCTCTCCCGTCTCGCCAGAGCGAGCAGCTTTGCTGCCGCTCTCGGCGGGGATGCCCCTTGCGGGTACAGGGAGAGGGTTGGGGTGAGGGTTTGATGGAAATCCTTGAAATCCTCACCGAGCAGGTGCTGGTATTCGATGGCGGCGAATCTATCCTGGTGCTGGATGACGGCCGGATCGAGGCGCTGGACGTGGCCGAGCAAGGGCCGCCGGGGCCGCAGGGTATCCCCGGCCCCACCGGCGGATCGGCGCTGCAATACCTGGCCGGCATCGCGCTGGGCGGGCACCGCATGGTGGTGCTGGACGATGCCGGGCTCGCCATTTACGCGGACAAATCCATCCCGGCGCACGCCGGCAAGGTGCTGGGCATGACTACCGGCGCGGCCAACCCGGGCGAGCTGGCCACCATCCAGACCGGCGGCGAGATGACCGAGCCGTCATGGTCGTGGCTGCTCAACCAGCCCATCTACCTGGGCGCGAATGGACTGCTCACCCAGACGCCACCCGTAACAGGAATCAGCCTGATCGTCGGTTTCCCCATCACCGCGACCAAGGTTTTTATCAGCATCAAGCAGCTCATTTTTTTAATCTAGGAGAACATCATGGCCGGAAACAAATATCTCAAGAACAACGCGGGCACACCCACAGAAGAAGCCTCCCTGCAAGCCTCCGCCGGCGCTGGCGACGCCGGCAAGATCGTGGCGCTGGACGCCGCCGGAAAGATCGACAACAGCATGATGCCTACCGGCATCGGCGCGGATACCGCCAGCATCGTCACCAGTGAAAACCTCGCGGCCGGCGATCTGGTGAACGTCTACAACGTGGCGGGCACGGCCACCGCGCGCAAGGCGGACGCCACCACGGCGGGCAAGGAAGCGCACGGATTCGTCCTCGCGGCCGTCACCTCTCCCGCAGCGGCAACGGTCTATTTCGAGGGCAGCAACACCGCCGTTACCGGCCTGACGCCTGGCGTTCAATTCCTCGCCACCACGGCCGGCGGCGCGACCGTCACCTGCCCGGCGGCGGCGGGCAACGTGGCGCAAAAAGTCGGTATCGCCACCAGCGCCACCAATCTGAATTTTGAAGCGCAGCAGCACATCGTGCTGGCGTAATAGTCCATGGCAACCAAGAAGCCGCTGGTACTGAGCGACGGCACGATTTGCGAGCTTGCCGCCGGCGACGCGCTGGCAACCGGCGGGGGGAGCGGATCAGCGGTGATTGACTTCGGCGCATTCCCCGGATCAAACGAGTCCTCGGTAGCCGTCACCGGGCAATCCGCGATTCTGGCCACCTCGGCGGCGGACGCGGTATGGATGGTCGAATCCACCGCCGACCATACTGACTCTGACCACGCCTACGCCTCGCTCTTCATCGTGCTGATATGCACGGTCCCATCCCCCGGCGTGGGCTTCACCATCAATGCGCGCTCGCAAGACAAGATGCAAGGCACCTACAAAGTGCGCTGGAACTGGAGATAAATAATGGCAATGGACGTCATCACCCGCGACCCCACCACCGGCCTTGGCGCCGGGGTGGACGCAAACAACAACGCGAAAGTCAACCTCCCGGTGATCGCGTCGCAGGCCGGTTTCGCCTCCATGGTCTGCGAAATGGACGCCGGATCGATCACTGGCGCAAAAATCCTGCGCTCGCCGTCCATCACCGAGGATGGCCGGCTCATGGTGGGCGTGGATACGTCACTGGCTTTGTACAACTTCACCACCACCGCACAAAATACCGGGAAATTAAAGAGCATGTTCAGCACCATGAGCATGACCCAGATCTCCGGATTTTTGAACATCAACGCAGCGCTATCCACCATCTCCGGAAACTTTGCCTACCTGCAGAGCTGGAAACATTTCACCTTGCAGGGTGATGCCAGTTTGCACGTTGATGTGACCGGTCTGATCACCGCCGTACCGTCAGCCAACCAGGTTTTAGAAATGGGGCTATTTTACGGCCCAGCAGCCGGAGTTGCGCCTGCAGATGGCGTGTTTTTCCGCCTGGATTCGGCTGGGCTGATGGGCATCGTGTCATATGGCGGTGTAGAAACCTCCACCGGCATCATGCTGGCCAGCATCCCGATTGTCACTGCCACCAAATTCCAGATGGTTGTATCGCAACGCTCGATTGAGTTCTGGGTCGATGGCGTGCTGGGCGCGCGGCTTGTCACCCCCGCCGGAAATGCCGTGCCATACGGGACATTAAACCTACCGCTTTGCATGATGATGCGAAATACAGGAACCGTTACCGGTGGATTCACCACCCGGATCGGCTCTGCCCATGTCACGCTCAACGACCTCGCCACTAACAAGCCGTGGCCGCACCAGATGGCCACGCATGGCAATGCCTATCAAGGGCAGGACGGCGACGCGCAAGGCCAGAATGCGTTGTGGAACAATAACACCGCGCCAACCACGGCGGCACTACTTAACACCGGGGCGCCATTTGTCGGCCTGGGCGGTATTGCGGCGGTGCTGCCCACGCTCACGGCCAACAGCGACGGGATTCTGTTTTCATTCAGCAACCCGCTGGGATCGGTCACGGTGCCGCCTAAAACGCTGGTGGTTACCGGCATCACGATTGATAGCGTGGTGTCCGTGGCCCTCGTCGGCGGGCCGGTATGCTACGCGGTCGCCGCGGCGTTCGGGCAAACGTCCGCGTCCCTGGCAACGGCTGAATCGGCCTCATTTGCCGCCGGCACGACAAAATCACCGCGCCGCGTGGCGCTGGGCATTCAGTCTTATGCGGCGGCGGCAGACGTGGGCACCACCGCGCAACAAATCGTCGTCAACTTTGACAGCCCGCTGGTCGTCAACCCGGGAGAGTATTTTGCCATCCTGCTGCGCAACGTGGGCGTGGTGACGACCGCCGGGGCGATTACTTTTGTCGTCGGGGTGGACCACTACTATGAATAAATTCGAGTGGGCGCTGGCCGCCTTCTGGGCGCTCTACCTGAGCGCCGTGGGATTTGCGTTTTTTGGGCTGGCTGAATTGATCGTGCGAATGTTTATGTAGGAGGCCCGCCCCGGGCCGATAAATCGCGGCGAGGGCGCCGCTCCTACAGCAGCCGTAAATATAAATTTTTACCTAATCAAAGGAAATTTCCATGACTGAACTCGAAACCCTGTTCCCGCAGCCGATTGAAATCATCGTTGCCGGCAAGAGTCTCTCCATCCTCCCCATCAAGGTCGGCAAGCTGCCCGCCTTCATCCGCGCCGTGGCGCCGTTCTTCGCGGTGTTCAAGCAGGGCGGCGAGGTGGATTTCATCGTCCTGCTGGCGGACCATGGCGATTCGGTACTCGACGCCTGCGCCATCGGATCGGGCACGGATCGCGCCTTTATAGACGACCTTGACCCGGCCCAACTGGTCAACATCGCCCAGCTCGTCGTCGAGGTAAACATGGATTTTTTTACCCGCCGGCTCGTCCCGGTAATCACGGCGGCGGCGAGAGTGGCGGCGCGGACTGGGGCCTCATCCTCGCCCGCCTGATAGCCGCCGGACACAGCCACGCGGCAATGATGGACTACACCCTGGCGCAGCTCGGGGCGTATGCCAAAGGCGCGGCGCAAGTGGAGAACGAAAAACTGGCCGCGCTGCTGAACGTGATCACGATCGGCAGCCGTGGCGATGGCAAGGCGGTGGAGAAGATGGTCAAGGCATTGCAACTGTAGGAGCGGCGCCCTCGCCGCGATTTTATCGGCCCGAGGGCGGGCCTCCTACCGGAACACCCAGCGCAGAAACGAGGCCGCCCAAAGCGCTAGAGCCAGTCCGCACACGTAGAACCAAGACGGGCCGGACACGAAGCCCAGCACGAAGCTGACAAACACGGCAAGGACAAGCAACACGGGATTAAACATGGCGAACGCTCCTAAACTTGAAATCATTATCGGCGCAAAAGCGGACCAGCTCAAGGCAGCGCTCGCAGATTTGACTCGATCTCTCAACGCACTTTCCGGGAGTGCGAGTCAGGCCGGAGCGCAAACAGCCGGCGCATTTCAGGGGGCAGAAACACAGCTCGGCAGAACCCGCTCCGGGGTGCAATCAATCTCGGAACAGCTATCCGTTGCCAAGACCCAGCTCATCGCCTTCTTCTCTATACAATACGGCATCGGCTTGGCCAAGGACCTGATCCAGACCGCCGACGCCTTCACCAGCATGAATTCGCGCCTCAAGCTGGCCACCCAGTCCAGCGTTGAATACACCACGGCGCAAGCCGCGCTGTTCGCCATCTCGCAGCGCACCGCCACCTCGCTCGAAAGCAATATTATTCTGTACGCCCGCATTGCTGATTCCATGCGCGCCATGGGCAAGTCGCAACAGGACGCGCTGGTGTTCACCGAGCTGACCGGGCAAGCCATGCGCATTTCCGGCGCATCGGCGGAATCCGCCAAGGCCGGCGTCACCCAGCTGGCGCAGGCGATGGCCTCCGGCGTGCTGCGCGGAGACGAATTCAATTCCATCATGGAGAATTCCCCCCGCCTCGCCAAGGCGCTGGCGGATGGCCTGAATGTCCCGATCGGAGCGCTGCGCGCAATGGCCGAAGCCGGGCAGCTCACGGCGGACAAGGTTGTCGGCGCGCTGCTCTCGCAGGCCGACACCCTGTCATCAGAATACGCAAACGTCGCCCTCACCGTGGGCGCATCGCTCACCCAGATTTCAAACGCCTGGACCAAGTACATTGGCGAAGCAGACCAGGCCGAAGGCGCAACCAAATCCCTGGCGCTGGCGATATCGGACATCGCGGCGAATTTCACCGGATACGCCAACACCGTTTTGACCCTCGGGCGCGACGCGCTGGTGATCTGGCTGGGCTTCGGCGCCGTCAAGCTGGGAGCGGCGGCGGCCGAATTCGCCGCGCTGATGGGCGTGACGACATTACAAACCGCCGCCATGCGGGAAAATGCAGCGGCGACAGCAACAGCGGCAACAGCCTCGGCGGCCGCCGCCTCAGCCGCCACCGCACTGGCCACGGCGGAAAAAGCCGCCGCCGCGCAAGCCGTCATATCCGCCCAGGCACACAAAAATATCGCCTTCGCCGCCATGGCGGAAGCCGAGGCCACGCTGGCCGCCATGAAGGCCGCTTCGCTGTACGGGCCGGCACGCGCGGCAGCGGAGCGCGCCGTCACGGCCGCGCGTGTTGGGCTGACCGCCGCAACGGCTCAACTGGTCGTGGCCGAGAATGCCGCCGCCGCCGCGATTGCGCGCGCTGGCGCCGCCGCAGCTGTGGCCGCCCCGGCCGTCACCCGCCTGTCGCTGGCATCCGGCCTGCTCATGAAAGCACTCGGCCCGCTGCTGCTGGCGTTCGTGGCCTTCGAGGGGTTGAAGATAGCCGGTCAATGGCTGGGCGAATTCGCCGCCAAGCTGGTGGTGGGCGATCAGGAGGTCAAGAAGTTCTCCAGCGGCGCCAAGCTCGGCATGGAAGTGGCCGCAGCCGCCACCAAGGCGATGAAACAGGAAACCGCCAATCTCATAAAAGAGATTGAGCGGACCAACCAGTTGAGCGCCTTCGAGCTTGTTGGAGAAAGCGCCGAAGCGGCCGCCGTAAAAATAGAAATTGCCGCCGCCGGAATAGTTGCGGATTTTGGCGAGGTCTATCAAAAATCTCAGGATGTTGGAAAAGCTCTGGATGCCATGTTTGCCGGAATCAACGTGGGTTCACCGGCCAGCATGGACGCAATGACGCAAGCCATGTACAAGCTCGGCGAAAGCGGCATGGCAACAGGCAAGCAAATCCAGGACGGGCTGGGCCGCGCCATCGACAAGCTTGGCGCGGAGCAGCTCATCAAGCTACAGACCAGCGCGGCATCCGCGCTGGTCGGCTTGGGTGACTTGGCAAAAGAAGCCGATAAAACGGCAGCGGCGATTGAGCAGGAAATAATCGCACTTAAAAAAATTCCCGGCAACGAAGAGGCTGTAAAAAAACTCGGCGAAGAATTCAGGGCTGCATCTGAAAATGCCAAAATGCTACGCGATCAATCCGAACAGCTTGGCCCCATTCTGGAAAAATCTCTCGGCAGGGCTTTCGCGCTCTTGGGCGGAGAGCTGGAGAAATTCCGCACAGGCATCGACCAGGCGTCACGGGATGCAATCCTGGCATTCCAGGCCATCGCGGAAAACGCCCGCGCATCCGGGCGGGAAATCGGCGAGGCATTCAATCTCGCGCTCAAGACAGCCGACACGAAACGGGAAGTGCAGGCACTGGGCGAAGCGCTCAAAAAATCCGCCGATGATGGCGTGATTGCCGGCCGGGATCTGGAAGACGCGCAAACCCGCCTGGCGGCCAAGGTGCGCGAAACCGCCGGCGAGGTGGAAGGCGCGCTGGGCGACGCCTTCAAGCGTGCCGGCATCAAGAGCAAGGAAGAGCTCTCCGCCATCGCCGACCAGGCCAAGGCGGATTTCGAGGCGATCAGTAAATCAGGCCAGGCCACGGCGGAGGGCATCGCGACCGCAGAAAAGAAATACAACGATGCAAAAAACGCCGCGCTCGGCCTCAAGGAGGCGGCTGCCGGCGCTGCCGATGAAACCGCGCGCATCTCGGAGGAGGCCAAACAGGCCGCGATCAATGCGCAATCACTGGCTGCTGAAATGGCGGCTGCAGCCAGCGCCATGGCGCATTACGCGTCAAACGCGGCTAAGGATGCCGCGCATTTATCCGCGGCTAATCAAGCTATCAATGATGCCTGGCGAAACAGCGTATCCGCAGTCCAGCAATATATAGACCAGATGAAAGAGGCTGGTCGTGCCACCGCCGGGTTTGAGTCCGATTTGGCTTACACCATGACCTATGGAACAGTGGCGGCCATGGAAATGCTTGAGGCCCAACTCAGGCAGGTAGATGCAGCTGACAAGCTGGCCCAGGCCTACGTGGAAATAGAGAGTTCCGCCCGCAGCGCCGCCAAATCCGCCGAGGACGCCGTGCGCGGATTTTTATCCTCCTCGCGCTCTATCCACGAAGAGTTGTTGACCGCGCAAGGCAAGGAAGACGAGGCCGCCAAATCGCGCATGGAATCGCGCAAGCTGGATTTGAAGCTGCAATATGCGCAACTGCAAATCCAGATCAAGATCGCCGAGGTGCAGGCGGCGGCGGCCGGAATCGATACCAGCGCCCTGAAAAGCGCGGCGGCGGATGCCGCGGCTGCCTATAGCCAGTCGTTGCGCGATCTGGATGCGCTGCAAAAAATCAACGAACAAAAGAGCAGGGACAGCAAGGCCGCCGAAGCGGCCGCAAAGCAGGCGGCTGAACAATCCGCCCGCGACCAGGCAGACGACCTGCTCAAGCGCGTGAGCGATCCATCCTATCCGTCCGGCGCATCTTCCGCCGCCGCGGCGGCTGCCGCGTCATCAGCAGCCGGCGGCGTCAGCGCCACGACCAATAACTACCTGACCATCACCGTGGACGGCAAGGATTTGCTCTCGGAAGATCAAATTCGCAACAAGATCGCCCCGGTAATCACAAAAATGCTCAACGGAGCAAGATAATGCCATCCACCCAGCGCTACCTCGCCAACAACCGCAACACCCTAGTAGGGGCGGTTTTAACCGCCACTTCCGTGGCCACCATCGAGGCCGCCGTGCTGGAGCGCCCCCGCGCCCGCAACGGCTCCGCCCGTGTTGCCCTGTCCGGCGCCTATACCGGCCACGAAGAAGCGGAATACGAAATCGAGATTACCGATACCACCGTCGCCCTTCCGCTCATCAGCCAGCCGATTTTCTCCGGCGCGGGGACCGGCGCTATTTCAGGCATCGCATTCACCGGCACCGCGCAAACCGTCACCGTCAAACTCGCCGATCTGGGCCAGGTTTTAACGGCGGCAGGAACCGACATGGAAGGAGTGTCGATCGTCGCCCGCAACCCGGGCGCGAACGGCAACCTGATCCACCTCACCGTTAACCAGTCCGGCCTGATATTCACGGCATCCGATTTCAGCCTGATCCAGCCCCTGAAAGCGGGCGCGGATGAGGAAGGCCCGCAGTTCGACTGGAACACCAAGGTCATGGGCGCGGACAACCAGATCCCGGCCGACGCGCATCGCCTGACTTTCGGCGAGGATACCAGCACGGTTTACCGCCAGTACAAGGCCTACAAGGACGGCAAGTGGCTCTATCACTTCGAGCCCGCCATCCAGGCCGAAGTCCCCGCCGGCACGCGGGTCAAGTTCGTCACGGGCAGCCGATCCATCACGCTGACGGATGGTGCCATCACCGAAACCTACACCGGCATCGTGTCGCTCTACGATCTGCTCTCGGCCATTCTGACCACGTCCGCCCTGGTCAAGGTGGATGGCGTGGTGGCCAACGATCGCGCCCCCGGCGGCATGGCCGCGCGCGACCTGGTGACGCGCACCGATGCGCATATCCTGCCATCAACCGGCAGCGGAAGCGCGTTTGCCAGGGGATTCGACGCGGCCTATGCCGGGACGAACGCCTCCACCGAGCTGGTCGAGGCGCGCTGCTGGGCCGCCACCAGCAAGGATCACGTCAATGCCGGGATAGGAAATGAAATCTGGGCGCTCAAGGGCAGCGTGTCGGGCGATTTGGGCAACATCAAATCCGGCATCCCGTTCGCCGAATCGACGGGCAAATTCGGCTTCACCATCCCCCTCAAAACCCCTGACGGATTCGGCCAGGCGCGTGGCAGGTTCAGCGTGTCAGGCGTGCAGTATGCCGCCCGGGACGCGGGCATCGAGCCGCCGCCGATCTGCATGGCCAGCCTGGCGCTGGGGCCAGAAGCGAGCGACCAATCGATTACCCTGAAATACAAAAAACGCCCGGACGGGGCGTGCGATTGCTCAACCATGAGCGCGCCCGACCTGTCCGCGGCATTCTGCCTAACCGGCCAAATAGGAGGTACCAGCACCATGGCTTATTCACCGTCCGCGCTCGTGCGGCTCACGAGCATGTACGACTGGGGGGCCGACACGGTAAAGGCAAATAGCGCCTACGTGTCCGGCGTCGGCACCCCTGAACCATTCATCCCCGATCTGCTGGCAGCACTGCGGGATTTCGAAACCAATCTGGCGGCGGTGGAGGGGAACGCGGTCGCGGAGGCCAATTGGGATACCGTTCTGGCTGAATTCAAGGTCGAAATTGAAACCGAGATGGAGGCATATACGGCTGCGGCGTCCGCAAAAACCGGCGTCACTAGCGAGGTGGCGGCCGAGTTGATACCCAGCAGCTCGTTTGTGCGAATGCAACAGCAGCCTGATTTGTCATGGGCTGTGGTGAAGGCGTCGCCATACAGGTTGAGTCATGAAAAATACGACATAGGATATGTGGCAACTGGAGGAGCGGAACTGAGCGCTGTCAGCGTGCAGTGGACTGGTGTTTTAGCCAATTTTGGCGCCCTGATACCAAATAATATTCATGGCGTGAAAATGGTTTATCAAATCGATATGCTGTCTTATCCATACCCATTGGTCCCTGTCCCGGTTCAACTGGTTGACATGTCAGTAAATACAGCTTCAAGTGCCGTGCAAATCGGCTATGGGGATGCCGCCGGATTTTTGCAAATGACCCTAAATGGTAGCGCTTCAGCTGCCACCACGAAGCAAGGCATCTCCATCATCAAGCAACGCTACCAGTCCCGCCTAAACTGGGTCCTGATCACCGCAGGAATATCCCCCATGGGAAAGCTTGACGCTGGCACTGTCGCGGGTGGAGACGGTTGCTGGCGTGATATCGGAGATTTATTTTACTGGGAGGTCGTCGGCGGCCGGGGCAAGTACGCCGACGCATTCAGTAATACCCCTTATTTTTCGTCTCAGGAAGTGCCCGGTATTCCCGGCGCGATTCGGTCAACCCATGAATTCGCCTTCCAGATCAACATAAAATGCACCGCCGGTTTGATGGTTGGCGACCAGATCACCCTCTCCATCGGCGACGCGGGATGGCCGTCCACCTATCAGGTCGGCGACACGCTCTACCTGCCGGTGATCGCCGCGCAGGATTTATACCTGGCGGGCGGCAAGAACGGAGACAATATCCAGACCTGGCACGTGGACGGCAGCGTGTCAGGCGCATTCCCGGCCTATGCGCTCGATCTGGATATTCCGCTACCCTACAACCAGTCCGGCCTGCAATTCGGCATCACCCCCGGCGGCATCCCGTTCGAGGCGGGAGATTTATACCAGTTCGCCATCGAGGGCGGTCATTACAAATGGCGCAAGGATGCCGGCGCCTGGTCACTCCCCTCCCCCGTGGGCGGGGGAGGGGCTGGGGGAGAGGGTCTATCGGACGGCCTGAGCGCATTCTTCGCCACCAGCGCCGCCCCCAGCTTCGCCGCCGGCGACCTGTACCGCTTCCGCGCCTTGCAACCCTCCGCGCTGACCAACGTGATCAAGCCAGATGTCGAGGCATGGCGCTGGGCCGGTAGCAGCGCCACCCTGACCGCCAACCTGGGCGCCGGCAAGACGATTGATTGTGTCTCGCTCGCTTTCCACACCCTCCCATCCGGCGCCACTGTCACCATGTCCGGCGGCATGGATGGGGTAGTGTGGGACTGGTCAGAATCCCTCACCTGGCGCCCCGGCGTCATGGCCAAACTGTTCGCCGACAAGACCGCCTCATGGTTAAAACTGGTTATCGCCAGCGCCACCGGCGGCACCATCGGATGGGCTTGGGCGGGCCAGGCACTCGCCACCGAGAACCACGCCGAATGCCAGCTGCGCCGCGACTACAGCGTGGAGCGCGGAACCGGCCTGAATCCCTCCGCCGCCTACCTCGGCTCCACCCGCTCAGGCGAGATCGAATGGCAGCAAGGAATCCTGAAAGATGCCGACATGACCGGCCTGCTCGCCATGCTCGACCACCTCAAAACCAACGACGACGAACCCATGATCCTCATCCCGCAAAGCACCCGCCCGGAAGAAGCGTGGCCAGTGCGCGTGCTGCTGGACGAAATCGACATGCCGGAAGACGGCGGCTACCAGCCCAACACCGGCAACGAGCGGAGATACGGCATGAAACTGTCTGTCAAGGGCGTGGTGGCCTAAATGGATCAACCCGCCATGGCAGAAACTTTAGACACGCTTATGGATGCTCGCAACCCTAGAGCAGCCATAGCGGCATCAAGCTGCGAAAGTTTCGACTCATGACCCAGGTCAAGGATGCGCCGAACCTGGCGCCCGTCAACCACAAGACGTTCTCCAAGCTGCGCCTGCGTCATGCCTTGCTCGCGCATGGCCTCATGAATCGCCAGCTTGATGGCAATGCGCGGAGGAATGGCGACCACCGCCTGGCCTCGCTTTGCCTTGCCTGGCTCGGGCAGGGAACGGCCATCGTCAAGATAACCGGACAAGGCTACAACCAGCGCATCCTGAGCGTGGTCAAGCGCTTCGGATTCGTTCGCGCCTGCCGTAATCGCTTCCGGCACGTCTACGAAAAAAGCGCCAACCTGTCCGCTGGCGTAGGTTTTGAATGTAACGGGGTAAGCCATGTTCATTGAATGTTCCTCAGGCGGGTATTAAGTTGCTTGCACATATCGTCCAGAAACTCAGGGTCATAGTCCGTGTCGCCGTGCATCGGAACCGTGGTTTGTTTGCCATTCAGCTTGACCAGATAGTGACCGCCCTTGCCGCGATTCTTGATGATTTCCGCGCCAGCGGCTTTAAGAAGTTTCAGGAATTGTTTTGTTTTCATGGCTCAAATAGTAGGACATTTATGTCCTACTGTCAAGTGCTTATTCAAGTAGGAAAAGGAAAATAATGGAATTCGAAAAAATCATCATCGGCAACGCCACCCTCTACCGGGGCGACTGCCTCGAACTGCTTGCCGCCGGGCTGCTCAAGGCGGATGCGCTGGTATCCGACCCGCCGTATGGGGTTGGGTATCAGCATCGCGGGGGTGGCAATGGTTTATGTGGCATCGCAAACCTTAAACCCATCCACGGCGATGATGCGCCTTTTGATCCTGCGCCGTGGACTGCCCTGCCCGGCGCTATCGTGCTGTTTGGCGCGGACCATTACAAGACACGCTTGCCCGAAGGCGGGCGCATGATGGTATGGGACAAGTCATGTGGCCAAGGCCCGGCATCAAGCTTCGTCGATGCTGAATTCATGTGGACCAATCGCAAGAATGCGCGCTGCATTTACCGTCATTTCTGGATGGGCGCAACCCGTGCCGGGGAAGATGGACCGGCAGTATCAAAACGAGCCCACCCCAGCCAGAAACCAGTTGAACTCATGATGTGGTGCATTGAAACCTGCCGTATCGGAATAGGAAAAACCATCCTTGATCCCTACATGGGCAGCGGATCAACCGGCGTTGCGGCCTTGCGCAGCGGGCGTAAATTCATCGGCGTGGAAATCGATCAAGAATACTTTGGCATCGCTTGCAAGCGCATACAGGCCGAGCACGATTCGCATATTGATCTATTCACGGAAGCCACGTAAATGAATTACCCCATATTCGCCCTGGAACTAGACGGCTGCTGGCTGAAATTCCACCGCCAAGGCACAACCCCATCCGGCGCATCCTACCCCCTGCTATCCGAAATCGGCACCCTGCGCAGCACCGCCCGCGCCGCCCACCTCGAAGGCATCGGCGCCGGCGAGGCACCCAATATCAGCGTCACGCTCAACAACCCAAAACGCCGCGCCTCCGACCTGATCGGCCTGCCACTACGCCGCCGCGCGCGCATCGAGGATGCCGGCGGCGTGCTGTTCGAGGGCGTGGTATCGAATATCACCTACGGCAACACCCTGACGCTGGAAATCTCCGCATGAACCCAATCAAAACCATCGCCGTTGTCGTTCTCCCCCTCTCCCCCTGGGAGAGGGCCGGGGTGAGGGAGAATTCTGGGCCGATGGAAAATCCGCAATGAACCTCCTCCTCTCCGAAGACCTGCCCCTTAGAACCAGCGCAGCCCTGGGCGACTACACCGAGGATGCCATCCTGCCCGTGGTCTACGGCGACCTCTCGCAATCCGCCGTCCCGCTGATCAAGCTCAGCGAAACCCAATACCTCGCCGCCGATCACCCCGCCACCATCACCGCCGTATTCGTGGATGGCCAGGAAACCAAAGGCTGGGCCGCCGGCACCCAAACCGACATCACCGGCCACTCCTACTGCGCCATCACCCTCGCCGCGCCCCCCGAGCAGGGCGCGGAAATCACCGCCGCCCTGCAAGGCAAGCGCCACGCCACCACCGGCGCATTGATCGAACACCCGGCCGACATCCTGCAAGACCTGCTATCGCTGGCCGGAAAAATATGGGACCTGTCCCGCCTCAAGGCCGAGCTGCCCGGCGTCAGGCTCGCCGGACGGCTGGACAAGGCGCAATCCGTCCGCGCCTGGCTGGACGAAATCACCCAATCCTGTGGCGTCGTCTGGGCCGAGCGCTTCGCCGCCGCCTATCCATCCAGCGCCGGTGTGACAGTCACAAGTCTCGACGCCAGAAGCTGCCAGATCGGCAACATCAGCGCCGACATCCAGGACGCCGCCGACCGCCTGCAAATCGCCTTCGACTACCACCCCGCCAAGGGCGCATTCGCCCAATACATGGAACTATCCGCCAAGCCCAGCCCCTTCGGCGCGGCCGGAGCGCCCATGGCCAAGCTGGTAGCCCCCTGGCTGCGCCAACCATCCGACGCTTTGGCGCTGGGCAAACGCCTGCTGCAACGCCTGGCCATGCAACGCGCATCGATCGACCTGGAAACCGGCAAGGCCATCAGCGTGGGCGACTGGATCACCCTCTCGCACCCGTCCCTGCCAGTGGATGGCCAGCAAACCATGATGGCCCTATCCATAGAATTCCAGCCCGGAAAGCCAGGCCGCAACATCAGCGGAGAAATCTCCTGGGGAGACGTGCCCATCATCACGCTAGACCATCACGCCCGAGCCATCCGCCCCAAAGCAGAAGGCGGTGTGGACGTGGCCTACAGCAACGGCATAGCCACCTTCACCATCCTCGACCCGGACGGCAAACCGCTGCCCAATGCGCTGGTGGCCATGGATAACGGCGCGCCCAAGAAAACCAATGCGCAAGGAAAAGTCAGCTTCGAAGCCAAGCCGGGAAGGCATGTAATTGCGGTCGAAGCGGACGGATACCTCCCGTTCGAAATCGAGATGACGCTGTGAGCCACCACGGTGTGACCTACAAGCCCGGCGGCGCGATCGCCAAGGGCCTGGACATCGCCCTGAAAATGCAGCGCGTGATGCCAGTAGCAGAAGTGCATGAGTGCCGCGAATCTCCACCCCTTGTTGGCGCGTGGAGAAACCCTGGTTTTAATAATTACCTGGTGTCAGATATCCATCTGGATATTTCATGCGGAGAACCCGGATATTTTATGTATTTTAAATTTGTGACCACAGCAGATATAGTTGCGGCAGACTTTGGTACTGCTGTTGGAGCACCGTTGTTTATCGATATTAGTTTAATCGAATGGGACGTTGTGGCAGAAAGTTACCCATACATGGACGAATTTAACAATTCAATATGGCACGCATTCTCATGGCTGTTTACCGGTTCCAGCCTGCTGGTATTTGCAGAGGGGTATTCAATCGGCGGAAGCGGCTGCAATGAAATCGCCGCCACGATCTCGGCCACACCAATCTACAATGGTGTCCGACTACCGACGTTGACGATGTCTGCTATTTGGCGGTGCTGGTAGCGGCGACTAATACGCCAAAATCATGTACGCCAAAATCCTGTTTTTTATTTTCTCAATATGCAATTTTGTTGCGTCTAACGCAAAATGTTTCTGTGCCAAACATCGCACAAATCTGTGCCAAATATCGCGCGGCGTTACATTTCCAGCCGGTAGAGAATGGCCGGTGCGCTTTTCTTTCCATCCATGTGCCTCGCCATGAAGATTTTAATGGCCTGACTCACGGTGGGCTGGGCGGCCTCGGCTTCCTCGTCGGCCTTGATGGCGGCTTCCGCTACGCGCTCCTGTGCCAGCAGGTTTTCCCATTCCGCCACCGGATCATGCCCGCCACGTCGCGCGACTTTCCAGCTACCCGCAATCGCGCGCGCCTGAGTAAGCGACAGGCGGCCATAACGCAGCCATTCCGTTATACTTTCTCCAGGCGCACCCTCGCGGTCATACGTCCCAAGGCTGTATTTGGTGCGCGCACCGTTGAAAATATACTCAATCAGCCAGGTTTTCGTGCCATGCGGACGCACCCGAAGAAACAGCCCATCGCCATCACCCAGCAGTCGGTCACGGCTCTTGTCGGGTTTCGCGGTTTCGCAAGTTACAGCAGCCAGCTTTCCCATGGCGATCTCCTTGGGTGTGGAATTGGGTGGGACTCTGGGTGGGATTGTTCGGTTCTGCTTGGATGTTACAAGACAATAGCAAACAAATAATCGCTTTGTTATCAACGATTGAAAGACGGTTAAGGATAGAAAAGGAAGTTACATGCGTTACTGGCTGATGAAATCAGAACCTACCGACGTCAGTGTCGATGACCTCGCCGCCATGCCGAACCAGACCGTAGCCTGGTACGGCATACGCAACTATCAGGCGCGCAATTTCATGCGCGATCAGATGCGGGTGGGGGATCAGGTGTTCTTTTACCATTCCAGCTGCGCCGAACCGGGC
>JAUYFW010000326.1 GCA_030690835.1 Sulfurimicrobium sp. | reverse complement strand
TCGCCTTGATCAAGGCGAGTCTGGAAGTGGTGCATCTCGACGGCGGCGGGGATTATCGGCTCAGTGTGCTGGAACAGGCCGGTGTCTATCACACGCCCCTGAACGAACGGGCGGAACAGGCGCTGGAGACCATTTATTACGAGCAGGCAGGCAGCAGTGGGGAGAAAAATGCCATGCTGCAAGTGGCGGGCCGGATGATCATGGCCCGGCACTTGGGACCCGGCGTGGCATGGTTCGATTTCGGCGAGTTATGCGGTGGCCCGCGCAGCAAAGCCGATTATATCGAGCTGGCGGGGCGGTTCCATACCCTGCTGCTCTCCGCTGTGCCGCAGTTCGATAATCAATCCCTTGCCCAGGCGAAACGCTTCCTGTGGCTGGTGGACGAGTTTTATGACCGCCGGGTCAAGCTGATTCTCTCCGCTGCCGTGCCGCTGGCGCAACTTGGTCAGACAGCCCTGTTCGACGGCGAATTCGAGCGTGCTTTAAGCCGCCTGGCCGAGATGCAGTCGCATTCTTATTTGGTCCAGCCGCATCGGCTTACACCTTAAACTGAGTGATGGCGCTACGCATGGAATGGGACAGATCATTGAGGTGTTTTGCCGCGTGCGCTGTCTGTTTTGCAATGGTGCTGTTTTCCTCGGTCATGTAGGCGATTTTTTCCACATGATCGGAAATTGACTGATTGGTGCTATTTTGCTCGCGTAGCGCGCTGGAAATTTCGCCCACCACCCGCACAGACTGATCCGCGCCTTGCCTGATTTCGGTAATGGCCGATTCGGCCTTGTTGGCCAGGGTCACCCCGGCGCTGACCCGTTCTTCCGCGTTGACCATTCCGGCCACGGCGTCGCCCGCGCTTTTCTGAATGGCGGAGATCATGTTGCTGATCTGTGTGGTGGACTGGCTGGTGCGTTCCGCCAGTTTGCGTACCTCGTCGGCCACGACGGCGAAGCCTCGCCCCTGCTCGCCAGCGCGTGCGGCCTCAATTGCGGCGTTGAGCGCCAGCAGGTTGGTCTGGTCGGCGATGTCCTTGATGACCTGCACGATGGCGGAAATGTCGTTGCTTTGCTGCCCCAGTTCTTGAATGATGGCGGTCGCCAGTCTGACCGAATCGGCAATCTTGCCGATTTCCGTCGCCGCTTCCTTGATAATGATGCTGCCATCAGCGGAGAGCTCACCGGTATTGCGCGACATCTGGTTGGCTACCTCGGCGTTTTTGCTTACGAGTTGAAGGCTGGCGGCCATTTGCTCTACGCCGACGGCCATCGCTGCGGCGTCGTCGCTTTGGCTCTCCGAGCTGGCCGCTGCCCTGTCCGACGAGGTGGAGAGTTCCGTCGATGCCCGTGCGAGATTGTCGGTGTGCGCCATGACCTGCGAGAAGGCGCCTTGCAGTACCGACATCAGGTGATTGAATGCTGCCGCCGTCTGGCCCGCCTCGCGGTTGAGTGCGATGTCGCTTTCGGAGAGTTCGACTCGCTCCGTCAAGTTCAGGGTTTTGGCTGTGTGTTCGATTTGTTCCGATACCTTGGTGACGCTGCCGGCGATGCGGCGACCGATGAAAAAGGCAAAGATCACGCCGGCCGCCACGGTCAGAAGCGTGAGCAGGCCAACGCTCTTGGCAACTTCGAATTCCAGCCCCTTGAGGCTGTCGGCGGGAAATACCGCGACAATTTCACCGCCATTTTTGACATTGCTGAGCGGGGTTTTGATGACATAGAGTAGTTCGTTCTGCAACAGCCCGGTTTTCGATGACGCGGCGGCTGCCTTGTGGCGGGATTCCTCTTCCTTGCCCGAAGAATATTCAAATTCGATTTTCTGGGGCGGGATGGCGTCCATGAATTCTGACTTGGCCATCCCCGCCGATGTGCCGGAAACCTTCAGGTACAAAATCCTGGAGGCCTTGTATAAGGCCTTGGCCTCGGTATTCGAGAGAATCATGGTGTTGCCGCCGTCCACGCCCCGCGTGGTGAGGTCCAGGATCGGCTGGACAACGGCTTCATTGATGTGACGTACTTCTTCCCGTGCGGCGGCGGCCTTGGACTGGTATTGAATAAAGCCGGATGCCAGTTGCGCCAGTAATACCACTATTCCGATAGCGGCGACCATGGTGGTTTGTATGCTTAGTTTTCTCATGAATTTTTCTTCTGTGTCAGGGGAGCTTCCTCCCGGCAATCATCGGGGATGAAACGACACGCCCCGTGCGAAATACCTAGGCGGGTATTTCGCATCGGGGCGCTGGAATGGCATCGGGCGGCTTGTCGGGCAATATCTATTTTTTAATGCCGCACTGTCCATTTTTACAGAATGCCTGATAGCCGGTGTGGCAGGAAGTGCAGGTTTCAGCGGATAGCGAGGGCGCGCTGCCGGTAATGGCCTTGCCTTCCTCGGTAAAGACGGCGTAATCCGGCTTGCCGCCCGTATGGGCGGTCACGAACAGCACTTTGGCTGAATGTCGGCATTCATGAGGGAGGCGATGGCTTCCGGTTTCTGGAACGGCAGTGCATGGTCGGCACCGGAGACTATGTGGCAGGTCCAGTCGGTTCGCAGCATGGCAAGTTGGCGGCAGAAATCAAATATTTCTCCGCTCGAACGCTCTCCGACGAAGCTGCTGACCTGTTGCTGGGCGGCGATCAGTTGCGTGCGGTCGAGGCTTATCGCCGCGCGGGTTACGGCCTCTATGATGGCGGCCAGGCCATTGGGGCGATGTGCCAGGCGGGCACGCACGATTTCCTCGTTACGTGAATTGCGGCTGCGTCTGGGGGAAACGGCATCAAGGAAGATTTGCAGGCCGTACTCCAGTTCCTCGTCGATACGTAATTTCCGGGCTGCCTGCAGCAATACCTCGCGTCGGGTGAGCAGTGCCGGTTCGTCGGCACCGCTCAGCAGGCCGGGTTCGAACAGGTAAGTCTTGCCCACTGCTGCGGGCCGTGCCGCCTTGAGCTGCATGGCAATCAGCCCGCCGTAGGAATACCCGGCGAGGTCGAAGGTTTTCCAGCCCAGGGAGTCGAGCAGCGCGCCCATGTCGGCCACCACCTCGCCGGTTTCGAAAGGGTGCTCCCGTCGATCGGGAAAGTGGGTTTTGCCGGTGCCGCGCAGGTCGGGCACGAGGATTTCCGACCAGTGCAGGAGATGGCCGATGATGGCTTCCCATGTCATCTGGCCATCGACGCCGGCGCCATGCAGCAGTAGCAAGCGTCGTTCGGCGAATGCGCTGCAGCGGTAGTGCCGGTAATACACCGCCTGACGGGGCAGGTTGAGGTAGCCTTCGATATCAGGCTTGAGGGT
>JAUYFW010000321.1 GCA_030690835.1 Sulfurimicrobium sp. | reverse complement strand
GTTCTCGGCCTCTACGAACTGACACGGGTGGAATTGTTGCGCGATTTATATGTATGGGCCTATGAGCGTTCGACGCAGGAGTATCTAGCGACCAAACAGGATCTCGCCGAACCGGACCCGGTACGCCTGGCCTACCGGGATATGATCAAGAAAACCATTCGTGATGTAGTGGCACATGTTGGGCAGGACGCGCTTTCGCTCATCCGGCAACATGTCGCGCACGAAGTGAATGAATCCGACCGCGAGAACGTGCAGGCTCTGATTGTTGAAGAACTCCGACGCCCGCACGAGGGCGTCCTGGCCCGGTACGGCTTGCGTCCCTCCGAGTTTGTGGCCTGGAAAGCAGTTCAGACCAGGTGATCTGCGTGGTTAACTGATTTCCCCAGCTTGATTTGTTGCTGGAAAACTTGTCACCGACAAGATAATGTTGTTACATTATGCGCATGCAAAGACAACATGAATGAGAGGCCAACATGTCAACCATTACCAGCACCTCAAAGAAAGCCACCAATATCACCCTTTCCGCCGATGTGCTGAATGAGGCGAAATCTTTGGGGATAAACATCTCCCAGGCTTGCGACCAGTTTTTGCGTGAACTGGTCAGGCAGGAACAGGAGCGGCGCTGGCAGGCGGAAAATGCCGAGTTTATCGCGGCTTACAACGCCGGGGTAGAACGTGATGGCCTGCCGCTCGAAGCGTGGCGGACTTTCTGACATGGCGCGCTTCGAGGTCTTTCGAAACAGCGGCGCTCATGCCGATGATGTGCCTTATTTGCTGGATGTGCAGAGTGATCTGCTGCACGGCCTGGAAACGCGGGTAGTCGTGCCTCTGCGTCGCCGCGACCGGTTTTCCGCCAGCCGCCTCCCGCAGCGCTTGACGCCCGTTTTCGAGATCGAAGGTGTCGAGTGCCTGCTGGAAACGCCCAAGCTGGCCGCTGTGCCCTTGCGCCTGCTCAGGCAACCGGTGCAATCGCTGGCCCATGAACAGGCCGCGATCACCGGCGCGCTGGATTTTCTTTTTCAGGGGTTCTGAACCTGCATGAGCTGTCTCTGGCCCAAAATAATCTGGTTTTCAACTTGCTGGTGATTTTACAAACCAGTTTTCTATCCGCAACGCACTGAAATTCTGAAAATCTGCGGTGTTGCGTGTCACCAGCGTCAGCTCGTTAACGACAGCAATTGCGGCGATTTCGCCGTCAGTATGGGGCGTGGTTTTACCAATTGCCATCAGGCGGGCGCGCTCGCGTCCCAACCAAAAGCCGCAATGATGGTCATAGGGAAGCAGAACAAAATTGTTCAAAATTTCCTCCAGCCAGAGCGACAGCATGTCGCGTTTGGCCGAGGGCGGCAGTCGATTGATGCCGAATGAAAGTTCCTCGATAGTGGGGGCGCCTACCGCACACTGGAATTGGCGTTGCTGCAGAAGTTGCGCCACAGCCAGGCATGGCTCACGCTTCGCCATTTCAGAAAGAATATTGGTGTCGAGGAGATAGGTGACGCTCAATCCCATGAAACATCCTGCCTGGCGCTGTTGTCGCGCAGATTTTCCAATTCCCCTTCTGCTGGAAATTCGATGCCGTGCGCGATCATGTTCTTGCGCCATTCCCGGGCGAATTCGGAAAATCCTTGCCGCGGTGTGTTTAGCCGTGCAAATTCCCGATCCGAGAGCAGCACAGCAACAGGCTTGCCGCGCCGCGTGATATGTACTGTTTCGCCAGCTTCAGCCTGCTGGACGATGCGAGGAAGATGGTTCCTGGCTTCTGCAATGGAAACTTCCGACATGATGATTCCCCTGATGGCTATCTATATGTACATTTTAAGTGAACCGGGTTAATTTGCAAGCGGGCAGATTACCTGCCGGGATTTGCCGGTGGCGGCGAAAAATGATGTTTGCAACGAACAGCGCCGGTGCCAGGTATAAGCCATGATCCGATTTGATCGAAAATTTTCTAAAGTTTCTTCAAACCCCTCCGCTAATGAACATGACGGCGGAACAAACGAAACAGTGCCGCCGCAAGAATTCATTACTAACAGCCTGAAGGAGAATTATCATGGCACAAGTCATCAACACCAACATCTCGTCGCTGAACGCACAGCGCAACCTCAACACGTCGCAAAGCGATCTGGCGACCTCCCTGCAGCGCCTGTCATCCGGTTTGCGCATCAACAGCGCCAAGGACGATGCGGCCGGTCTGGCCATTTCCGACCGGATGACTTCGCAGATTCGCGGCCTGAACCAGGCGGCACGCAACGCCAACGATGGCGTTTCCCTGGCGCAAACCGCTGAAGGCGGCTTGTCCGAAGTGGGCAACAACCTGCAGCGTATCCGCGAACTGGCTGTTCAGTCCGCCAACGCGACCAATACCTCATCTGACCGTGCTTCGCTCAACGCCGAAGTGACGCAGTTGCTGGCCGAAATCCAGCGCGTGGCGACCTCTTCCCAGTTCAACGGCCAGAATATTCTGGATGGCACCTTCACCGCCGCCCAGTTCCAGGTCGGCGCGAACGCCAACCAGACCATCACCGCCAGCACGGGCAATGCCCAGACCTCCGCGATTGGCTCCTATCAGGTCACCAGCAACACCATTTCCGCGGTAAGCGGCACAGCGCTCACCGCAGGGCAACTGACCTTGAATGGTATCGATGTCGGTAGTTCAACCTCCGGCTCGGCCGAAGCGATTTCCGCCGCAATCAACAGCGTGAGCAACAGCACTGGCGTGACCTCTTCGGCCTCTACCACGGCCACCAGTTCCATCAGCAATCCCGTGTTGCGCAATCAGACCCTGCAATCCGGAGACCTCGTCATCAACGGCGTGGACATCGGCGCGGTAGCCGGTTCCAGCAACGTCGCGACCCAGGGCGCTAATGTCGCTGCCGCGATCAATGCCGTATCCGCTCAGACGGGCGTGTCAGCATCGGCGAACGCCGGTTCCGGCGCACTGACACTGACTTCCAACACCGGAAGAACCATTGATATCACCACCAATGCGGCCGTCCCGGCCGATGGCGCCACCCGCGTGGAGAACGCCACGGGTCTGGAATTGGCGGGCGCCACCAAGTCCTTCGGCAACAGCGTCATCACCATTGCCAACGGCGCCCGCCAGGTAGTCACCAATACGTCTACCAACACGGCTATCGCTACCGACACATTGACCGTGGCCGGTGTCACCTTCACCTACAGCGCGGCCGCCAACAGCGCGACCAACATTCAAATCGACAATACCACTGCCGCTGCGCAAGGAGCTAACGTCCGGGCCGCGCTCGCCCTCAACACCACGGTAACAAACGCATTCACCATCACGGGCGCAACGACGGACGCGATCCTGACTGCAAAAAGCAACGTGTATGGGCCTCTCTATAGCGACGGCTTGGCTTCCGCAAGTGCAACCGCCAACGCAAGCTCGTGGGCCTCGACTACCGCAGGTGCGGGTGTTGCGAGAGGCGATACCCTGAAAGTCGGCGGCCTCACCTACGAATTCACGGCGCACAACGCAACTGCCGTGGCTACCGCAGGCAACATCCAGGTCAAGCTGGGCACGGGCGGCGCCAGCGCGGCGGCGGACGACATTCTCACGGCAACCAACCTTGCCTCCGCCGTCTCCGCCCAGCAGGCTGCAGGCAATGGCACGGTGGGCTTCACCTCCAGGACCAACGGCGCCGTGACCGTGACCAACACGCTGTACGGTTCCTACGGTGTCGTAGCCGCGCCGACCGAGCCGGTCACCCTCGGCACCGCCACCGCAGTAGCCAGCGTCGATACGCAGGGCACCAGCGGAGTCTACGCCACCAGCAGCACCAAAGGCACGCTGGCGCTCAACTCCGGCTCCAGCTTCAGCATCGGCGGCACCTCGCCAGCCACTGCGGGCCTGGGTTCGGCCAGCGTTGCCCTGAGCGCTATCAGCGGGGTGAATATTTCCACGGTCGCCGGCGCCAACAAGGCAATCTCGCTAATCGATGGCGCGTTAAGCCAGGTCGCCACCATCCGCGGCAGCATGGGTGCGTTGCAAAACCGTTTCTCGAGCGTGGTGTCCAGCCTGACGGCCTCGTCGGAGAATCTCTCCGCCGCGCGTAGCCGTATCCGCGACGCCGATTTCGCGGCGGAAACGGCAGAACTGACCCGCAACCAGATCCTGCAACAAGCGGGCGTGGCGATGCTGGCTCAGGCCAACGCGTTGCCGAACAACGTGCTGACCCTGCTGCGCTAAGCGTTAAAGTAGCGAGTACAATCCTGGTCAGGGGGCGGTCTTCCTGGCCAGGATTTTTGCCTTAATAAGGAGAAAATGATGCAAATCTCTCAAGCAGGTTCAAATAATGTCAGCCTGTCCATGCCGGGCGAGGCGATGCCCCCTCGCGCGGTGGTTCCGGATGTGGTCAAGTCTTCCGCGGCAACAATCGAGTTGCCATCGAAGGCAGTAGAAGCGGTCAAGGAGGCGGTTAACCCGGCCTCCCTCAAACAGGCGACGGATCAGATCAACCAGGCAATAAAGATGATGGCAAACAACCTTCAGTTTACGATCGACGAGGATACCGGCATTGATGTGGTGAAGGTAGTGGATACCGAAACCCAGGAAGTGATCCGGCAATTTCCTTCCGTGGAGATACTCGCCATCGCCAAGGCTATTGACCAGTTGCAAGGCTTGCTGGTGCGGGATAAGGCGTAGAGCTGTCCGGCGTGCTGTTGTTTTCATGAGCTGAATGGGTCGCGCGAAATAAATAGTAGTCAGTCACGTTGAATTTGCGGTATGTAGGCAGGGCTCTTGTACTCGGGTGACTTGGCCGGGTGTCAGCCCGACATGTTGGGTTAAAACCCGACCTACGATGTGGGTTTAAGAAAACCCTGTTCAAGCCGATAATATGGTTATCAAATAGCAAATAGCCTTCAGGATAATTATCATGGCACTCTCGTCCCCCGGTATCGGTTCCAATCTCGACGTCAATAGTATCGTCAGCCAGTTGATGCAGCTCGAACAGCGTCCGCTGACCCTGCTGGCCCAGAAAGAGGCCGGATTTCAGGCAAAAATTTCAGCGTTCGGCTCGCTCATGGGGGCCACTTCCGCATTGCAGTCCGTTGCCTCCAGCCTGGTTCCCGCTACAGGCGTCACGGCAACAGATAAATTCACCGTTTTCAAGACATCCGTGGCCGATACCACGATAGCCTCTGCCACTGCATCGTCCGGCGCCGTGGCTGGTTCCTACTCGCTCGAAGTTACCCAACTCGCCCAGCAGCATCGGCTCGCCACTTCCACTACCGCAACGCCGTTCTCCGGAGCGGGAGGAACGCTGACCACGGGCGGCACGCTGACGATCACGCTCGACACCCAGGCCGGTTCGGGCAGCCCCAGCAGGACGACCGGCGTGACTATCGCCGATGGCGCCACGCCCGAAGCGGTAAGGGATGCCATCAATGCCGCCAACGCGGGCGTTTCGGCCACGGTGGTCAATGGCGCGGCGGGCAAGCAACTGGTGCTGGTGGGCGATACGCCAGGGAGTAATCAGTTCATCAAGCTTTCTGGCGTAACGGCGCTGGCTTACGATCCAAACGCCGCACCGGCGCCCACCGATACATTTGTGCAGTCGCAGGCAGCGCAGGGATCGGCTTTCAAACTTAACGGCATTGAAGTAACCGCCAGCAGCAACACGGTGAGTGATGCGATTGACGGCATCACGCTCACGCTGGCCAAAACCGGCGGCCCGACTACATTGACCGTCACGCGCGACACCTCCAGCCTGTCGGCGGGCGTCTACGCCCTGGTCAGGTCCTTCAACGATTTCAGCAAGACAGCTAATGATCTGGGCAGCTATAACGCCGCGACCAAGCAGGGTGGCCCGCTCATTGGCGATAGCACGTTGCGAACGGCACAGACCACTTTCCGCAACCTGGTCGGGAGCGTGCCCTCCGCGCTTTCGGGTGCTTCATTAAAGCGCCTTTCCGATATTGGCGTGTCGATGCAGAAAGATGGCACGCTGGCGGTCGATTCGACCAAGCTGAACGCGGCAATTGGCAGTGATTTTACTGGTGTGGCCAACCTGGTGTCGGCATACGGCGGCGCATTCAAAACGGCAGCCGACGGCATGGTGGGCACCTCCGGCCTGATCGCCGCCCGCACGGAGGGCCTGAATGCCTCGATCAAGGGTATCAGCAAGCAGAACGAGTCGATCCAGCAGCGCCTGGTTCAGATCGAAGCGCGCTACCGCAAGCAATTTAGTTCGCTGGATACGCTGATCGCCGGCATGACCCAGACCAGCAACTATCTGACGCAACAATTGGCCAATTTGCCCGGCTCGGGCAACTGATTGATGACGGAGAATAAATAAAATGAATGCCATGTCCCGCAGCGCGTTGAATGCCTACTCTCAAGTTGGCGTTGAAACCAGCATCGCCAGCGCCAGTCCGCACAAGTTGGTTACGATGTTGTTTGATGGCGCGATCCTGGCTGTATTTCACGGCAAGGCGCATATGCAGCAAGGCAATGTGGCCGCCAAGGGCGAATCCATTTCCAAGGCCATCGCGATTATCAACGATGGACTCAAGGTCAGCCTGGATGAAGAGGCTGGGGGGGAGCTGGCGCGTAACCTGAAGGCTTTGTACGAATACATGAGCAACCGGCTGCTCATGGCGAATATCAGGAATGATGTGGAAGGCCTGGACGAAGTGGCTCGATTGCTTGGTGAACTCAAGGGAGCCTGGGAACAGATCGGACAACAACCCAAAAGCGTTGCGCCACCCGTGGTGGAG
>JAUYFW010000300.1 GCA_030690835.1 Sulfurimicrobium sp. | reverse complement strand
GCCGCCACGCCGGCACAGCCGATCAGCACCTGCACGTCTTCCCGGTGCGCGCGTTCGAGATAGGCCAGCACCTTGTCCGGAGTGCGATGGGCAGAGGCCACCACGATTTCGCTGGCGATGCCCAGTTCGGTCAGGGTGTCGCGCACCTTGACCACGGTGGGCAGGTCATTGGGGCTGCCGGTGAGAATGCCGACCAGAATCCTGTCGCCGGCGTCCTTGGCGGATTTTTTTGCATCAACTGATTTCTTCATGTGTCTTCTCCTGAGGTTGAATTTCGGTGGGGCAATACAGTGTTGCGGCGCGGCGCAGGCGGTCGTGCACTGCCTGCCATTCAACGCCCACGGGAGGCGCCTCGGCCAGAATAAAATCAAAGCGGGCGCCATCGAGCTGGCGCAGGGCAGAGTAAAGCCCGTGGGCATAGGCAGCGGCCTCGGCGGGCATCTGCAAACGCAGCAGGTGTGGGCTGTCTTGACAGGGCGATGTCAACCCCAGCACCGCCACCCGCTGCCCCCGCTTCACCAGCTCCCGGCTGCGCCGCTGCAGCGACTCGGCGGGCAGGACCTCCAGCGGCGTCACCGGCGCGTAGTGGGAGGAAAGGCTCCCCGATACACGGATGGTGGGTTGTGCGCCAGGTGTCTCGATTCGTTCCCCCAGCACGGCTTCAAGCGCCGCGACGGAGATGCCGCCGGGCCGCAGCAACAGCGGGGTTGCGCCGACAAAACTGACGATGGTGGATTCCAGGCCAACCCGGCAGGGTCCGCCGTCCAGCACCATGTCCACCCCCTCGGCCAACTCCGCGCGCACATGCGCCGCCGTGGTCGGGCTGATGCGCCCGAAACGGTTGGCCGAGGGTGCCGCCAGCGCCTTTTCCGGCCCCAGTTCCCGTAGCAGCGCCAGCGCGACGGGATGATCTGGCACCCGCAGCCCCACCGTATCCTGGCCGCCGGTCACGGCGTCAGAAACATGAGAGCGACGCAGCAGGATCAGCGTTAGCGGGCCCGGCCAGAAGCGTTCCGCCAAGCGCCGCGCGGCTTCAGGAATCTCCCGCGCCCACTGATCCAGCAGGGCCACGTCGGCGATATGCACAATCAGCGGATGGCCTGCCGGCCGCCCCTTGATTTCGAATATCTTGCGCACGGCTTCCGGATTGGTGGCATCCGCGCCCAGCCCGTACACCGTCTCGGTGGGGAAAGCCACCACGCCGCCCGCGCGCAGCAGACGCGCCGCCGCTTCGATTTGAGTGTGCTGTTCCCGATCGCTCACGCCGCCGCAGTCGGCGCAGAATTTCCGTCGCGTGGCATAGAAGGAGCCATTCCATAAGGGGTCGTCGTGACGCACCTGAGCGCAGCGGGGCATCACTGTGTATTCTGGCCATGTTCTCAGTTTTGTCGCGTCATTCAAAGTCATTGTATTCAGATCCGTTCCTTGCCAGCGGCGGTTTTCTCGGCGACCCGCTCCAGGTCGAATGCCTGCGCCTTCCGGCGCGAGCGAGTGCCGACAGGAAATATTGGGTCAAAATTTTTCCGGGCGCAATACTTCCACATCGCCGATATAAAGAATCATGGCGTAGTTGTCGTAGTAGCGTTCCCTGAGCTCAGCGGCGATGGCGTGTGCAGTGTCTGCGGCGCAGACTACCTCGACGCGGATGTTGGCGCTGCGCTCCCAGTCGGCGTCGCGGATGCCGCGGCTGCCTTTGCCGCGGGCGTCGGTGACGGTATAGCCGTGCGCCCCCAGACGTTCAATCTCGCGGCCGAGTTCGTGTTCAAGCGCAGCCTCGGTGACGATGGTGAGTAGCTTGCGGAGTTCAATGGTCATGGTGCGTCATCCTCCCAGGCGGTGAATGTGCTCGGCGAATCGGTGGTAAAGAGGAATGCCCACAAGGATGTTGAACGGGAAGGTCACCCCCAGCGAAGCAGCCAGCGACAGCGTCGGATTGGCCTCTGGTACCGACAGGCGCATGGCCGCAGGCACTGCGATGTAGGAGGCGCTCGCCGCCAGCGTCGCGAGCAGTACCGTGCCGCCCACGGAAAGCCCCAGCATCCAGGCGAGCGCCGCACCCGCGACGGCGGAAACGAGCGGCATCAACAGGCCAAAAGCCAGCAGGAAGAGACCGTGGCGGCGCAGGATGCCTACCTGGCCTGCGGCGATTAACCCCATTTCCAGCAGAAAAAGCGCCAGCACACCCTTGAACAGATCGAAGAACAGCCCCTCAATCGGCCTGATGCCCTCAGGCCCGGCCGCCCAGCCGATGATCAAGCCGCCGAACAGCAGCACCATACTCTTGCCCAGCAGCACCTCGTGGGCCATTGTGCCCCAAGGCGTATCCTTGCTCACGCCGCGCGCCAGCAGGATGCCCAACACGATGGCCGGCATCTCCAGCAGCACCAGGAACACTGGCATGTACTCCTCGAAGGAAACCTGCCGGTAGGCGAGGTAGGCCACCGCGACGGCGTATGTGCCCACGCTCACCGAGCCGTAATGGGCGGCGATGGAGGCCGCATCGGCCCGTTTGAAACGCCCCGCGAAACGCAGCACGGGATAGGCGGCCAGCGGCAGCAGGACGCCCATCAGCACCACAGCCAGCATTTGAGGTAGCAGTGCGCCGAACGGCTGCTTGGCTAATTCCACGCCGCCCTTCAAGCCGATGGCGAGCAGTAACAGGATGCTGAGGAATTCATAGATCGCCGGCGGCAGGCGCAACTCGGCGCGCAGCAAGCCGGCAGCCAGCCCCAGCAGGAAAAACATGACGACAGGATCGAGAGCGGGCATGCGCGTTAATCCCTTATCACGGGTTGCACCAGTCGCAGCGGCCCGCCGGTGCGGACGCCGAAGGGCGTTCCACGGTCACTCGGTGGCCGCATCGGACGCAAAGGTGGATTTCCGCCTTGGCTTCCCGTGTCGGGGCGCCGCATTCCTCACAGGGCAGGCCGGGAACGCCCTCGGCCAGTTGGAAGCCAGGCGCCCCGCAGACCGGGCAGAGGGTGCAAAGCTTGCATGCCAGGTCCTGGGCGGCTTGGCCTATCGTCGCCATGCGCGTGGGGTTCAAATGGGCACGCACATCGGTTTCCATGAAGGCGCAGCCGTTGTTCGCTTCACCGCAGGCCCAGCGGAAGGCCTCGCGCAGCGCCTGCCAGTCGGTGATTCCCTTGCGGATGCGGGGGTCGTCCTCGTGCCGCGGTCGCACCACCAAGCCGTGTTCTGGAAAGCCCGCGCCGCGGGCGAAGGCCTCGGCATCCATCCAGTCCGCCGTGACCCGGTGGGCGAAGTTGGTTTGCCCCGAAGCCACCCCCACCACCTCGATGCCGAGTAGATCGTCGATCCAGACGATCATCTCCACGTTCCAGGAAAACATCCCGGTGAACGGATCCGGCCCGAAACTGCCCTCGCTGGCGAGGCCCAGAGGCAAGCTCGCCAGTTCCATGCCGAGGCGCGCTTTCTGGCGAGCCGCCTCGAGCTGGGTGCCGGCGCGCGGAATGTCGCGGGTAAAGGTGCCCAGTCGATCGGTGTCGAAGCCGGTGACATGTTGTATCCGGCAGCCCATGGCCGTCTCCAGCACAGGCGCGAGGATACGCTCCTTGCCATGCTGGGTGAGCAGCGCTACGCCGCAGTCGGAATAAATACCTTCGCTCGCCGGCGCGTCGACCTGATCCTGATTTCTCCTTGGCATACGTGGTCAGCTGCTGGCTTGTCTCGTGAGACGAATCAGCGCCTCGCGGTATTTCTCGCCGGTTTTGGCGGCGACTTCCGGCGGCAGTTCCGGGCCGGGGGCTTGCTTGTTCCAGCCGTTCCCCTCCAGCCAGTCGCGCACATACTGCTTGTCGAAGCTGGGCGGGTTGCTGCCGGGCTGGTATTGATCGGCGGGCCAGAAGCGCGAGGAGTCCGGGGTCAGCGCCTCGTCAATCAGATAGAGTTTGCCCTGGGCGTCCTGGCCAAACTCGAACTTGGTGTCGGCGATGATAATACCCTTGGTCAAGGCGTAGCTGGCAGCTTCCTGATAAAGCGCAATGCATACATCGCTGACCTGTTTGGCCAACTCCTTGCCCAGCAATTCCTCGGCTTGGGCGTAAC
>JAUYFW010000294.1 GCA_030690835.1 Sulfurimicrobium sp. | reverse complement strand
TGGTCGTCACACCCCGTTCTTCCAGGGCTACCGTCCCCAGTTCTACTTCCGTACCACCGACGTGACCGGCGCAATCGAACTGCCGGCCGGCACGGAAATGGTGATGCCGGGCGACAACGTCTCCATCAACGTCGCGCTGATCCAGCCGATTGCCATGGAAGAAGGCCTGCGCTTCGCCATTCGCGAAGGCGGTCGTACCGTCGGCGCCGGTGTGGTGGCCAAGGTAATCGAGTAATTTACGAAGCGATCAGCGGTCAGCGATCAGCGGACAGGAAAGTCTGGGCCGGCTGATTGCTGATTGCTGAGAGCTGACAGCTTAAACACAGGCCAGTAGCTCAATTGGCAGAGTATCGGTCTCCAAAACCGAGGGTTGGGGGTTCGAGGCCCTCCTGGCCTGCCATTCACAGCCGGCAATGCGGGTGTGGTAAATGTTCCGCTTTGCAGTGGCTAAATAAATACACATGACAACAACAGACAAGATCAAGCTGGGCCTGGCATTCCTTCTGCTCATGGCGGGGGTCGCCGGCTATTACTATTTTTCAGGCTCGGCTTCCGTGGTGCGCTTGCTAATCGTGCTGGCGGGCGTTGCCGCTGCCGCTGGTGTGGCCTGGACCGCGCAGCCCGGCAAGCAGTTTTTCGCTTTCAGCAAGGAATCGGCGGCCGAAACCCGCAAGGTGGTGTGGCCGACCCGCAAGGAAACGGTACAGACTACCGGCGTTGTGTTCGTGCTCGTCGTTGTCGTGGCCTTGTTTTTGTGGGTGGTGGACGCCAGCCTGATGTGGCTGGTTCAGTTGCTGATAGGGCAGGGAGCTTAATGACAATGCGCTGGTATGTGATACACGCCTATTCGGGATTCGAGAAGAGCGTGCAACGTGCATTGCTGGAGCGCATCGAGCGCGCCGGGATGCAGGATAAATTTGGCGAAATTCTGGTGCCGCAGGAAGAAGTTGTGGAGATGAAGGGCGGACAGAAGTCCATCAGCGAGCGCAAGTTTTTTCCCGGTTATGTTTTTGCCCAGATGGAAATGACCGACGAGTCGTGGCACCTGGTAAAGAGCACGCCCAAGGTGACCGGCTTTGTAGGTGGCAGCGGAAACAAGCCCACGCCGATCAGCGACAAGGAAGTCGCGGCCATTCTGCGGCAGATCCAGGAAGGCGTGGAGAAACCGAAGCCAAAAGTGTTGTTCGAAGTGGGCGAGGCGGTGCGCGTTACCGAAGGGCCGTTCAACGATTTTCATGGCATGGTCGAAGAAGTTAATTACGACAAGAACAAGCTGCGTGTGTCGGTGCTGATTTTTGGTCGCGCCACGCCGGTCGAACTTGATTTCGGTCAGGTCGAAAAGGCGTAAAAGGTAATTTTAACGGCGGGCTGGAACGCGGGGTTCCAGTCATGCCGAAGGGTGTACCGGCAAGCCGGGTACATGTATTACGGGAAGGGCATCGACTTTTGGCGCGGAGAAAAATCCGTGCCGGGAATCCCCGGTTTTCAGTCCGATGTCCGCTATACCCATTCTTAAGGAGTAGTTGAAGTGGCAAAGAAAATTATTGGCTACATCAAGCTGCAAGTGCCGGCTGGCAAAGCAAACCCCAGCCCGCCTATTGGCCCGGCTCTGGGTCAGCGCGGCTTGAACATCATGGAATTCTGCAAGGCGTTCAACGCCGCAACGCAGGGTGTCGAAGTCGGTCTGCCTATTCCGGTGGTGATTACCGCCTACGCGGACAAGAGCTTCACCTTCATCATGAAGACCCCGCCCGCCTCCATTCTGATCAAGAAGGCGGCCGGCATCCAGAAGGGTAGTCCGCGTCCCCATACCGACAAGGTTGGCAAGCTGACACGTGCCCAGGCGGAAGAAATTGCTACCACCAAAATGCCCGATCTGACCGCAGCCGACATGGACGCAGCGGTGCGCACCATTGCGGGCAGCGCGCGCAGCATGGGTATTGAAGTTGAGGGGGTGTGACATGGCAAAACTATCAAAACGTATGAAGGCGCTCAAGGGCTCGGTAGATCGTACCAAGTTGTATCCGCTAGCCGATGCGCTGACGCTGGTGAAAAAGAACGCCAACGCAAAATTTGACGAGTCCATCGACCTGGCGATTAACCTCGGCATCGATGCGCGTAAATCCGACCAACTGGTGCGCGGTTCTGTTGTGCTGCCACGCGGCACCGGCAAGAGCGTGCGCGTTGCCGTGTTTGCGCAGGGCGACAATGCCAAGGCGGCAAAAGATGCCGGCGCGGATATCGTTGGTTTCGATGACCTGGCTGCCGACATCAAAGCCGGAAAAATGGATTTTGACGTGGTGATTGCCACGCCGGACGCGATGCGCGTTGTGGGCGCCCTGGGTCAGATTCTCGGTCCTCGCGGGCTGATGCCTAACCCCAAGGTCGGCACCGTGACCCCGAACGTGGCGGAGGCGGTCAAGAACGCCAAGGCTGGTCAGGTTCAATACCGTACCGACAAGGGCGGCATCGTGCAATGCACTATCGGACGTGCCTCGTTTGGCGAAGACGCGCTCAAGCAAAATCTGCTGGCGCTGGTCGACGCATTGAACAAAGCCAGGCCGGCTGCGGCCAAGGGCGTGTATCTCAAGAAAATTGCTGTCTCCAGTACCATGGGGACGGGTGTCCGCGTGGACCAGTCCACGCTGGCAGATTAAAGGATTGGGGCTGCCGGCGCATGCGCCGGCTGCAGTCCAAGACCGTGGGGACGGAGAACATACGTTCAACGTTTAATTGTCTGGCAGCAGGCAGACTCCCTACGCAGACGGTGTGCCCCCGAGAAGGAATGCCAGGTAAAACCCTGTAATGCAGGGTGGAGCCAAGGCTGTTGGGCCGTAACAGGCATGACACCGGAATTCTGATCAGGTCGCCGTGGGGTGGCATGTGCGAAGATGCCCATGCCTTTTGTTGGCTTGATAGGAGGAAAGACTCATGAGTCTCAATCTGGATGATAAAAAAGCCGCCGTTGCCGTTGTTGCGGAACAGATTGCCAAGGCTCAGACCGTAGTGCTGGCTGAGTACAATGGCATTAAAGTCGCCGATCTGACCGTGCTGCGCAGCAAAGCCCGTGACGCGGGTGTGTTTCTGCGCGTCGTTAAGAATACCCTCGTGCGTCGTGCTGTCGCAGACACCCAGTTCGCTCCCTTGGCTGAACAGATGATCGGTCCGCTGATTTATAGTGTTTCTGCTGACCCGGTTGCTGCTGCCAAGGTACTGAACGATTTTGCGAAGGGCAACGACAAGCTGGTGCTGAGAGCGGGTTCATACGCAGGCAAGGTGCTGGACAAGGCGGGTGTGCAAGCACTGGCGTCCATCCCGAGTCGCGATGAGTTGCTGGCGAGACTGCTGGGTGTCATGAAGGCTCCCGTATCCGGCTTTGCCGGTGCAATGGCTGCTCTGGCCAAACAGCGCGAAGCCGCATAATCAATTTGTCAAAAGATTTGAATTAGGAGTATTGAAATGGCTGTTACTGCAGAAGACATTCTCGAAGCCGTAGGCGCGATGACTGTAATGGATCTGAATGACCTGGTTAAGGCATTTGAAGTCAAATTTGGTGTTTCTGCCGCTTCCATGGCAGTTGCTGCGCCGGGTGCCGGTGCTGCTGCTGTTGTTGAAGAGCAGACTGAATTCGACGTCATCCTGACCGGTTTCGGCGACAACAAGGTTAACACCATCAAGGTGGTTCGCACCATCACCGGTCTGGGCCTGAAAGAAGCCAAAGACTTGGTTGATGGCGCTCCCAAGGCTGTCAAGGAAGGCGTGTCCAAGGCTGATGCCGATGCTGTTGCCAAACAGCTGATCGAAGCCGGCGCGACTTGCGAAGTCAAATAATCGGTTCTTGAAGTGCGGAGTCAGGCTGGTGGGAAACCACCAGCCTTTTTCCGCTTCTCGCTTCATTTTATTAGAAGCTAGAAGAAACGCGGCGCAGGCCGCTACGTTTCTTCTATCCTCTGCTGTAGCACTCCATGGAGATCTCAATGAGTTACTCATTCACCGAGAAAAAACGCATCCGCAAAAGTTTCGCCAAACGCGTAAGCGTGCAGGAAGTACCCTTCCTGCTGGCGATGCAGATTAACTCTTATGCTGCGTTCCTGCAGGCGCAAACGCCTGTTGCAGAACGCAAGACCGAGGGTTTGCAGGCGGCATTCGGCTCGGTTTTCCCCATCTCCAGTCATTCCGGTAACGCGCGTCTGGAATATGTCAGCTATATGCTGGGCGAGCCTCCATTTGACGTCAAGGAATGTCAGCAGCGCGGTCTGACCTTTGCCGCGCCGCTGCGCGTCAAGGTTCGCATGACCCTGATGGATCGTGAAGCATCGAAGCCCACGGTCAAGGAAGTGAAAGAGCAGGAAGTGTACATGGGCGAGATTCCGCTCATGACCGACAATGGCTCATTTGTCATCAATGGCACCGAGCGCGTGATCGTTTCCCAATTGCACCGCTCGCCGGGTGTATTTTTCGAACACGATCGCGGCAAAACACACTCTTCAGGCAAGCTGTTGTTCTCGGCACGCGTGATTCCCTACCGCGGCTCATGGCTGGATTTCGAATTCGATCCGAAAGATTATCTCTATTTTCGCATTGACCGCCGCCGCAAAATGCCGGTGACGATTCTGCTCAAGGCCCTGGGTTACAAGCCGGAAGAAATTCTGAGCATGTTCTACGCCACCGATACTTTCCACCTGGGCAAAAAAGGCGTCCAGTTTGAACTGGTACCCGAGCGCCTGCGGGGCGAAGTGGCGCGCTTCGATATCACCGGCAAGGATGGCACGGTGATCGTGCCGAAGGACAAACGTATCACCGTCAAGCATATTCGCGAAATGGAAGCGGCCGGGATCAAGAAGGTATTCGTACCCGAAGAATTCATCCTCGGACGTGTAATGGCAGAAAATGTGGTGGACAAGGAAAGCGGCGAAATCGTTGCTCAGGCCAATGACGAGATAACGGAAGATCTGCTGGTGAAGCTGGCCGCCGCCGCTATCGCCAAGATCAACACCCTCTACACCAACGATCTGGATCAGGGGGCTTACATTTCCCAGACCCTGCGTATCGATGAAACCGCGGATCAACTGGCCGCGCGTGTTGCCATCTACCGCATGATGCGTCCTGGCGAGCCGCCGACCGAAGACTCCGTGCAGGCGTTGTTCGAAGGCCTGTTCTTCAGCGAGGAGCGTTACGACCTTTCCAAGGTGGGTCGCATGAAGTTCAACCGCCGCGCCTACCCCGAGAAGCGCGCCGAAAAAAACTCCGAGTGGATTAACCGCTTCCTCGACAAGGCGGGTCCGAGAGGCGCGGAAGGCACGGCCACGCTGACCAACGAAGATATCCTCGCCACCATCATGATTCTGGTCGAATTGCGCAACGGTCGCGGCGAAATCGATGACATCGACCACCTCGGTAATCGTCGTGTGCGTTCCGTGGGTGAACTGGTGGAGAACCAGTTCCGCGCCGGTCTGGTGCGCGTCGAGCGCGCCGTTAAAGAGCGTTTGAGCCAAGCCGAGTCCGAGAACCTGATGCCGCATGACCTGATCAACGCCAAACCGGTATCCGGCGCGATCAAGGAATTCTTCGGCTCAAGCCAGTTGTCGCAGTTCATGGACCAAACCAATCCGCTGTCCGAAATCACCCACAAGCGCCGCGTATCGGCACTTGGACCTGGCGGCCTGACGCGCGAACGTGCCGGTTTCGAGGTGCGCGACGTGCATCCGACGCATTACGGCCGCGTGTGCCCGATTGAAACGCCGGAAGGTCCGAACATCGGCCTGATCAACTCGCTGGCGCTGTTTGCCCGCACCAACGAATATGGCTTCCTCGAAACGCCATACCGCAAGGTCAATGACGGCAAGGTGACCGACCAGATCGATTATCTCTCCGCTATCGAGGAAAGCCGCTACGTGATCGCCCAGGCCAATGCCAGCCTGGACAAGAAAAGCAAGCTGGTGGACGAGCTGGTGTCCTGCCGTCATCACAACGAATTCGCCATGTCCACGCCGGACAAGGTGCAATACATGGACGTGGCGCCGGCGCAGATCGTTTCCGTTGCGGCTTCGTTGATTCCCTTCCTTGAGCACGATGACGCCAACCGCGCACTGATGGGTTCCAACATGCAACGTCAGGCGGTTCCCTGCCTGCGCGCCGAGAAGCCCCTGGTCGGTACCGGTATCGAGCGCACCGTGGCGGTTGACTCCGGCACCACCGTGCAGGCCCGCCGTGGCGGTATCGTGGACTTTATCGATTCCGGCCGCATCGTGGTGCGTGTGCATGACGATGAAACCGTGGCCGGTGAAGTCGGTGTGGACATCTACAACCTCACCAAGTACACCCGTTCCAATCAGAACACCAACATCAACCAGCGCCCCTTGGTGCGCGTTGGCGACGTGCTGCAGCGCGGTGACGTGATCGCCGACGGCGCTTCCACCGACATGGGTGAATTGGCGCTGGGCCAGAACATGTTCGTGGCGTTCATGCCGTGGAACGGTTACAACTTCGAGGACTCCATCCTGATTTCCGAGGCCGTGGTGGCGGAAGATCGCTATACCTCGATCCATATCGAGGAATTGAGCGTGGTGGCCCGTGATACCAAGCTCGGACCGGAAGAGATTACACGTGACATATCCAATCTTTCAGAAGTTCAACTGAACCGTCTTGACGAGTCCGGCATCTGCTACATCGGCGCGGAAGTCGAGGCCGGTGACGTTCTGGTTGGCAAGGTCACGCCCAAGGGCGAGACCCAGCTGACGCCGGAAGAAAAACTGCTGCGCGCCATCTTCGGCGAAAAGGCGTCCGACGTGAAGGATACCTCGTTGCGGCTGCCCTCCGGCATGTCCGGTACGGTGATCGACGTTCAGGTGTTCACCCGCGAGGGGATCGAGCGCGACAAGCGCGCCCAGCAGATCATCGACGATGAGCTGAAACGTTTCCGCAATGACCTGAACGACCAGATGCGTATCGTTGAGGAAGACGCCTTCGGTCGTATCGAACGCCTGCTGACGGGCAAGATCGCCAACGGTGGCCCAGCGAAACTGGCCAAGGGTGCCCAGGTCAGCAAGGAGTATCTGGACAAGGTGGAGCGCCACAACTGGTTCGACATCCGTCTCTCCGACGAAGATGCCGCGCGTCAACTCGAACAGCTCAAGGACAGCCTGGCGCAGAAGCGCGTCGAGTTCGATGCCATGTTCGAGGAGAAAAAGAAAAAGCTCACCAGCGGCGACGAATTGCCTCCCGGCGTGCAGAAGATGGTCAAGGTCTACGTGGCCGTGAAACGCCGCCTGCAGCCCGGCGACAAGATGGCCGGCCGTCACGGCAATAAGGGCGTGATCTCCAAGATTGTGCCCGTGGAGGATATGCCGTTCATGGCCGATGGCACGCCGATGGATATCGTGCTGAACCCGTTGGGCGTACCTTCGCGTATGAACGTGGGTCAGATTCTCGAAACCCATCTCGGTTGGGCGGCCAAGGGTCTGGGCTTGAAGATCGGTTCCATGCTCGAAGCGCATACCAAGGTTCAGGAAGTGCGCAAGTTTATCGACAAGATCTACAACAGCACCGGCAAGCAGGAAGATATCGCCTCCTTCACCGACGTCGAAATCATTGAGCTGGCCACCAATCTGAAGAAGGGCGTGCCTTTTGCCACACCCGTATTCGACGGTGCTAGCGAAGACGAAATCAAGGGCATGCTGGAACTGGCGGGCTTGCCAAAAGGTGGCCAGGTCATGCTGCAGGATGGTCGCACGGGTGAGGAGTTCGAACGCTCGGTAACGGTCGGCTACATGCACGTACTCAAGCTGCATCACCTGGTGGACGACAAGATGCACGCGCGTTCCACCGGCCCTTACTCGCTGGTTACACAGCAACCGCTGGGCGGCAAGGCGCAGTTCGGCGGCCAGCGTTTCGGCGAGATGGAAGTGTGGGCACTGGAAGCCTATGGAGCTGCCTACGTACTGCAGGAAATGTTGACCGTCAAATCGGACGACGTCACCGGCCGCACCAAGATTTACGAAAACATCGTCAAGGGCGAGCACAAAATCGATGCCGGCATGCCGGAATCCTTTAACGTGCTGGTGAAGGAAATCCGCTCCCTGGGTATCGATATCGATTTGGAACGGCGTTAAATAAAGTTGTCAGCCACCAGCCGTCAGCATTCAGCAGGTTCCTGCGAATGCTGACGGTGAGCCTGAAGTAATTATTGTCTTTAAAGATTTAAGCTGACAGCTGCAAGCTGATAGCGGAAAGCCAAAACCGGAGGTTTTCATGAAAGCATTGCTCGATTTGTTCAAACAGGTGACTCAGGAAGAAGAGTTCGACGCCATCAAGATTGGCCTCGCCTCTCCCGAGAAAATCCGTTCCTGGTCCTATGGCGAGGTAAAGAAGCCCGAGACCATCAACTATCGTACCTTCAAGCCTGAACGCGACGGCTTGTTCTGCGCCAAGATTTTTGGTCCGGTCAAGGATTACGAGTGCCTGTGCGGCAAGTACAAGCGCCTCAAGCATCGTGGCGTGATTTGCGAAAAATGCGGCGTGGAAGTGACCCTGTCCAAGGTGCGCCGCGAGCGCATGGGCCACATCGAGCTGGCTTCGCCGGTCGCCCACATCTGGTTCCTCAAGTCCCTGCCTTCACGTTTAGGCATGGTGCTGGACATGGCCCTGCGCGATATCGAGCGCGTGCTGTACTTCGAAGCCTACGTGGTGACCGATCCCGGCATGACGCCGCTCAACCGCTGCCAGCTGTTGACCGAGGACGATTACCTGGCCAAGGTTGAGGAATACGGCGACGAATTCTCCGCCAGCATGGGCGCCGAAGGCGTGCGCGCACTGCTGCGCGGCATCGACATCAATACTGAAGTCGAGAAGCTGCACAAGGATCTGACAGCAACCGGTTCCGATACCAAGATCAAGAAAATCTCCAAGCGCCTCAAGGTGCTGGAAGGGTTCCAGAAGTCGGGCATCAAGCCTGACTGGATGATTCTCGAGGTTCTGCCGGTGTTGCCGCCTGAATTGCGTCCATTGGTTCCACTGGATGGCGGACGCTTCGCGACCTCCGATCTGAATGACCTGTATCGCCGCGTGATCAACCGCAACAACCGCTTGAAGCGCCTGCTGGAATTGAAAGCACCGGAAATCATCGTGCGCAACGAAAAGCGCATGCTGCAGGAGTCGGTGGATTCATTGCTCGACAACGGTCGCCGCGGAAAGGCCATGACCGGCGCCAACAAGCGCCCACTCAAATCCCTGGCCGACATGATCAAGGGCAAGGGCGGTCGTTTCCGTCAGAACCTGCTGGGCAAGCGCGTGGACTATTCTGGTCGTTCCGTGATCGTGGTGGGTCCGCAACTCAAATTGCACCAGTGCGGTCTACCCAAGAAAATGGCGCTGGAACTGTTCAAGCCTTTCATTTTCCACAAGCTGGAAGTGCTTGGTCTGGCCACCACCATCAAGGCAGCCAAGCGCATGGTGGAAGAGGAAGGCCCGGAAGTATGGGACATCCTGGAAGACGTGATCCGCGAACATCCGGTCATGCTCAACCGCGCGCCGACCTTGCACCGCCTGGGCATTCAGGCTTTCGAACCGGTGCTTATCGAAGGCAAGGCCATTCAACTGCATCCGCTGGTGTGCGCGGCATTTAACGCCGACTTCGACGGCGACCAGATGGCCGTGCACGTGCCGCTGTCGCTGGAAGCGCAGATGGAGTGCCGCACCCTGATGCTGGCTTCGAACAACGTACTGTCTCCCGCCAACGGCGAGCCGATCATCGTGCCGTCACAGGATATCGTGCTGGGTTTGTATTACATGACGCGCGAAGCCATCAACGCCAAGGGCGAAGGCATGATGTTTGCCGATGCGGGCGAGATTTCACGCGCTTACGAGTCACGCCAGGTGGATCTGCACGCTAAAATTACCACGCGGATTAAGGAATACACGCTGGGTGAGGATGGTGAAAAGATAGAAAAAATCACCCGTTACGAAACGACCGTTGGCCGTGCTTTGCTGGCAGAAATCCTGCCGCCAGGCCTGTCATTTTCGTTTGTTAACAAGTCATTGAAAAAGAAAGAAATCTCCAAGCTCATCAACGCCAGCTTCCGCCGCTCCGGATTGCGGGAGACGGTTATTCTGGCCGACAAGCTGATGTATACGGGCTTTACCTATGCAGCACGCGCCGGTATTTCGATTTGCGTGGACGACATGCTGATACCGACACAGAAAGGAGCCCTCCTTGCCGCCGCCGAGTCGGAAGTGAAAGAAATCGAGATGCAGTACTCCTCCGGCCTGGTAACCCAGGGCGAGCGTTATAACAAGGTCGTTGACATCTGGGGCCGTGCCGGCGACCAGGTAGCCAAGGCCATGATGGACAATCTCGGCAGCGAAAAAGTAATCGACCGTGAAGGCAAGGAAGTGAGGCAGGATTCCTTCAACTCCATCTACATGATGGCCGACTCCGGCGCCCGTGGTTCCGCCGCACAGATTCGCCAGCTTTCGGGTATGCGTGGCTTGATGGCCAAGCCGGATGGCTCCATTATCGAAACGCCCATTACCGCGAACTTCCGCGAGGGTCTGAACGTACTGCAGTACTTCATTTCCACACACGGTGCACGTAAGGGTCTGGCCGACACGGCACTTAAAACCGCTAACTCCGGCTACCTCACCCGGCGTCTTGTGGACGTAACCCAGGATCTGGTGGTGACCCAGCAGGATTGTGGTACCAGCAACGGCGTAGCGCTGAAAGCCCTGGTCGAAGGTGGTGAAGTGGTTGAGGCATTGCGCGAACGCATTCTTGGGCGTACCGTCGCCGCCGATGTGGTGCACCCGGAAACCGGCGAGACCGTGTTCGAGTCAGGCACGCTGCTGGATGAAGACGCAGTCGAGAAAATCGAAGCCTTGGGTGTCGACGAAGTCAAGGTTCGTACCCCGCTGACCTGCGAGACTCGCTTTGGCCTGTGCGCGCGTTGCTATGGACGCGACCTGGGTCGCGGCATGCTGGTTAACGTCGGTGAGGCGGTGGGCGTGATCGCAGCGCAGTCCATCGGCGAACCGGGTACCCAGCTCACCATGCGTACCTTCCACATCGGTGGCGCGGCTTCCCGTGCCGCGGTAAGCAGCCAGATCGAGATCAAGTCCAACGGCACGCTGCGCTTTGAATCAGGCATGCGCTATGTGACCAACACGAAAAAAGAAGCGATCGTGATTTCTCGTAGCGGCGAAGTGATTATCGCCGACGACAATGGCCGCGAGCGCGAACGTCACAAGGTTCCATATGGCTCGACATTGCTATCGATGGACGGCACCGTCGTGAAGGCCGGCCATGTGTTGGCCACATGGGATCCACATACTCGCCCGATCATTACCGAGTATGCCGGTAAGGTGCGTTTTGAAAACGTGGAGGAAGGCGTTACCGTTGCCAAACAGATTGACGAAGTAACGGGTCTTTCCACCTTGGTTGTTATCGATCCGAAGCGTCGTGGAACCAGTCAATCCAAGGGTTTGCGTCCGCAAGTCAAGCTGCTCGGTGAAAACGGTGAAGAGGTCATGATCGCCGGCACAGAACTACCGGTAAACATCACCTTCCATGTCGGTTCCATCATTACCGTGAAGAACGGCCAGGATGTAAACGTGGGTGAAGTGCTGGCGCGTATTCCGCAGGAAACATCGAAGACGCGTGATATTACCGGTGGTCTGCCGCGCGTGGCTGAGCTGTTCGAGGCCCGTTCGCCCAAGGATGCCGGCCTGCTGGCGGAGGTCACCGGCACCATTTCGTTCGGCAAGGACACCAAGGGCAAGCAGCGCTTGGTCATTACCGACCTCGACGGTATTGCACACGAGTACCTTATTTCAAAGGACAAGCACGTCACCGCGCACGATGGCCAGGTGGTCAACAAGGGCGAGTCGATTGTGGACGGTCCGGCGGATCCGCACGATATTCTGCGCTTGCTGGGGGTGGAGTCACTGGCACGTTATATCGCCGACGAAGTGCAGGATGTTTACCGCCTGCAGGGCGTGAAGATCAACGATAAACACATCGAAGTGATCGTGCGCCAGATGCTGCGTCGCGTAACCATCTCGGATTCCGGAGAGACCCGTTTCATCCAGGGCGAGCAGGTGGAACGCGCCGATGTGCTGGATGCGAACGAGGTGGCAGTGGCCGAAGGCAAGCTGCCAGCCCAGTATACCTACATGCTGCTGGGTATTACCAAGGCCTCCCTGTCGACCGATTCCTTTATCTCCGCAGCGTCCTTCCAGGAAACGACTCGCGTATTGACGGAAGCAGCGATCATGGGCAAACGCGACGAACTGCGCGGCCTCAAGGAGAACGTTATTGTGGGTCGCCTCATACCCGCTGGAACCGGTCTTGCATACCACAATACGCGCCGCAATCAGAAGCTGGGCCTGGATATGGGCGAGAATGCACTGATTGAGCCCGTGCCTGAAACGGTGCAGGACGATCAACAACCCGCTTGACAGCGGGGTGTTAACTCAATAAAATCCTGAGTCTTTTTACATCCGAGTGATTTTCTCGGGCGCAGGATTGAATTCAGGGACGGCCTGGCCGTCCCGTCATTTTTATTTAGGAATTTAACGCATGCCAACCATCAACCAATTAGTGCGCAAACCACGCACCCTGCAGAAAGAAAAAAGCAAGGTGCCTGCGTTGGAGAGCTGCCCGCAGCGTCGCGGTGTTTGCACTCGTGTTTACACCACCACGCCAAAAAAGCCGAACTCCGCTTTGCGTAAGGTTGCCAAGGTGCGCCTGACCAACGGGTTCGAAGTGATCAGCTACATCGGTGGCGAGGGTCACAACCTGCAGGAGCACTCGGTTGTGCTGATTCGCGGTGGCCGTGTTAAAGACTTGCCGGGTGTGCGTTACCACACGGTGCGCGGCAGCCTCGATACCGCGGGCGTGAAAGATCGTAAACAGAGCCGTTCCAAGTACGGCACGAAGCGTCCTAAAGCCGCTTAAATTGAATGATTGAGGTATAGATAATGCCAAGACGTAGAGAAGTACCGAAACGCGAAGTTCTGCCTGATCCTAAATATGGCAATCAGGAACTGGCCAAGTTCGTCAACGTGTTGATGATTCAGGGCAAGAAGGCTGTTGCCGAGCGCATTATTTACGGCGCGCTGGACCAGATCCAGAAAAAGAGTGGCAAGGATCCAATTGAGGTCTTCACCCAGGCGCTGACCAACGTGCGCCCGATGGTGGAAGTCAAGAGCCGTCGAGTGGGCGGTGCAAACTACCAGGTTCCGGTCGAAGTGCGCTCGGTGCGTCGCACCGCGCTTGCCATGCGCTGGGTTCGTGACGCTGCGCGTAAGCGTGGTGAAAAGTCAATGGGTATCCGCCTTGCGGGTGAATTGATGGATGCGGCCGAAAACCGTGGTTCGGCCATCAAGAAACGCGAAGAAGTGCATCGTATGGCTGAGGCCAACAAAGCCTTTGCGCATTTCCGCTTCTAATCAGAACTAGTCAAAATTAAGGTTGCATAGCTGTGGCACGTAAAACTCCAATCGAACGTTACCGTAATATCGGCATTAGCGCCCATATTGACGCCGGCAAAACCACGACTACCGAGCGTATTCTTTTCTACACCGGCGTATCTCATAAAATTGGCGAAGTGCATGACGGCGCTGCGACCATGGACTGGATGGAGCAGGAGCAGGAGCGCGGAATCACCATTACCTCCGCTGCAACGACCTGCTTCTGGAAGGGAATGGATAAATCCTTCCCTGAGCACCGTATCAATATTATCGATACCCCTGGACACGTTGACTTCACGATTGAAGTTGAGCGCTCCATGCGCGTGCTCGATGGTGCGTGCATGGTTTACTGTGCGGTAGGTGGTGTGCAGCCTCAATCCGAAACCGTTTGGCGTCAGGCAAACAAGTACAAGGTTCCGCGTCTGGCTTTCGTCAACAAAATGGACCGCTCGGGTGCCAACTTCTTCAAGGTCTACGACCAGATGAAGAGTCGTCTCAAGGCGAATCCCGTGCCGTTGCAAGTGCCAATTGGTGCTGAGGATACCTTTGTCGGCGTGGTTGATCTGGTCAAGATGAGGGCTATTTACTGGGATGAGGCATCCCAGGGCATGAAATTCGAGGAGCGCGAAATTCCTGCGGAGCTTGTGGATACTTGCACCGAATGGCGTGAAAAGATGGTGGAGAGCGCAGCCGAAGGTTCTGAGGATTTGATGAACAAATACCTCGAAGAGGGTGATTTGTCTGTTGAGGATATCAAGAAAGGCCTTCGTCTACGCACGCTTGCAAGCGAGATCGTGCCGATGTTGTGCGGTTCAGCCTTCAAGAACAAGGGTGTCCAGGCGATGCTGGATGCCGTGATTGAGTACATGCCTGCTCCTACTGACGTGAAGCCGGTCACGGGCGAACTTGAAAATGGTGAAATTGGAACTCGTTCGGCGAGCGACGACGAGCCCTTCGCTGGCCTGGCCTTCAAGATCATGACTGACCCCTTTGTCGGGCAGTTGATTTTTTTCCGTGTTTACTCGGGTGTCGTGAAAACCGGTGATACGATTTACAACCCGGTGAAAGGCAAGAAAGAGCGTATCGGCCGCATTCTGCAGATGCACGCCAATCAGCGGGAAGAGCTCAAGGAAGTGTGCGCTGGCGATATCGCTGCTGCTGTCGGTCTGAAAGATGCGACTACGGGCGATACTTTGTGTGACATCAACAAGGTGATTACCCTCGAACGCATGATTTTCCCCGAGCCGGTTATTCACGTTGCCGTGGAGCCCAAGACCAAGGTCGACCAGGAGAAGATGGGTATTGCGCTTAACCGATTGGCGCAAGAAGATCCTTCCTTCCGTGTTCGTACTGACGAAGAAACCAACCAGACTATTATTTCCGGCATGGGCGAATTGCACCTGGAAATTCTCGTTGATCGTATGCGCCGTGAATTCGGTGTTGAGGCCAACGTGGGTGCTCCGCAAGTTGCATACCGTGAAGCCATTCGCAAGGCGGTTGAAGTCGAAGGTAAATTTGTCAAGCAGTCCGGCGGTCGCGGTCAATACGGTCATGTCTGGCTCAAGCTGGAGCCAAATGAGGCGGGCAAGGGCTTTGAATTCATCGATGCCATCAAGGGCGGTACCGTGCCGCGCGAATACATTCCCGCAGTTGAAAAGGGTTTGCGCGACACCCTGCCGAATGGCGTTCTGGCCGGTTTCCCAGTCGTGGATGTCAAGGTTACCCTGTTCGATGGTTCATATCACGACGTTGACTCCAATGAAAACGCCTTCAAAATGGCGGCGTCGATGGGCTTCAAGGACGGTATGCGTAAGGCTAGCCCAGTCCTGCTCGAACCTATGATGGCTGTGGAAGTCGAAACGCCGGAAGAAAAAATGGGCGACGTGATGGGCGATTTGTCTTCACGGCGCGGCATGATCCAGGGAATGGAAGATATGGCTGGTGGCGGCAAGGCCATCAAGGCCGAGGTTCCGCTGGCCGAAATGTTCGGCTATTCCACCACGCTGCGTTCCCTGACCCAGGGCCGCGCGACCTATACGATGGAATTCAAGCATTACTCCGAGGCGCCGAAAAACGTCGCTGAAGCTGTAATGAACAAGAAATAATTGTTATTAGATTGAGAGGGAACTAGATCATGGCAAAAGGCAAGTTTGAGCGTACCAAACCGCACGTAAACGTGGGGACGATTGGCCACGTGGATCATGGCAAGACGACTTTGACGGCAGCGATCACGACGATACTGTCGAAGAAGTTTGGCGGTGAAGCCAAAGGCTACGACCAGATTGACAGCGCGCCGGAAGAAAAGGCGCGCGGCATTACGATTAATACCGCGCACGTCGAATACGAAACCGCCAACCGTCACTACGCCCACGTTGACTGCCC
>JAUYFW010000293.1 GCA_030690835.1 Sulfurimicrobium sp. | reverse complement strand
ATCTTCGTCTCCTTGATCGAGCCGGGGACATCCCCCGCGATAAGGATCGGAGATTTCTACGTCAATTGCAGCAGGATATAGGGGGGAAAGACAGAACGGGGGAACGGAGGGCTCCACCGCGATAGCGGTTTAGTTCAACGTTAAGTAGCCATCCTATTTGACGCAAGATATTGCGTCAAGTGGTTGTCTATTTGTTTATAAAACTTCATAATCGCAAAAATTTCAGTTGGTTAAATAATTTTAGCACGGCCTAAAATTTTTACACCTACCATGATTCAGCCAATTAGCTTATCGTAGTCAGCGTGGCTACCGATCCAGAACCACTGAACCCCTTGGTCAACTGGAACGCCAAGTGCGCGATAACCCAGACTTACACGAGCGCTGCGAAATGCGCCGTTTTTAACTGGCTTGAACCCAGATTATCCATTAGGGCCAAAACACCGTTGTAGGAGCGCCGCCCCCGGCGCGAATCGCGGCGAGGGCGCCGCTCCTTGCGCGTGCATTCCAATGGATAATCCGGGTTGAATTGTAATGATGGGTGCGACGGATTTTGTTTGAGCAGCGCAAAGCTATCACGTGCAAGCTGCTGAATGCTGGCTGGCAGCATATCAAAACGTTGCCAAAACTTTGAGGATGCAAAATGTTTCAAAGCTCACGCGCTTTGCCGTTGCCATACTCAGCCACCGCTTCGGCAGCAAGTGCATCAAGTTTGCCTGCGGCAGCATCGGCTTCTATCTGTGCATCCCAAGCCGCTTCATCAAATTGGGTAAACCAGCGACGAAACTCGGCTAAATCCTGGGCCGGTAATTGTTGAACAGCTTGTTCTATCGCTTGAATGGTGGTCATTAATCACTCCAAACAGAATAAAAATGGATTATGTAACTACTCAGGTCTATGCAAAAAGCCAGATCATGTAGGTTGGGTTAGGAGCGGTTTTTAGCGCCGTAACCCAACAAACCCAATCTTCCTTCAAAAAAGCCGGTGTTGAATATTTGGGTTTGTTGGGTTACGCGATAAAGCTGCTAACCCAACCTACATATTGTCGCTCTTTAATGTTAAGAGACCTGAGTAGTTACTGGATTATTTGGTTTTGCCAGCTTACTTAACTTTATTGGGTATATCCTGATCCTATGCAAGTGCAAGATTCTACACAAAGACCAGTGCCCAAGTTGCTCGATCAAGTGAGAGGGAAAATTCGCCTCAAACACTACAGCATCCGCACCGAGCAGGCTTATGTAGATTGGATTAAACGCTTTGTGTTGCATTTTGACAAGCGTCATCCGCGTGAGTTGGGCGCTGCGGAGGTGGAGCAGTTTCTAACACACTTGGCTGTTCATGGAAAGGTTGCGGCCTCGACGCAGAATCAGGCTAAAAGTGCGCTGCTGTTCCTCTACAAGGAGGTGTTGGCGGTGGAGCTTCCCTGGCTCGATAACGTGGAGCGCGCCAAAGCGCCCAAGCGATTGCCTGTGGTGTTGAATCGTGATGAGGTGCAGGCGGTTTTATCCAGGCTTGCCGGTACGCATTGGCTGATTGCGAGCTTGTTGTATGGTTCGGGGATGCGCATCATGGAGTGCCTGCGGCTGCGGGTGAAGGATGTTGATTTTAAGCGCCGCGAAATTTTAATCCGTGATGGCAAGGGCTTTAAAGACCGGGTGACGATGCTGCCCGCCTCATTGGTGGCGACGCTGGAAGCGCATGTGGCCAAGGTGCGTATGCTGCATGAGGATGATTTGCAGCAAGGCTTCGGTGCGGTGTATTTGCCCGACGCCCTGGACCGCAAATATCCGAATGCGGCACGAGAGTGGGCGTGGCAATATGTGTTTCCTGCCGCTAAATTATCGACTGACCCGCGCAGCAACGAGACGCGCCGCCACCATGTGCAAGAGCAGGCTGTGCAACGCGCTGTCAAGCAGGCTGTGCGCGATGCGGGCGTGGTCAAGCTGGCTACGCCGCATACTTTCCGCCATTCCTTCGCCACCCATTTGCTGGAGGGCGGCTACGACATACGCACGGTGCAGGAGTTGCTCGGTCACAGCGATGTTTCCACTACCATGATTTATACCCATGTTCTGAATCGGGGCGGCATGGGCGTGCGCAGCCCTCTGGATATGTGAATTTCCGGAACTTGCCCGGCAATCTCGATATATGGGTATAGCCAGACATGTCGCCCTGAAGGGCGACCTACAAATGCTGGAGCCGTGAGGCGATAATTCCAAACAGAATGAAGCATGACACTGGCGCGCCTTTTTGCTGGCTTCGCGGCATGTTAAACTCCCTCCCCAAAGAGGGTTGAAATGGCCGAAGACAGCGATCTAGAACGCACGGAACCCGCGTCGCAGCGGCGTATCGAGCAGGCACGGGAGAAGGGGCAGGTCGCGCGTTCGCGCGAACTGACTACGGTTGCCGTTCTGCTGGCCGCGGGCGGGGGCTTGATGTTCATGGGCGGCGGCATGATGGAGCGCATGCGTGCCCTGATGAAGAATGCCCTGACGCTGGATAGAGCGTCGGTTTTCGGTCCCGAGCATATGTTGCTTCATCTTCACCAGTATTCACTGGACATACTGCTGGCCTTCCTGCCCTTGCTGGGTTTGATGTTGCTCGCTACCGTGGCTTCTTCCGTGCTGGTTTCCGGCTGGCTGTTCACGGTTGACGCCTTGGCGCCGGACTTTTCGCGGCTTGACCCGCTCAAGGGCGTGACCCGCATTATTTCCTGGAGCGGTGTGGTGGAGATGCTCAAGGCGGTGTTCAAGGCCGGCCTGATCGGTGGCGTGGCGCTGTGGGTCGTCTGGCAGGATGTGGATGGTGTGATTGCGCTGGTTTCAGAGCCGCTGGAGAGCGGGGTGATGCATCTGGCCGGCATGGTCGGCTTCACTTTCATTGCGGTGTCCGCTTCCTTGCTGCTGATCGTGGCGATCGATGTGCCTTATCAGTTGTGGAATCATAGCCGCCAACTCAAGATGACCAAGGAAGAGGTCCGCCAGGAAGGCAAGGAAACCGAGGGCGACCCGCAAGTCAAGGCGCGCATCCGTGCCCTGCAGCGCGAAGCGGCGCGTCGCCGCATGATGTCGGAAGTGCCCAAGGCCGATGTGATCGTGACCAACCCGTCGCATTATGCGGTGGCCTTGCGCTATCAGGAAAACAAGATGCGCGCCCCGCAGGTGATTGCCAAGGGCGCCGCGCTTATCGCCCTCAGGATTCGCGAACTGGGGGAAGAGAACAATATTCCGATACTGGAAGCGCCGCCGCTGGCGCGAGCGCTGTATCGCCATGCCGAACTGGGACAGGAAATTCCGGCCAAGCTTTATACCGCCGTGGCGGAAGTGCTGGCTTATGTCTATCAACTGCGTCGCTATCGCAGCTATGGCGGCGCGCAACCGGAAGCGCCGCGCGAGTTGCCCGTGCCTCCGGAGCTGGATTTTGTGAGGGAAGCCGCTTGAAAACGATGGAAACAAATTCCTAGATGAACGCCAGAGTGGACGCATCTCCCCTGCTCGGTCGTCGTGGTTTGAAATCCATGGCGGGGCCGGTTCTGATCATCATGATTCTGGCCATGATGGTGCTGCCGCTGCCGCCGTTCCTGCTCGACATGCTGTTTACCTTCAACATCGCCCTGTCGATGATGGTGATGCTGGTCGCCCTGAATACCCAGAAGCCACTTGAGTTTTCGGTGTTTCCGACGGTGCTGCTGGTCACCACCTTGCTGCGTCTTTCTCTGAATGTGGCCTCTACGCGGGTGGTGTTGCTCGAAGGGCATACCGGCCCGGACGCGGCGGGCAAGGTGATCGAGGCGTTCGGCCACTTTCTGGTGGGCGGCAATTACACCGTCGGTATCGTGGTGTTCATCATCCTGGTGGTGATCAATTTCGTGGTGATCACCAAGGGTGCCGGGCGTATCGCGGAAGTCAGCGCGCGTTTTACCCTGGATGCCATGCCCGGCAAGCAGATGGCGATTGACGCCGATCTCAATGCCGGCCTGATCGGCGAGGAGGAGGCGCGCACGCGCCGTGCCGTGATTTCACAGGAAGCCGATTTCTTCGGCTCCATGGACGGTGCCAGCAAGTTCGTGCGCGGCGATGCCGTGGCCGGCATCCTGATCCTGTTCATCAACGTCATCGGCGGCTTGCTGATAGGGGTATTCCAGCACGACATGAGTGTCGCCGCCGCGGCCAACAACTACACCCTGCTCGCCATCGGCGACGGCCTGGTGGCGCAGATTCCGGCATTGATCATTTCCACCGCGGCGGGCATGGTGGTGAGCCGCGTCGCCACCGACGAGGACGTGGGCCAGCAATTTGCCAGCCAGCTTTTCAGCCGCCCCTCGGTGCTTTATACCACCGGCGCCATTCTCGGTGTGATGGGCTTGATCCCGAACATGCCTCATGTCGCGTTCCTGGCGCTGGGAGGGATTCTGGCCGGGGTGGCGTATTATCTTGAACAACAAGCGAAAGCGCCGGCATTGCCGGAAGTGCCGCCCGAAGCCATCCAGGCGCCGGAAATGCAGGAAGTGGGCTGGAATGATGTGATGCCGGTGGACGCGCTCGGGCTTGAGGTGGGTTACCGCCTGATCCCGCTGGTGGATCGCACCCAGGACGGCGAGTTGCTGCGCCGCATTCGCGGTATCCGCAAGAAATTCGCGCAGGACATGGGCTTCCTGGTGCCGCCGGTACATATCCGCGACAACCTGGAATTACGCCCGAACGGTTACCGCATCACCCTGAAAGGCGTGGAAATCGGCCAGGGAGAGGCCTATTCCGGCATGTATCTGGCCATCAATCCGGGGCGGGTGCTGGGGCCGCTGCCGGGCACGGCCACCACGGACCCGGCTTTTGGCCTGCCGGCAGTGTGGATCGATGCCAATCTGCGCGATCAGGCCCAGACCTTCGGCTACACCGTGGTGGATAGCAGCACCGTGGTGGCAACGCATCTTTCCAATATTATTCAGGGGCATGCGGCGGAGTTGCTGGGGCGCGAGGAGGCCCAGCAATTGCTCGATCACCTCGCCAAGGAATCGCCCAAGCTGGTGGAAGATCTGGTGCCGAAATTACTGCCGCTGGGCGTGGTGCAGAAAGTGCTGCAGAACTTGCTCGACGAGGGCGTGCACATCCGCGACATGCGCACCATCATCGATACGCTGGCCGATCACGCGTCCCGCAGCCAGGATGCCATGGCCCTGACCGCTGCCGTTCGCATCGCTCTGGGCCGTGCTATCATGCAGCAAATTTACCCGGGAGCCGCTGAATTGCAGGTGATGACCCTCGAGCCCGATCTGGAACAGATCATGATGCACGCCGCCCAAGGCATGGGCGAAGGCTTGGGGCTGGAACCCGGACTCGCGGAAAATCTCATGCAGCAAACCACTCGTGCCGTGCAGCAACAGGAGCAGATGGGATTGCCCGCCGTGCTGCTGGTGCCGGCCATATTGCGGCCTATGTTGTCGCGCTTCCTGCGCCGCGTGGCGCCGCAGCTTAAAGTCATTTCCCATACCGAAATTCCGGATTCCAGAAACATTCGCGTGACCGCCGTGCTGGGAGCCAGAGCGTGAATGTGAAGAAATTTCGCGCCGCCAATACCCGCGAGGCGCTGCGCCAGGTTCGGGACTCCCTCGGCGCGGATGCCATTATTCTTTCCAACCGCCCGGTGGACGGCATGATCGAGATCATGGCGGTCGCCAATATGGACATGGCATCGCTCGCCACGCCAGTCCTCGCCGCCGCGCCGGTGATCAGGCAGCCGCGCAATCCCTACGCACAAGAGCCGCGCGCGGCTCCATATGGTCAAGACCAGCGTCCGACCGAATACGATCCCGAGCCGCGTCCGGCTCCAGCCAGCCAGCAACCCCGCCCGGTCAAGCGGGAGGAAATCAGCGTGCTGCAGCGCATCCGCCAGGAAGCGATGCTCGATTCCGTGGCGCCTGCGGCGCAACAATCAAAGCCTCCATTACAGCCACAGGCACCGTCCGCGCCCAATCCCATGGATAACATGGCGCAGGAAATGATGCGCGAAATCCGCTCCTTGCGCGGCATGCTGGAAGGCCAGTTGGCCGGTCTGGCGTGGGGTGAGTTGCAGCGCAGCGATCCGGTCAAGGTGGAAATCCTGCGCCACATGCTGGCGGCCGGGTTCAGCCCCGCGCTGTCGCGTCAACTGCTTGAAAAACTGCCGCCCGGCGGCGATTTCAACCGTGGCCTGAAATGGGTCAAGGCGGCGCTCACCCACAATCTGCGCGCGGTAGCCGCCGGCCAGGACATCATCGAGCGTGGTGGCGTCTATGCCCTGGTGGGGCCGACGGGGGTTGGTAAAACGACTACCGTGGCAAAACTGGCGGCGCGCTGCCGTCTGCAGCATGGCGCCAACAAACTGGCGCTGCTCACCACCGACAGCTACCGGATCGGGGCGCACGAGCAACTTAAAATCTACGGCAAAATTCTCGGTGTTCCGGTCTATGCGATCAAGGATGAAGCGGACCTGCAGTTCACCCTGGCCGATTTGCAGAACAAGCATCTGGTGTTGATCGACACCGTCGGCATGAGCCAGCGCGACCGCCGCCTGACCGAGCAGGTGGCCTTGCTTGCGGGTGCCGGTCGCAGCGTGAAGCGGCTGCTGCTGGTCGGCGCCAATGCCCAGGCCAGCACGCTGGAAGACGTGGTGCGCGCCTACCGCGGGGCCGATCTCGAAGGTTGCATCCTGACCAAGATTGACGAAGCGATCAGCATGGGTGGGGCGCTGGACGTCATCGTGCGCCATCAACTGCCGGTGCATTACATTACCAACGGCCAGCGCGTGCCCGAAGACCTGCACCTCGCCAACGCCATGTACCTGGTGGACCGCGCCTTGCGTCCCGCCGAGACGCAGGCCCCCTTTAGTCTGGAAGAGGGTGAATACCCTCTGCTGATGGCTGGCGCCACGGACGATGGTGGCGCGGAATCGGGAGCACTGCGTGTCTGAGGCCATGCAGGATCAGGCCGAAGGCTTGCGCCGCCTGCTGGCGGACGATTTCGTGCGTATTGTCACCCTGACCAGCGGCAAGCGCGGCGTCGGCAAAACCAGCGCGCTGATCAATCTGGCCGTCGCGCTCGCCAAACGCGGCAAGCAGGTGATGATACTGGACGAACACCAGGGCGAACACAGCGTGGTCGGCATGCTCGGTCTTACCCCCTATTACAACCTGACGCATGTGCTGCGGCGCGAACACAGTCTTGAACAGGTGATGTTGTCCGGCCCGGAAGGCATTGGGGTGGTGCCGGCCGGCAAGAGCGTCCAGGCGCTGGCAAATATTGCCGCGCCAGACCTGGAATGGCTGGTAAGTTCATTCGCGCAGCTTGCGCACCCGGTGGATGTGGTGCTGGTCGATGCCGTTGCGGGGGTGGCGAGCAATGTTCTGCCCTTGAGCCTGGCGGCGCAGGAACTGGTGGTGGTGGTTGACCCGAAGCCGTCTTCCATGACCGACGCCTATGCGCTGATCAAGGTGCTCAACCAGGGGTTTGCCCGGCGCAATTTTCATATTGTGGTAAACCGCGTGGCCAGCGCGGAAGAAGCCGGGGTGGTGTTCAATAACATGGCCGAGGTGGCCAGGCGTTTTCTCAAGGTATCGCTGGATTTCATGGGATTCGTGCCGCAGGACGAGAAAATGCATCGCGCCACCCAGTTGGGCCGCACGGTGGTGGACGCCTTTCCCGCTTCTGTCGCGGCGCAGTCTTTCCGCAATCTGGCCGAGAAAGTGGAACAATGGCCTCGTCCCGGCGGCGAACAGGGACAACTGGAGGCATTCATGCAGCGCCTGGCGCAAAGCAGCCGGGCCACTGGCGGCGAGCCGGGCAGACCGGGACGGGCCTAGTCGGAACATGTATCAGGCTAACGGCAAGCTACAGAGCAAGGAACAATACGTGGTGCAGTATGCGCCGCTGGTCAAGCGCATCGCGCACCATCTGGCGGCCAGGCTGCCGTCCAGCGTGGAAGTGGACGATCTGATCCAGGCCGGATTGATCGGCCTGCTCGATGCTGTCGGGCACTATGATCAGTCACAAGGGGCGCAGTTCGAGACTTATGCCAGCCAGCGCATTCGTGGCGCCATGCTGGATGAGTTGCGTGAAGCCGACTGGGCGCCGCGTTCGGCACGCAAGTGCATGCGCACCATCGAAGCGGCGATACACAAGCTGGAACAAAAGCTGGGACGGCAGCCGGGCGAGCAGGAACTGGCAAACGAGCTGAAAGTACCGCTGGCGGAATTCCAGCACATGCTGCAGGATGCCCGTGGCCACCAATTGGTGTATTACGAGGATTTTCAGGCGGAAGGCGAAGACGATTTCTTTGAGCGCCACTCCGCCGATCAGCGTCCCGGTCCGCTGGGGCAGATCGAGAACGGCGATTTTCGCGCCGCCCTGGTGGAAGCGATCAAGGTTCTGCCGGAGCGGGAGCAGTTGTTGATGAGCTTGTATTATGAAGAGGAGCTGAATTTGAAAGAAATCGGTGCAGTGCTGGGCGTAACCGAATCCCGCGTGAGCCAGCTTCATAGCCAGGCTGTGGCACGCCTGCGCAGCCGGCTCAAGGACTGGCTGGGCGCCTGATGCGCGGCGGCGTGGACTTCATCAGTATTGGCGGCCTGGCATTGGCCCTGCTGGCCATCGTTGGCGGCCAGATTCTGGAAGGCGGACATCTGGGCTCCCTGCTGCAGCTCACGGCTTTCCTGATCGTTATCGGCGGCACCATGGGCGCCGTCATGTTGCAAAGCTCTCTGCCGGTATTTCTCGGCGGGTTGAAATTGCTCAAGTGGGTGTTCGTGCCGCCCCGCTTTCATCCGCAACGCCTCATCGAGGAAATTCTCTCCTGGAGTCAGTTGGCGCGCAAAGGCGGGTTACTGGCGCTGGAGCCGCTCATAGATAACCTGAATGATCCATTCAAGCGCAAGGGCTTGCAGATGCTGGTGGACGGCGCGGAACCGGAGAAGATTCGCGAGGCGCTGGAAGTGGAAATCGATACCTACGAGGAACACCAGCGTCAGGCTGCCAAGGTATGGGAGGCCGCCGGCGGTTATGCGCCCACGATCGGAATTATCGGGGCGGTGATGGGCTTGATTCACGTCATGGAGAATCTCTCCGATCCATCCAAACTGGGCAGCGGTATCGCGGTGGCATTCGTTGCCACAATCTATGGCGTGGGGTCCGCCAATCTGCTCTTCCTGCCCATTGCCAACAAGCTCAAGGCGCTGATCGGCCACCAGGTGACGATACGCGAAATGCTCATCGAGGGGCTGGGTTCGATTGCCAATGGCGAGAATCCGCGTGTCATCGAAACCAAGCTGCAGGGATACATACTATAGCGGTCAGCGGTCAGCTTTCAGCAGTCAGCCGGCCCCCGGTTTCGCTGAAAGCTGAAAGCTGACCGCTGAAAGCTAAACCACATGGCCCGCAAAAAAAGACCCGAAGAACACGAGAACCACGAGCGTTGGCTGGTTTCCTATGCCGACTTCATTACCCTCCTGTTCGCTTTTTTTGTCGTGATGTACGCCATTTCATCCCTCAACGAAGGGAAATATCGTGTATTGAGCGATTCGCTGGTCGATGCCTTCAAGCGCACCCCGACCAGCCAGGAGCCAGTCCGTCTTGTCACAGAGCAAGCCAACCGCGCCCAGACTGGCAAGCAGAACGTGATTCTGCCGCAAATTGCGGTGAGAAAAACCGATCTGGTGCAGGAAGCCAAGCGCAAAAAGCAGGAAGATAAAATGAAGGGGATCGCCAGTGACCTCCTCAAGGTAATGGAACCACTGGTGAAAGAAGGCCAGGTACGCGTCACCCAAAGCCCCCTTGGCGTGTCGATCGAAATTAGCGCCAGCGTCCTTTTTGCGCCCGGACAGGCGCAACTGGAAAAACAATCCATTCAGGTTTTGACGGCGGTGGGGCAGGTGGTGGCTGGGGTGCCCAACGCGGTGCAGATCGAAGGCCATACCGACAATATTCCAATCAGCACGCCCGCTTATCCATCCAACTGGGAACTATCCACCGCCCGTGCCAGCAGCGTGGTGCGGCTGTTCATTGAAAATGGGGTGAACCCGGCGCGCTTGACGGCCATCGGCTATGCCGATCAGCGGCCGGTTGAGCCCAATGCCAGCAATGAAGGCCGTGGCCGCAATCGACGCGTGACGATCATGATCGAACCGGATGGCAAGGTGCCGGCGACGGTACTGCAATAAACCCAGATAGTCTGTAGGGGCGAATTCATTCGCCTATTGCGGATATTGGCCGGGGGGCGCCGATGGGCGAACCCCCGGCCAATGCACCCGAGGACAAGTGAATTCGCCCCTACAAATTCACACTAGACCTTGCCGAGAGGGCGTCCGCTGCTGGTGCCGCTGATCTGGCCATTGGGGCCGTAAAGGCTGTTGCCCGGATTTGCAGCTGTCCTGAGCACGGACAGGGCCTGTTGATTGTGGCGCAGATGGGTTTCGATCAGGATGCCGTTTCTGCGGTTCGCTTGTTCAGCCTCGTGCGCCAGATCGAGGAGTTTGTTCCACAGTTCGCGCGTCTCGTCATCCACGCCGATGGCGATAAACCAGGCGGCTAATCCCGCAGGGTTGTTTTCATAACCGGCGGCGGCCAGGTGGCGGCCACGCTCGGCGCTGAAGGTCGAAAGTTTTTCCATCAGCGCGGTTTTGCCGGGTGCAAGCTGGAGCAGGCGGTCAATGTCGCCGGCGATCAGCGCGGCCTGTTCCTGTTGCAGGATAGGGTGAAATTCCTGGAAAGCTTCAAGCTCTGCACCTAGCTTTTGCGCGAATTCAGACTGTTTCAATTTAGCCCTTCTGGCTTGCCAGCAGGTCTTTAACCGAGTTCAGCAGGCGATCGGCGATCATTTCCGGGTTGATTTTGAAACGCCCCTCGGAGATGGCTTGCTTGATGGCCTCAACCTTTGCGCTATCCATCGGCGTGCTGTCACTGAGGCTGCTGCCCATGGCCTGCAACTGGCTGGATGAAGTCAACTGTACTTCATCCCGGCTTTCCGCTTTCGTGGTGGCTTGCTGCTGGACGTTGCCGCGCGCCACTTTGCTTTCGGCATTTGGGGTGGCAATGGGGTTGCCGGCTGAACTGTCAATTTTCACGATATTTCCTTTGCGCCATTCCTGCTGATCAGGAGACTATTGATAGGTGTTATCAGCGGCATGGAACGGAAAAACTTTAGCCGACTTTGCATTATTTTCTATTGTCCCAGTATAGCAATTGCCATGCCATTCAGGAATCGGCTCAGAACGGTACTTCAACGACGCCTCCTTCTCGCGCGGTCCCCTTGATGATCCGCCCGGATGGCGTGCGTATCGCAACAATTTGCCCCTCGGCGGCGTTGCCCAGTGCCTTGCCTTCGGCATTGACCTGGAAGCCCCGTCCCTGGGCGACGATTTTTACGCTCTGCCCCTGCTGGATTACGTTGGGTGCGCGCAGCATGTCGATGCGCAAGGGATAGCCCGCCGCGACGCCAAGGCTGACGGTTTTGCCCAATGCCTGTCTGGGGTCGGTGATGACCCCGGAGGCGAACTGGGTGATATCGTCGCTTTTTATCAGGATGTCCGGTTCGCTCAACTTTTGCCCTGCTTGCAGGGGACGGGCGGCGAACACGATGTCGGCGGTAACCCTTATGTTGACCGGCACGTACAGGCTCCATGTGGACGGGGCCGGGCAACGCACACCAACGTTGCTGTTACCCCACAGGCGACTGCCGGTCGGCACGAAAAATTCCATGGCGGGGCAGGCGGGCAAACGCAAACGGGAATCCAGTGTCCCCGCCGTGGCGGTCACGCTGCCCGGCTGGGCCGTGGTCTGCTGGAGAACGAATTGGGTAGCGCCGGTGCGGATGGCTTCCAGACTTTGCCACTGGCCATCGGCCAGGGTCGGGAAGGGGAAAATCAGTAACAGGCAGAAGTACAACAGGCGCGTAAGCATGGCCGGATTGTAACCGAAAATGCCGTGGTGCTATACTGCGCCAGCACCTACCTAAGTTATACCAATGTTTAATTTTGAATGTTTAGTTTTAAATTTGCGTAGTCGCGCCGAGAAGGCGCTCACCCATTAAAAATTCAACATTAATAATTCAAAATTATTTTTGCCTTTAACTTGCCTGGCCTGAATCGAAATGCCCGCCTTCACCAATCCCACGGATATCGCCCGCGAAACCTTGAAGCTTTTGTCGGCACGGCGACTTGCTCCCACGCCGGAAAATTACCAGACCATTTATCACGAAATTGCCGGCATCAAGCCGCTGGCGTCGCAGTCCAAGGGCGATCAGACCTTGTTGAAAGCCTTGCAGGAATTGACCAGGCAGGTTCCCGGGATGGGGCCGCAATTCAAGGCACTGGCGAAAGCACTTGGGTCGGGAGAACAAAAGGCGGTCGAGGCCGCGCTGGCCAGCCTGCTGCCTAAATCGGAAGCGGGCAGTGAAATTCCCTGGGGGGACTTGATTCGCGAGTTGATGCGCCAGTGGGACCTGAAGCAGAGCGGGATAACCGTGGCGCGCAAGAAGGATGGGCTGGAGCGGGTTTTGAGCAACTTTTCCCGCGATTCGGCGGTGCTGTTCACCAAGGTGCAGGCGCTGGTCAGTTCCTGGGCGGAAAACCCGGTGGCACAGACGGGCGTGCCAGTTGAAGGTGGCGAGGTTGTCGCCGAGCCACAGGGTAAAACCCTGGCAGAGCCTGGGGGCAGTTCAGCCACGTTGGAGATTTCAACCAGCGATATCCCAGGCGCCTTGCGCGAGATGCTGGCGCAAACCATTCAAACCGGCGTCGCGCCCCGCCTTTCCCAATTCCCCGATCTGCGTGATGAAGCCATGTTGCTGGCACAGCAGGCCCGCGAGGCGCGGGATCAGTTATCCATCCAGGGCGTCGCGAAGAACCTCAAGCAATTCTGGATCAAACTCGAACTGCGCAACGACTCCGACGCCCAGGTGCTGGATGGTCTGGTGCGACTGCTGCGTTTGCTGGTGGACAATATCAGCGAGTTGATGCTGGGTGACCAGTGGTTGGGCGGGCAAATTGCCGTGGTGCAGGACATCATCGCCAAGCCGCTCGATAGCCGTGTTTTGTATGACGCCGAGCGCAGCTTCAAGGAGGTGATTTTCAAGCAGGGGAACTTGAAAAACAGCCTGATGGAAGCCAAGGACACGATCAAGAACATGATGGCGACCTTCATCGACCGCATGTCGGAAATGACCGCCAGCACCGGCGAATACCACAGCAAGATCGAGAAATATACCGAAGAGATTGGCCGCACCGAGGATATCAACAAGCTCAACCAGATTCTCGGCAACCTGATGAAAGACACCCGCGGCATGCAACTGGATATGTTGCGTTCGCGTGACGAGCTGGAGCTGGCGCATAAACGGGTCAAGGAAGCAGAGGAAAAAATCCGCCAGCTGGAAAAGGAACTGGACCACGTCAGCGAGCTGGTGCACGAGGATCATCTGACCGGCACGCTTAACCGGCGCGGCATGGACAATGCTTTCGAACGCGAACTATCGCGCGCCGACCGGCTCAATGTGCCGCTGTGCGTGTCGCTGCTGGATATCGACCACTTCAAGCGGCTCAATGACACTTACGGCCACGATGCCGGCGATGAAGCGCTGATTCATCTGGTGCGGGTGGTAAAGGAGGCTTTGCGCCCCACGGATGTCATTGCCCGTTTTGGCGGCGAGGAATTCGTCATCATCCTGCCAGATGCCGGGATGGACGAGGCGGTCATGGTGATGACGCGCGTGCAGCGCCACCTCACCAAGAACTTCTTCATGCACGACAACCAGCGCCTGCTGATTACCTTCAGCGCCGGCGTGGCGCTGCGGGGGGCGGGCGAGGGTGCCGAGTCCATGATCAGCCGCGCCGACAAGGCGCTCTATCAAGCGAAGGAATCCGGTCGCAACCGCGTGGTGCCGGCTGACTGATCGTTTTGCCGCATGCGGCAAATTTTGCCGCAGCCCTGCTTCGATTGGTGAGTTGGTGAAATGTGAAGCCACTCGGCTTCGCCTTCGTTGTGAAGCGTGAAGCGTGCAAAGGCAGGGTTTTTACGTTTCACAGCGCAGCGGCTTCACCTTTCACATTTCACGCCCCACCTCTCTGGCACGATCCGTGCTTCATTAACGCCATCATCAAGTTTTAAGGTTGGCGGCCATGATCGGCAGGATAGACGACGAAATCGGCTTCATGAGCAAGGCGCTGAATCTGCATGCGCACCGTCAGCAGTTGCTGGCGGGCAATATCGCCAATGCCGATACGCCCAATTACAAGGCAGTGGACATTGATTTTTCCAAGGCACTGCGGGCAGCAGTGGGGCCTGGCGAGCCGGTGGGTCTGAACCGCACCGCGCCGGGCCACCTGCAAGCCAGGGAAAGCAACCCTCTCGGCGCGCGCACCCAGTACCGCCAATCCTCCCAGCCCAGCATCGACGGCAATACCGTGGATATGGATGTGGAGCGCACCCAGTTCATCGATAACGCCATCCGCTACCAGTTTGCCCTGGACCGCGTGAGCGGCAAATTCAGAACCCTCGATCTTGCCCTGAAAGGTCAATAATCATGTCCCTGTTCAATCTGTTCGATATCTCCGGTTCCGCCATGACGGCGCAATCCCAGCGCCTCAACGTGGTGGCCAGCAACCTGGCCAACGCCGATAGCGCCACCAGTTCCACCGGTCAGCCTTATCGCGCCAAGCAGGTGGTATTCAGCGCCACGCCGCTGGGCGGCAGCAACGGCGCCGCCGCAGGGGTGCGGGTGAGCAGGGTGATCGACGACCCGGCGCCGATGAAGATGCTGTACGACCCCAAGCATCCGCTGGCCGACGCCAAGGGCTACGTCACCATGCCCAACGTCAACGCGGTGGAAGAAATGGTAAACATGATTTCCGCCTCGCGTTCCTACCAGAGCAACGCGGATGTGATGAACACGGCAAAAACGCTGTTGCTAAAAACGCTGCAACTGGGCCAATAAGGAGATAGAAAATCATGACTACGGTTAATACGGTTTCAGGTTCGACCGCCACCACGGCCACCACCGCCGCTACCAGCGCAAAGGAGACGGAAGACCGCTTCCTCAAGTTGCTGGTGACGCAGTTGCAAAACCAGGACCCCTTGAACCCCATGGATAACGCCGAGATTACCTCGCAGATGGCGCAGCTTTCCACGGTGACCGAGTTGGGCAAGCTCAATGATGCGGCGAGCGCAATGTCGGCCTCCTATCTTTCCGGGCAGTCACTTCAAGCGGCCAGTCTCATCGGTCGTGGGGTGATGATTCCGGGTAGTACGCTGGAATTGACTGGCGGGGTGGCCTACGGCGGCGTGGATATCCCGCAGGCGGTGGACAGCCTGACGGTCAAGGTCAAGGACGCTTCCGGCGCGGTGATTCACACGGCTGATCTGGGCGCTCAGAAGGCGGCCGGCAGCATCCCGTTCCAGTGGGACGGCACGACCGATAGCGGGGCTGTCGCGCCGGACGGCAGCTACACCTTCGAGGTGGCCGCTACGCAGGGCGGCAAGAAAATCGACGTCGCCGCGCTGGCGGTGGGCCAGGTTGCCAGCGTGTCGCTGGGCGCGCAGGGCGCGACGCTGAACGTGGTCGGGCTCGGTCCGGTGGCCGTGTCCCAAGTCAAACAAATTCTGTAAGGAGAAATATCATGGGTTTCCAAACCGGATTGAGCGGGCTGAACACTTCCTCCAAAAACCTGGATGTGATCGGTAATAACGTGGCCAACTCGGGCACGGTGGGTTTCAAGACTTCGCAAGCCCAGTTCGCCGACGTTTTTGCGGCTTCGCTGGC
>JAUYFW010000291.1 GCA_030690835.1 Sulfurimicrobium sp. | reverse complement strand
GCGCGCAAGTGGACGTTACCGTGAAACAGTTTTGTGGCGATCAGCCAACAAAAAACCATCGCAGCCTAATTGAGCCAGCGACGGACGAACGAAAGAGCGAAGCAGTGAGCACTGAACCTCGGCCAAGCGCCGCCCAAAGCGCCTCCGGTTCGGCTTGCTGCTTGTTTCGTCATAGGGCGCGCAAGCCCAACTTGCATGATGGGTTAGCAGGTGGCGCAATTGCAGCAACAAACTGGGTAGCGCCATTTGTCGGCAATATTTACACTTTTGCTTGCCTTGCCTTGCCTTGCCTTGCCTTGCCTTGCCTCGTCGCCAAGTGACTGAATAAAAACAGAAAAATAAATTATCCTGGGTGATGGCGCGGTAATTGCTTTAAGCCCTCCCGTGTGTGCGGGATAATCCGGTACAACAACCTTGGGAGCAAACCATGCAAAACAAACCACTGATCCTGGCCCTGCTGGCCGGCCTAAGCTTAAGCGGTGTCGCACAAGCCACCTTGATCGACCGTGGCGGCGGGCTGATCTACGACAACGTACTCAACCTCACCTGGCTGCAAGACGCCAACTATGCCAAGACCAGCAACTACGATGCCGATGGCAAGATGAACTGGGCTGAAGCCAATACCTGGGCGGCTAATCTCAACTACGGCGGCTACAGCGACTGGCGCCTGCCCACCCTGGTGGATACCGGCACCTCGGGCTGTACTGACGTCGCCTACACCGGCACTGACTGTGGCTACAACGTGCAGACCGTCGATACCAGCACTACCCCCATTACGAAGTACAGCGAGATGGCGCACATGTACTACAACAACCTGGGGCTGAAAGGCTATTACTCCCCGAGCGGCGCGTATCAGCCTGACTTCGGCATCTTCGGCAACGGCACATATGGCGGCGAGAAGGATGTCGGCCTGATCGACAACCTCCAATCCTACGTGTACTGGTCCGGGTTGGAGTACGCGTCGGGTGCAAACGACGCGTGGGGCTTCGGCACGAACTTCGGCATCCAGCACGCGGCCAGCCAGAGCTACGAGTTTTATGCTTGGGCTGTTCGCCCCGGCGATGTCGCCGCCGTGCCGGAGCCGGCGACGTTGATGCTGCTGGGACTGGGTTTGGCCGGTTTGGGCGCGCTGCGGCGGCGTGGGTGATTCGGCGCTTCGAGCGCTTCGACCCTTTCGGGGGTGTGGGGGGATACCCCCACGGTTTTAGGTTTTTAAGGGTTCGGGCATCGCCCGCTGTCGAAATTTTTTACAGCTTGTAGGATGGGTTGAGCGATAGCGAAACCCATCGCCCACGGTTCCCGCCGCCATGATGGGTTTCGCTGCGCTCAACCCATCCTACGCATCGGGCAAGTGGCGTAGGGTGGATAAGCGCAGCGCATCCACCATGGCGTGGTGGTGTTTTCTCGTGTTACTCGCGACCCATCACTACTTAAGTCAAATGAAAAGGGCGGCACGAGCCGCCCTTTTCGTTTGCGGAAAATCCGCGCCGAATTTATTTCTGCTCGGTCGTCGGGTAGCTGATCTGAGCCAGACCCTGCTTCACCTGGCCGGAAACATATTTGGCCTGGCTGATCACGCCGGCGCTGTCGCCAGCCTTGGCGGCTTCCTGTGCGGCTTTCAACGCGGTTTCAGCCGTGGTCCACAGCGCGAACTTTGACTTGGCGGCTTTGACGTCGGCTTCGGCCTGGGTCAGCGCTTTTTGCGCTTCTTCGCTGATCGTGGGCGCGGCGACTGCTGCCGCTGGTGCTTTCGGCGTTTCGGCCGATTTGGTCGGAGTTGCGCTACAACCGATCATGAACAATGCGATCAGGCTGGCTGCGGCGGCGGAAAAAATCTTTGAATTCATGGAATCTCCTCTCCATTGGGTGAATAACACAAACGCCAGAATAGCGGCGTGCGGACCTTAATTCCCCGCTTGCTTGTGCGTCAATCGCTTTCCCGGCAACTGGTAATTAAACACCAGACCTTGGGGGAGGCCAGTGCCACCGGTATAATGCTGTTTTTGTGCGCTAGGCTTTTCCATCATGCGAGTTCTGCAAAAAGCACTGACGTTTGACGACGTCCTCCTTGTCCCCGCGTATTCCGGCATTCTGCCGCGCGACGTCAGCCTGAAAACCCGGCTCACGCGGGAAATCTCCCTGAATCTTCCTGTCGTATCCGCCGCCATGGATACCGTCACCGAGGCGCCGATGGCCATCGCGATGGCGCAAGAAGGCGGCATCGGCATCATCCACAAGAATTTCACGCCTGAACAACAGGCGGCCGAAGTCGCCAAGGTCAAGCGCTATGAGTCTGGCGTGGTGAAGGATCCCATCACCATCAGCCCGACCATGAGCGTGCGCGACGTGCTGGAAATCACCCGCCGTTACCGTATTTCCGGTCTGCCGGTGGTGGACGAGGCGGGCAAGGTGGTGGGTATCGTCACCAATCGCGATCTGCGCTTCGAGACCAACTTCGATCAACTGGTGCGCGACATCATGACGCCGCGCAACAAGCTGGTGACGGTGAAAGAGGGCGTCAGCAAAGAGGAAGTTATTGCGCTGCTGCACAAGCATCGGCTCGAACGCCTGGTCGTGATCAATGATGATTTCGATCTCAAGGGGCTCATCACCGTCAAGGACATCCGGAAATCCAGCGAACACCCGCTGGCCAACAAGGATGGCTTGGGCCATCTGCTGGTTGGCGCCGCCGTCGGTGTCGGCCCGGAAAACGACGAGCGCATCGCCGCGTTGGCCGAGGCCGGCGTCGATGTGCTCGTGGTGGATACCGCGCACGGTCACTCCCAGGGCGTGCTCGACCGCGTCAAATGGGTGAAGGTGCATTACCCGAACATTCAGGTCATCGGCGGCAATATCGCCACCGCCGATGCCGCGCTGGCGCTGGTCGATCACGGCGCCGATTGCGTCAAGGTCGGTATCGGCCCCGGCTCCATCTGCACCACCCGCATCGTCGCCGGTGTCGGCGTGCCGCAAATTTCCGCGGTCGCCAATGTGGCCGCTGCTCTCGCCAAGGCGGGCGTGCCGCTGATCGCCGATGGCGGCATCCGCTACTCCGGCGACATCGCCAAGGCCATCGCCGCCGGTGGTCATTGCGTGATGCTCGGCGGTCTGCTGGCCGGCACCGACGAGGCGCCGGGCGAAATCGAGCTGTATCAGGGCCGTTCCTACAAATCCTATCGCGGCATGGGTTCGCTGGGCGCGATGCAGAAAGGCTCCAAGGATCGCTACTTCCAGGACAACGAAGCCAATGCCGACAAGCTGGTGCCGGAAGGCATCGAGGGTCGTGTGCCGCACAAGGGCAGCGTGCTTTCCGTGTTGCATCAACTGATGGGCGGCCTGCGTTCTTCGATGGGTTACCTGGGTGCAGCCAGCATCCCGCGCTTCCACGAAACTGCGCAGTTCGTCGAAATCACCAATGCCGGCATCAAGGAATCGCACGTCCACGACGTGCAGATCACCAAGGAAGCGCCGAACTACCACGTTTGATCGTCACCCTGTAAAGGAGGCGGGGGTTACGTAAGCTCGCGTACCCTCGCCTCCTTTGTTTTTGAGCCGCCCCGCCTGAAAAAACCATGCACGCCAAAATCCTCATCCTCGACTTCGGTTCCCAGTACACCCAGTTGATCGCCCGCCGCGTGCGCGAATCCAGTGTTTATTGCGAACTGCATCCCTACGATGTCAGCCCCGAGTTCATCCGCGAATTCAACCCAAAGGGGGTGATTCTTTCCGGCGGCCCCTCCTCGGTGTATGAGGAGGAAACGCCGCGCGCGCCGGATGTGGTGTTTGAGCTAGGCGTACCGGTGCTGGGTATCTGCTACGGCATGCAGACCATGGCGGCGCAATTGGGCGGAATGGTGGAAAACGCTTCTCACCGTGAGTTCGGTTATGCCGAGGTGCGCGCTCAGGGCCATTCGCAATTGCTGCGCGACATCCAGGACCGCAGCAACGAGGAAGGTCACGGCTTGCTCGATGTGTGGATGAGCCACGGCGACAAGGTCACCGCGCTGCCGGCGGGCTTCAAGGTCATTTGCTCCAACGCCGCCACGCCTATCGCCGCCATGGCCGACGAGGCGCGCCACTTCTATGGTGTGCAGTTCCATCCCGAAGTGACGCATACCCTGCAAGGCAAAGCCCTGTTCGAGCGTTTCGTGCATGACATCTGCGGCTGCGGCTACGACTGGAACATGCCGGATTATGTCGAGGAGGCCATCGGCCGAATTCGCTCCGAGGTGGGGTCCGATGAAGTGATTCTCGGCCTTTCCGGTGGCGTGGATTCATCGGTGGTGGCGGCGTTGCTGCACCGCGCCATTGGCACGCAGCTCACCTGCGTGTTCGTGGACAACGGCCTGCTGCGCCTGAATGAAGCCGAACAGGTGATGAAGACGTTTGCCGACAATCTCGGTGTCAAGGTCATCCACGTCGACGCCAGCGGCGAATTCATGAAGCATCTGACCGGGGTAACCGACCCGGAACAGAAACGCAAAATCATCGGGCGCGAATTCGTCGAGGTATTCCAGCAGGAATCGGCCAAGCTGCCGAATGCCAAATGGCTGGCGCAGGGCACCATTTATCCGGACGTGATCGAATCCGCCGGCGCGAAAACTAAAAAGGCCCACGCCATCAAGTCGCACCACAATGTCGGCGGGTTGCCGGACACTCTGCACCTCAAGCTGCTGGAACCATTGCGCGAACTGTTCAAGGATGAAGTGCGCGAATTGGGTATCGCCCTGGGGCTGCCGCACGACATGGTATATCGTCATCCCTTTCCCGGTCCGGGCCTGGGAGTGCGCATCCTGGGCGAGGTCAAGTTCGAATACGCCGAGCTGCTGCGCCGCGCAGACGCCATCTTCATCGAGGAGCTGCGCGCTTCCGGCTGGTACGAAAAAACCTCGCAAGCCTTTGCCGTATTCCTGCCGGTGAAAGCGGTGGGAGTGATGGGCGACGGCCGCACATACGACTACGTGGTCGCCCTGCGCGCGGTGCAGACCCAGGACTTCATGACCGCGCACTGGGCCGAGTTGCCATACACACTGCTGGGCAAGGTTTCCAACCGCATCATCAACGAAGTGCGCGGCATCAATCGCGTGGTGTACGATATTTGCGGCAAGCCGCCAGCAACCATCGAGTGGGAATAACCATGTCAGCGTTAAAAAGCAGCCTGATTGCCGTTGTTATTGCATGTCTGCCGCTTAACGCCATTGCGGTGGTGAGTCATCGCGCTGCCGTGAAGCACGCCACAGCCACCATGCCTGAATCCGAATCCGAGCAACTCAAGGGTATAGTCAATAATCTGCTGCGGGACAACGACGAGTTTGTCAGATCCCATAACGCAGCGTATTTCAAGCCCCTCATCGCCGGGCAGATGCCGCGCGCCACGGTCGTGACCTGCTCGGACTCGCGGGTACATACCCAGGCGTTCGACAAAACGCCGGACGGCGACTTGTTCATGGTGCGCAATATCGGCAACCAGATGGTTACAGCCGAGGGCTCGGTCGAGTATGGGGTGCATCATTTGCACACGCCGCTGCTGATTTTTGTTGGCCACTCCTCCTGCGGTGCGATCAAAGCCGCTTCCGGCAACTATGCCAAGGAATCCAGGGC
>JAUYFW010000285.1 GCA_030690835.1 Sulfurimicrobium sp. | reverse complement strand
GGCATCCACTGTAATCGCTCTTACCTTTCACGCTTTACAGTAAGGGCGTAGCCCGAACGGCTTCACTTTTCACTTGTCGCCTAGAGGCGCCTACTTTTGGTTCATTATCCGGGGCGGCATCTGCTGCCATGAAAGTTAGAGCGGCGAGTCCGGGGTTTGAGCGGAATCCTGCGGACTCTTGGATCTTGCCAGATATTCCATTTCCCTCGCCCAACCGGCGTAATTGCGCTGGTACTCAAGCAGTTCTGGAGCGCCGGAGGTCCTGGCCGCATAATCCTTGAGCACGGGCAGTTGCTGCGCGGCCAGTGTTACCGCATCAAATTGCCTGATCGCCGTAAGAAAAGAGGACAGGCTGGTGATCACGTTGCCACCTGGTTGCTGCGCGATAGCGCCGAGGCTGTCGATGATCCAGGGCATGTATTTCAGCACATAGTCGGCGTAGGCGCGCATCGTGGGTGCCTGTTCGAGCAATTCCTTGCGCTCGAGGTCGAAGTCGGTGCGCTCGACGATGCCCTTGTTGTGATAAACGACCGGTGCGGCCACTGAAGTGTCGCAGGCCCAACCCTTGCGGGGAACCAGTAGGTCGGCCTGGTCCTGCTCCTCGCGGTAGGGGTAGAACGGCATGGTCCGGCAGCGCAAGGGTTTGTTCTCATGAATGCCACACAGGTCCTCGGCGGTCAGCTCGGGACAAGGAAACGATGGCGGGAGATAGGCGGTCGGGGTGATGAGCGCGGCGATCTGCTTGCGATTGCGCAGCCTGATCGTGGTCCCCAGACGTGCAGTGAGCGAAAAGGCCCGGGTGCCTTGTGGCACGGGCGTCCAGACCAGGGCCAGCGGAAAACGCGCGGCGTGGCTCAGGGCATCATTGAGCGTCAGCGGCAGCCAGCCAAAACAGCATTTGCCACATGCCGTGCAGTTGAAACGCCGATCCATCCCGCACTAACTCCCTTATGCGCCGCAACACTTCTTGTATTTCTTGCCTGATCCGCAGGGGCAGGGATCGTTGCGGCCGATCTTGACGACCTGGCGCGGCGGAGGCTTGGCACTGACCTTCCCGCCCTCGTACAGCCAGTGTCCCTCCACGCGACGGAAGCTCGACACTTCGTGCTGCGTCAGTTCCTGGCCGTCACGGCGGAAGCGGATCGCAAACTCCACGCTGCCCGAGTCGCCGCTTTCGCTGGCATTGCGCACATCCAGCCCGAGCCATTCGACTTCAGCAACAGTGCGCTCGGCTTCTGCCCGATTGAAATCATCGCTTATCTCGGGGGCATGGGTACGGTCAATATGGTCGATCTTGCCCAGCACAAATGCGGTATAGCGTGACCGCATCAATGCCTCGGGAGTGGGCGCAAGGGCTCCGGCAACGATAGGGCCGCAGCAATCCTCAAGGTCACGTCCGGAACCACAGGGACAAAATGTCATCAACAAAGATCCATGTTTATCATAAAAATCTCAGTTCAAGCCACAGAGAACACAGAGAACACAGAGAAATCAGGGGTTTGTCCACGTTTGCCAGTCCCTCCCGCCGGGTGAGCCACCAACAAGATGTAACATGCTGATTTCTCTCTGTGAACTCTGTGTTCTCTGTGGCTATCTGCTTTTTCTGGGTTTATTCAAAATGGCGCTAATCTGACATGGGCTGTCAGATCAGATCGGAGTCGCTACATATAACTTGGCCGGGGCACGTATGCGCCCCGGGTTTGTGCATCAATCCATCAGCTTGCGTGCTTCCGCCACCTGGCCGCGATAGGCTTCGTAGATGTGTTTGAGCGCGTCAGCCATGTTCACCTGAGGCTTCCAGTCGAGATCGCGCATGGTGTTGTCGATTTTCGGCACGCGGTTCTGCACGTCCTGATAGCCCTTGCCGTAGTAGTCGCCGGAGCTGACTTCAAGTGTGTTTACCTTGCGTGCCGTTTCGGCGTATTCCGGGTATTCCCGCGCCAGGTCTAGCATCATGCTGGCCAGTTCCTTCACCGAATAGTTGTTGGACGGGTTGCCGATGTTGTAAATCTGGCCGGTGGCGACGCCGTTCTTGTTCTCGATGATTTTCATCAGCGCATCGATGCCATCCGAGGCGTAGGTGTAGGAACGCTTGGCTGTGCCGCCGTCCACCAGTTTGATATCCTCGCCGCGCACGATGTGCCCGAGGAACTGGGTGATGACGCGCGAGCTGCCTTCCTTGGCGGTGTTGATGTTGTCCAGGCCGGCGCCTATCCAGTTGAAGGGACGGAACAGGGTGAAGTTGAATTCGGTCTTCATGGCGTAGGCAAAGATCACCCGGTCCATCAGCTGTTTGGAGCAGGAGTAGATCCAGCGCGGCTTGTTGATCGGGCCGAGAATCAGTTCGGAGTTCTCCGGGTCGAATTCGTCGTCGCGGCACATGCCGTAAACTTCCGAGGTAGAAGGGAAAATCAGGTGTTTGCCGTACTGGACGCATTGGCGCACGATCGGCAGGTTGGCCTCGAAGTCCAGTTCGAATACCTTGAGCGGTTCCTTGACGTAGGTCGCCGGTGTGGCAATCGCCACCAGCGGCAGCACCACGTCGCACTTCTTGACGTGGTACTCGATCCATTCCTTGTTGATGGTGATATCGCCCTCGAAGAAATTGAAGCGCGGGTTCGCCATCAGGTCGGTCACGCGCTCGCTGTACATGTCCATGCCGTACACTTCCCAGTCGGTGGTGTCGAGAATGCGCTGGGAGAGATGGTGGCCGATGAAGCCGTTCACGCCGAGGATCAGAACTTTTTTCACTGTTTTCCTTTCAAATCAACAATCTTCAAAGGGCATCGGTTCACTGCCGAACCGTGCCGTAAATTCTTCCGCGCTCAAGGCCTGTGCATCCCACTCGAACGCCAGCACGCGCAACACCTTGCGGTCGCCGCATTCAGCATAGCAGCGCCCATGTTCGCAATAAAACGCCGGCACCGGACTGCGTGCCGCTCGGGATGGCTCCAGCATGGTACGCAGGACCCGCATCGGCTTCCCGGCCAGTTGCGTAAAGGCGCCAGGGTAGGGCGGCGCAACGGCGCGCACCAGATTATGAATGGCCTGCGCCGATTCAAACCAGCGGATTTTACCATCTTCCGCGCGTCGTCCGCCGAAATAGCCGCCCTGGCTCAAATCCTGCGGCTGCAATTGCGCCTCTCCGGCGAGCAGTTTCGGCAGACAGCGGTCGAGCGTGATTTCCGACGCGCAGCATACCTTGTGGAACACCTCCAGCGCCGTATCGTCCGGCAGGATGGGTATGGCCTGCTGATCCACGATGGCGCCGTTGTCCGGTTTCTCGTTCATGACGTGGAGCGTCGCGCCCGTTTCTCTTTCGCCCTTGATGATCGCCCAGTTCACCGGCACCCGGCCGCGGTACTTGGGCAAGAGAGAGCCATGCATGTTGAAGGCGCCGCGCGCGGGGATGTCCAGGATGTCCTTCTTCAGCATGTTGCGATAGTAGAAAGAAAACAGGAAATCCGGCTGCAGGGCGAGGATTTGACTAACAATTTCCGGCGTATTGGGATCGTCCGGTGTGATGACGGGGATGTCGTGCCGGGCCGCCAGTTCGGCCACGCTGTCGAACCAGATGGTTTCATTGGGGTTGTCGGTGTGGGTGATGACCAGTTCAACCTTAACACCGTGGGCGAGCAGGACCGACAGGCAGCGCACACCGACGTTGTGGTAGGCGAAGACGACGGCGCGGGGAGGTGGGTTCATCTTTGTGAGTTCAACGTTTAAGGTACTGGCTTGTGCGGCTTATTGCGCAGACCCGGTTGTCCGCTGGATTAGGTGGTTTTTTTGCCCAACATCACTTGCCGCCTGATTATGAAAAATGTAGCTTAGGGTGATTCTTTCAACTGCGTGAATCTGCATGTAGTCCGTTGAATCAAGTAGGTATTGGGAAGCGTATTTGTCGAAGACGACCTTCAAGAACTTGCCGAGAACAACTCGCGGGATTTGCTCTATTTTGTTTCCGAGGTACCACTGATATGGATCACGCGCGCCCTTTGTGAGATTGCAATGAGCGCACGCACGAACCATGTTATCAATGTTGTCTGGCCCACCAGCGGACAGGGGAACAATATGCTCCCAATGAAGTGCGCCCGTAGCTCCGCAATATGCACAGATGTCACCCATCAAGAAAAGCTGTTGGTTCTCTGAGAGTATGGAAGACGGCGTCGATTTTCCATGGATTAACTTCTGGTAGGTGAAGGTTGTAAATTTGTAGTTCAGCCTATCTCCTACAGCCTTTTCTGAAATGATCTTTGCATACTCCCAATAGATCAGTTCGCGAACAGTTGCAAAGATGCGAGGCATGTTTTTGCCTAATGTTCAAGGTTAATAATACTTGTAATGTAAAGCAGCCAACCTAATGGACAGGCGAAGCGGAAAGCTTGACACCGAGAGCATGAAGCAGTTTGAGTACCGTGTCGTAGCGTGGCTTGGCGCCTGGCGTGAGTGCCTTGTAAAGACTCTCGCGCCCAAGACCGGTATCCTTGGCGAGCTGTGTCATGCCACGTGCGCGAGCCACATCACGCACGGCGGTTAGAAATACATCGGGGTTGGGGTCTTCCAGTGCGGCGGTTATGTATTCCGCGATGGTTTCCTCATCATCGAGGTAGTCAGCGGCATCGAATGGGGCAAATTTGGCCATGTTTCACTCCTTGTCCAAGGCACGCGCCATCTCAATGGCGCGTTTGATATCACGCTTCTGCGAAGACTTGTCGCCGCCCAGGAGAAGCAAATAAACCACCTCGGCACGCCGTGTGAAATAGGCTCGATAGCCCGGCCCAACATGAATGCGCATTTCCGAGACACCTTCGCCTACCGGCTCACAGTCACCGAAATTTCCATGTTCGGCAGACCTGATCCGATGGATGATCCGGGCGCGCCCTACCTTGTCTTTCAGCCCGGAGAGCCAAGCGTCGAATTCCTCGGAGCGTTCAAAGAAGTTCATTTTCCACAGTGTATCCGAACGGATACCGACATGCAAAGGACGAGCGGTAATGATGGCTGGCATCCTCTCGCGTCCATCAGGAATTTGTGGCAATTGCTCATGCCGCCTGCGCCATTGGCGAGATATCCTGCTCGATTTTTACACCATTTTCAGAAAGCGTGATTTTCAAGTCGAAGTCGGCCTGCAGGCCCAGCCAGAATTCCGCGCTCGTGCCGAAGTAGCGCGCCAGTCTCAATGCTGTATCGGCGCTGATTGCCCGGCGTTCGCGCACGATGTCGTTGATGCGTGGCGCGGGGACGCGCAGGGCGATGGCCAGCGCATTGGCGGATAGCCCCAGTGGAACTAGGAATTCCTCGCGCAGGATTTCTCCCGGGTGGATTGGGCGCATGCCATTAACCATGTCCATAATTTCCTCCATTCAGTGGTAGTCCACGATCTCTACATCAAAGGCGTTCCCGTCCTCGAAACGGAAACATACGCGCCATTGGTCGTTGATGCGAATGCTCCATTGATCCTTGCGGGTGCCTTTAAGTTTCTCCAGCCGGTTTTGCGGTGGCACGCGCAAATCCTCTATGCGTGTTGCCCGATGCAACATTTGCAGTTTACGTTCAGCCACCGAGCGGATATTGACGAAGCGAGGGACCGTCTGACCCGCGAACAGGGCTTGTGTGTTGCCGCATTTGAACGACTGAATCATGGTGTTATGGTATAACGCCATGCATTAAATGACAAGCGTTACTCCGTAGGCGTTTTCTGCTCCAGAATAGCCTGAATCAGATACCTCGGCCTGTGCCGCACTTCCTGATAAATCCGCCCCACGTATTCGCCCAGCAACCCGATGCCGAACAACGCAATCCCAATCAGGAAAAAGGCTATCGCAAACAGGGTGAACATGCCTTCCGCCTCGGGGCCGACGATCAGGCGGCGAATCATCAGGAACACCACGAAGAAGGCCGAGAGGATGGAGACCGCGATGCCGACCATGGAGAACATCTGCAGCGGTACCAGCGAAAATCCGGTCATGAGGTCGAAGTTGAGGCGGATCAGGCTGTAAAGGGAATATTTCGATTCGCCGGCGGCGCGTTCCTCGTGCCCGACTACGATCTCGGTCGGGTTGCGCGCAAAGCTGTAGGCCAGCGCCGGGATGAAGGTGTTGACCTCGTTGCACTGGTTGATGGTGTCGATGATGTCGCGGCTGTAGGCGCGCAGCATGCAGCCCTGGTCGGCCATCTTGATGTGGGTGATGCGCTCGCGCAGGCGGTTCATGGCGCGGGAGGCAGCGTGGCGCCACCAGCTGTCGCTGCGCTGGCGACGGATCGAGCCGATGTAGTCGAATCCTTCGTCCATTTTGGCCAGCAGATTGCCGATGTCTTCCGGCGGGTTTTGCAGGTCGGCGTCGAGCGTCACGATTTTTTTGCCACGGCAATGCTCGAAACCAGCCATGATGGCCTTGTGCTGGCCGAAGTTGCCGTTGAACAGGATCACTCGCGTCACGTCGGGGCGTTTCTGGAATTGTTCGCGCAGGATGGCGGCGGAACGGTCGCGGCTGCCGTCGTTGATGAATACGATTTCGTAGCTTGTTTCAAGCTTGTCCAGTGCCGGATAAAGGCGGTCGAACAGGGTTTGCAGGCCTTCTTCCTCGTTGTACACGGGAATGATGACGGAGACGTCGGGAGTGTTCATTTCTTCGCCTTATCTTGAAACTCGCGAAGCGAGCCTGCGTCCCTCTCTCCCGTCCCCCCTTCCAACTTCCCCCCGCTTGCGGGAGGAAGGGCAATCGTCCCTTCCCCTTCAAGGGGAAGGTTAGGATAGGGATGGGTTGGGGGAGGGCAGGGGTGGGGGAAGGCTACAAGCGGCATGCTTGTGGCCGTTTTGATGATTTCCTTGATGGCCATGCACACCCGCTCCACATCCTGCAATGACATGCCTGGAAACAGGGGCAGGGTGACGGTTTCGCGGCCGACTTTTTCCGCGCGGGGGAAGTCGCCTTCCCTGCAGCCCAGCCCGCGATAGAGGCTGAACAGGTGGATCGCCGGGTAATGCACGCCCACGCCGATTTCGCGCTGACGCATCTGCTCGATGAATTCAGCGCGGCTGATGTTCAGGTTGTCCAGCGGCAGCAGGAGCTGGAACATGTGCCAGTTGCTGTCGCTGAAATTTTTGGGCGGCAACTGGCAGCCCAGGGAATCCTCGAAACAGGCGAAGTAATGCCGTGCCAGTTCGCGCCGCTTCTCGTTGAAACCATCGATCTGCGGCAACTGGCCCAGGCCGATGCGTGCCGCGATGTCGGTAAGATTGGATTTTCCGCCGGCCACATCCACGTCCATGCTTCCGTCCGGGGCGCGCACCACGCCCTGGAGGCGCAACTTTTCGGTTAGCGGGATTTGCGAATCGTCGTTCAGCACCAGGCAGCCACCCTCGCTGGTGGTCATGTTCTTGTTGGCGTGGAAGCTGAAGGAAATCAGGTCGCCGAAAGAGCCGATGCGCTTGCCATTCCAGCTCGCTCCCATGGATTGGGCGGCATCCTCGATCACACGCAGGCCGTGCCTTGCGGCGATGGCGTAAAGTCGGTCGCGATCCACTGGCAGGCCGGCGAGGTCCACCGGGATGATGGCCTTTGTGCGCGGCGTGATGGCGGCTTCGATCAGATTGAGGTCGATGTTGCGCGTCAACGGGTCGATGTCGACGAACACCGGCCTGGCGCCGACATGCAGAATGACATTGGCGGTGGCGACCCAGGACATGGGCGTGGTGATGACCTCATCGCCGGGGCCGATACCACACAACTGCAGGGCGACCTCAAGCGTGGCCGTGCCGGAATTGAAGGCGCGTACCGGCCGGCCGCCGAAATATTCCGACAGCGCGGCCTCGAATTCCCTGACCTTGGGCCCGCTGGTAATCCAGCCCGAGCGCAGAACCTCGACCACGCCCTGAATGGTTTCCTCGTCGATAGTAGG
>JAUYFW010000260.1 GCA_030690835.1 Sulfurimicrobium sp. | reverse complement strand
GGCCACCAAGCGAAGCCCTGCGCAGCGACTGGCCTACTTTGGGTAATGCGCTGTTATGTTGAATCGCTTGCGATTTACCCCTGCTCGGCTGGGTGCAATTGAGCGGCGCGAACTGATCGGCGTCATCGGGTTTGATCTTTCGAGCGGACAAGACCCGGCATCGCAGCCGTCCGCTTCAACGCTTTAAGCGGCGGCGGATCACGAAGTGCAGAACGACGAGCACCGCCCCGGTGTAGCCGCCGGAGCCGTGGGCAGTCTCATCGCCGACGGCGCAGGCGGCGGGGCAGAAGGTGCGGCGGTGAGCGAAGGCACGAAGCTAGTGCGCGGCTTCATGCGCTCTGGCGTGGTTCAGTCAGCGACGCGGTAGCGACGGCGCGGGGCTTGCGGGGTTGTGGTTGCAAGCGCCGTGACGGAGCGGTCAGGTCTGATCGCCCTTCAGTTTCTTCTTGGGCGCAATCGTCTTGCGTTTCGTCGGCTTCACAGACGCCACACCATTTTCCAGCACCGCGCCATCTGCCGGAGGTGGCAAGTAGTTGCTGCGGCTCACTACCGGCTGGCCGCTCTGCTGCTCAATATCCTTGCGCGTTCTACCCGCCACCGCGCCGCCATCCTTCGCATCTTTTTTCAGCGGCGCGATGCCCTGCGAATCGCGGTCGCGGTGCAGCTTGGTGGTCGTGGCCTCGCCGAGCATGGTCAGGATCAATTCGATGTCGGTCATGTGATCGCGCAGATTTTCCCGCGCCAGCGATTTCACCTGCTTGTACTCATCCACCTTCAGATCAAACGTGCCTTGCATGATCTCGTTGGTCAGAATCGCGAACTCCACACTGGACGCCACACCACGCGCCTTCCACTCGTCGGTCAAATCCTGCCGCACCGCGATTCCGCGCAGGCGCTTGTCGATCCACTCTTTCGGATAGCCCTTCTTTTCGTAGAGTCCCTGCATCCGCCCCATCGCCAGCTCGGGGTTCTCGATCTCGTCCAGACGCTCCTTGCCCACCTTGGCCAGCCAGCGTTTGAAGGGTTCCGCCTTGGGGCTGGGGATGGACTGGATCAAGCGGAAAATGCCTTGCGTATTCCAGCACTGGAGTTTCTGCCGCCCGCCCGCCGTCTCAAACGCCAGCGCAAGGGGGGGTGCAATTTGTCCCCCCCCTTGGCTATCCAGGCTCAAATCGGGGTCGCGGCGGCGCATCTTCTTCCAATAGTCCGACGGATCGGCGGCATCCGTCAGGGCGGCAACGATGTCGGTGATGACAAACCACCATTCGTCGTTATGCAGGGTGCGACGGATAGCCTTTTGCTGAAAAACGGCGGCGGGGACAGCGGCGGTATCCGGCTGGGTGACTTTTTTGCTCATGGCGTATTCATCGCTCCACACTCGTTGCAAAAGTCGGTGCTGGTAATACGGCGATAACAAGTTAGGCAAAGTTGTGACGGAGCAATCAACGCACTCGCCCTTCAATCCAGTCCAAAAGCATCGGCAGCAACCTCGGGACGGCCAACCAACAGGCCGGAGTTAAGCAACCCAACGGCTTCACTGCTGATCATGGTTTCGAGGAAACGACGGGTAGTGTTCTGTCCAAGCTCCTGCATCGGGGCAATCAACGCCTGTTTATTCCCGCTCATGTAGACCCACTTTACGGCGCGACTGACGCCGACAAAACACAGGTGTCCGATACGTTCGGCCATCCGTCCAGGGAACGAGGACTGATTGAGGCGGGGCAGGAATACGCTATCAAAGGTCAAACCCTTGGCCTGGTGATAGGTCATCAGCTTGGGAATGGGATTGGAAAAGTCAATGGGCGCATCCCTTTGTTGAACCTCCACATCAATTCCCGCTTCCTTAAATCCCTTGGCAAATCCGTGTACCTGACGTTGCTGGGGAAACAGGACGGCAATCGAGTCGCCGTAGCTAAGACGCAACCTGACCATCTCGATCAGGCGCGCGACTTCATCGGGAAAGCTGTCCGCAACAAAAAACAAGGGGCGCGAGCGATCCATCTCAAGGTTGGATGCCTGCTGCATGAAGTCCTGACGCCTCGTTTCGTCCGGGATGAACTGTGCAGCCAACTCCGTCACCATTGGGTTGCAGCGGAAAGCGGCCAGCAGCGCCGTGTTGTGGTGCGAAAGTCCGAGCCGTGTCAGCGCCTCGGGTTCGGTCATTCGCCCGTCGTAAAGTTGCTGCTTGCCGTCCATGCAAACCGTGATGTGGCGTGCCAAGCGTTTCAATATCTCAATTGCGCCGATGTCCATGTCCTGCGCTTCGTCGATCAAGACGCAGTCGAAAACTGGCGTCGGCAGCTTGCCACTCTCAATCGCGCTGAATACACCAACACGGATACCCTCAAAGTCAGGCTTGCCATCGATTCTGGGCAACTGTTGATCGACGTGCATCTTGTAGGCGTCAGAGCACCACTTGTCGAAGGTCGAGATGCACTCGTCCGGGACATCCAGCATGTCGTTGCCAGCGTGAATGAACTGTTTCAGTGTGTTTGTATAGACAAACAATCTGACCGCATCGCTATTCTTTCCGGCCCGATGAAACAGCAGATTCAACCGATGCAGCAGAACCAGCGTCTTGCCCGCGCCAGGGCCGCCAACGATGGCTTTGTGGGTGCGGGTGTCCATCTGGACAGCATCCTGCTGAGCGGGTGTAAGGCTTGAAAATGGAATTAGCCAGGCCATGTTCTACTCTCGCTTCCCGGACATTTCCGGCCGCAAACCACCGCTATCGACCGGCCCGGCGCCTTTTCGGGATTGACGTATCTTCCTGCCAGCCTCGCTGGCGTGTTGATCGCCGGCAAGATCGGAAGCAGCGATAAACCAGCCCAGTTCCCAGTCATCGAGATCAACAGGATCGCCGAAGTCTTTGAGAATGAGGGCCGCGCTGGCCAACGTCTCCACGTTGGCGTTCAGATGCTTGCGAATGCGCAGTTTCAAGGTCTGGTAGGGCGGTAAATCTTGAAGTTGAATGCAGCGGTCGATGGCGCGAAGCGCAGCATCGTATTCACGCTGCTTCTCATGCAGCAATGCCAGATTAAAAAATGGCCCTCCCCAGTCACGACTGACCTTGCCCGCCTCCTCATAGCCCCGTATGGCCACCGGTTGATTTCCCCGAGCATCCTCATACATAGCCTGACGGTTTAACAGCCAGGCCACGGGCCGGTTGGCCTGACGCAACAGGGTACGCACCAGACCGATGGCTTTGTCATGTTGCCCAAGATCGGCGCAAAGCTCCGCGATGCGCGGCATCAACTGCTCAGCCTTGCGATTATCCTGGCGGTACTCTTCCTCCAGACGGTCGATCTCTTCCTGCTGCTGGTTTGGGTTCACTACATGGGACAGCGGATTCTCGATGCTGGCCTTGAAGGCCACGGATTCAGGAAAGTTCGTCTGCTTGAGCTCCAGGTGGAAAACCTGATTTTCATCGTAGGCATACTCCAGGCGCAGCGGGCTGCCCTTGCGCACCATCGTCATGTCCCAATGGTCACGAAACAGAGGGCGGCGCTCCGAACCTGCCACCAGTTCGACCGACAACCGCAGGGGTTGCTCGAAGGCGTCTGCGGGTACGGAGAGGCTATCGTTGACTGAGACACCGGCAGCAGGGAAAGGTAGCGTCACGCTCTGCGTCACCAATCGGAGATCACCACTTTGGGTGACAAGATAGATGTCGTCCTGCACCACCGGGGCGATAACACCACGACCGCTGGTCGCCAAAGCCAACGCCTGAAGACTGGCACCACGCGCGACAGCAAGCTGGGCATCCTTGCGGTCTTCGTATTGCAGCATGCGTGCACGCGGAAAGTAGCCGCGCAGTGCATCCATCACTTGAGGGATCAGCGAACTGCCGCCCACGGCCAGTACGAAGTCAATTTCACCGGATTCAAGTCGGGCGCGATCCAGCGCGTCTGCAATCGGTGCAAAAATCGAATTCTCCAGCCGGTACTCCGTGCTGCGTGCAAACAGATGTTCTGTATTCAGAAATGGGGCCAGCACGTCGTCGAACTGTGCCGCAGAGATGGATGCCGTCGATAGCTTCAAGGTTCGCTCACCCTGACGCATGGAAACCTGCGCGGGATAACGAGCACCAATGTCCGCGCGCGGCGTCGACTCCAGTTTCCCGAATTGCTGCAAGCGCCATATTTCGTTACAGATTTGAATCTTCAGCGCCTCAGCCACGGCAATCAGCCCCGGTGTAATCACCTTGGCTTTTTCCTGGAAGGACAGATCAAATTCGGTAAGGCCGTTTTCCTTGCAGAGTTGCGGCACTAGCACCTTGTGCAATATGGCCAGATCAATGTCGCCGCCACCAAGCCGATGAAAGCGTGATACTGACCGACTGGCCACCTGCACAGGCGTAGCCGCAGTTGTGCGGTTGAGTTCGAAGAGCGCAATGTCGCAGGTACCGCCACCGAAATCAAAGACCAGCAGGTTCTTCTTTCCGGTTACGGACTCCAGCAAACCGGGATCGTGCCGGTAGGCAAAGTCGATAAAGGCCGCGACCGGTTCATCCAGCAGGCGGCCACCACTCACGTCCAATCCGGCACGGGCGCACGCACGCGCCGTTTCTGCGCGCTGTGCGGTTTGAAAAGATGCAGGAACAGTGACGACTACCTGACCTGGGGCAGTCTCGCCGATTCCCTCGCGCCGCAGGTAGCCGAGAATTCGCGCCGCGATGTCGGTCGGACTGCGATAGCCCTCCGGGGCATTCGGATAGGTACGGGAAGTCCCGATCTCGTTCTTGCAATCGTGGAACAAATTGACGTTGCGGGCGATACCCTTGGAGGTATCGGCCATCAATGCGCGCAAGTCTTTTGCGCCCTGTCCGACAAATTCACGCCCCTGGTAAGTCGCCACGATCGAAGGCAGCAATGTGCCGGTGAATTCACCGGCTGGCGTGGGTTGTCGCAGCGACACGAGCTCCGGCTCGGTGGCGGATGTTGCGCCGGTGGGCAGGGTTGTCCGGCACAGCGTCGAATTGGTGGTGCCCAGGTCGATGCCCCAGGCGACAACGGCTTCATTGGGTATCGTGCTCATGCGTCCGCTCCCCTGCCTAATTCTTGTTCGATCAGTTCGATGCTTGGCAAACTCGCCTGCAATTCCGCAGGCAGTGCGGCCACGAGCTGATATTCGGCCACGCCTATCGGTTTATTCGAGTCGCGTAGCGCATATTCCGCAACCACACGGTTCTGGCTTTTGCACAGCAGCAGGCCGATGGTGGGATTGTCCTGTTCGGACTTCATCAGTGAATCCACCGCGCTCAAGTAGAAATTCAGTTGCCCGGTGTGTTCGGGTTTGAAGGCACCGGCTTTCAGCTCCACCACCACATAGCACCGCAGTTTCAGGTGATAGAACAGCAAGTCAATGAAAAAGTCGTCGCCGCCCACCTCGATAGGCACTTGCCGCCCGACAAAGGCAAAACCGGCACCCAGTTCCAGCAGAAAACGGGTGATGTGCTGGACGATGGCGGACTCAATCTCGCGCTCGTCCGCCTCCTTGCCCACTCCGAGGAAATCGAACAGGTACGGGTCTTTCAGCGTGTTGCGGGCCAGGTCAGACTGTGGTGCAGACAATTGCGCCTCGAAATTGGTGACGGCCTGGCCCTCTCGCTCCAGCAGCCGGGTTTCAATATGGATATTCAGCACGTTGCGCGACCAACCATACTGGATGGCGCGTTGCGCATAGGCCAGGCGCATTGCCGGGTCTTTCAGTTTGGTGAGCAGCACCAGGCTATGGCCCCAGGGCAATTGTCCAACAGCCTGTTGGACAATTTCGGCGTCGGGCCAGGCCTCGGCAAAGGCGCGCATATACATCAGGTTGGCGCGGGAGAATCCCTTCATGTCGGGAAATGCCGTGCGCAGATCATGCGCCAGCCGCTCGATCACCTTGGCGCCCCAACCCTGTTTGGCCTGACGTTCGAGAATGTCGCGCCCAATCTGCCAGTAGAGCAGCACCAGTTCGCGGTTGACCGCCAGAGCGGCACGCTGCTGTGCCGTGTGGATGCGGGTCTTCAGCTCGGTGAGCCAAGCGGCGTAACCGCTGGGTGGTTCGATCAGTGCAATGGGAATGTCAGGTTGTTCGTTCATGTTTTTGCCTCGGCAAGCAATGCCGCAAGCGGACTGCCGGCGGCGACGTGGGGAGCGACGATCTCGGTGGCCAGTGCGAGCACCAGGCGGTTACGCGCCAGGGCGGTGGTGCGGGTGATGTGGGTAACACTGGTGGCAAAGGCGCTGATGACCAGCAACCTGCCACTGGCGAGGGGTTCGCGCTCAATGGGTGTGGGGCGGTAGTTGGCGCATTGGCCGCCAAAACCGCGTGCCAGCACTTTCACGGCACGACCCTTGCGCCGGAGTAGGGAGCGCAGCACCTGCTGTTCCAGCGGCGAGTGGAAGCCGCTGATGATGACGCGACCGGCCTTGACCCATTCCGGCACGCGGTCGAGGGTTTCGAGCAGGACATGGCCGGGACATTCGCGGGAGGCGATGAGGCCGAGCAGCGGTTCGTCCAGCAGCGCCGTCTCACCAGCGCCGACTATTCGCACAGAGAGTTCAGGCCCGACACGCTGGGCGCAGACAGCAGGCAGGATGACGGGCGCGGGCTTCATTCTTCTTCGTCGGCCCCGCCCATGCGGTACTTGATGTCGTAGTTGATGATGAAGTCGGTTTCTTCATCACTCAGACAAAATAGCTTGCCCAGTTCAAGATCAATCTTGTCGATGATCTGTTTTGACAGGCTAGGCTTGAATTCTTGGAACGAGCAGTCACGACGCTCTCGGATGATCGAGTTTCGTTTGTAATCCTCCATGAGATCATCAAAAAGCTTGCCCAGTGCGTCAGAAATGGGTGCGACAGCGGCGGGGAACTGCTCGACGTCACGGCCAGTGATGTTGCGACCGTTTCCCACCACCACAAACCAATAAAAAAACAGCGAGCTGTTCACCACACTACCCACAAAATGGGCAGCGGATAGGTCTTTGAGAATTAGGTCTCGAAAATGGTGGACTGAGCGGGAGCGCGTTGCACTTTGGAAGAATGGCTCGAAGTCCATCGCTCGTATCCAGTAGCGAGGACTACGGTGATAGTGCAGAACCGCGCCATTGCGTGCGTACAACAGCGCGATAGTTTTTCCAGCGAGTCTCTCCAGTCGCGTCATTACATTGAGGCTTGTGGGTGATCCGACTTGGGGGATGACCTTCAGCCGGTCATTGAAAAGTGCAGCGGTATAAGTAAGACGCTGGAATAGCGCAGGCCTTTCGTCAGAATTCCAGTGGTGATAGCGAGTAGTCCACAGATGCGCATTTCCCTGATGCTTTTTAATACCGAGGAAGATGCATAGCCGCTGGTCAACGCCATCAAACAATTTCGATGGGCGAATGGCGTATGTACTGCAAATAGAAGCACCGAACGCCGATAGCAGTAATTTTCTGAGGGGCTGAGAATCATCCAAACCCATGAGACCGGTAGGAACAATCATGCCGAAGGTTGATCGAGAATGTATCAGTTGCGTAGATCGTTCCATACAAAGGGCATAAAGGTTGCTCGCTGGTTCGGATTGGTAGCCTTGTATGCTGTACTGCCCTCTGACTAGCCGAAGTTCAACATACGGTGGATTCCCAATCACCACATCGAACCCACCCTCGCGCATCACGCCGTAGAACTCCGCGAACCAGTGAAACGGTTGATGGCTTATCCGCCAGGCAGCAAATGCGGCGGCATTGTCGGGGTCGATGCCGTAATCATGGGCGAGGTAGCGATCCAGTTCCAGGCTCAGGCCGTTCAGCTTGTCGCGCAGCTTGCGCTTGTCGACTGTCGTGACCATCTTCTCGCCGTGCTTGGTCTGCTGTTCGCGGAAGCGGTCGAAGAGATCGGCCAGATCGGCCGTGCTGGCCTTGATTTCGTTGCGGTGCGCTTGGTCGCTGGCCAGCGTGTTGGCGGCGTCGAACTGCGCCTCGGTGGCATAGCCAACCAGCGTATTGCCTGCGCGGATGTTGAAGTCGATGTCGGGCAGCGGTTCCAGTTCGCGCCCGGCGTCCACCTGCGATACCAGCTTGAGGAAGAGGCGCAGCTTACAGATTTCGACCGCCTCGGCCATGATGTCCACGCCGAACAGGTTGTGCAGGATGATGTTCTTGTAGATGAAGTAGCTGCGCGAATGATGGTGCCCCACTTCTTCCAGCACCTTGATGAAATCGGCTTCGCCCGCCTTGCCGAGTTTCTTCGCATCCTCGACAAAGCCTTCCATGCGGTCGAGGCAGGCTTCATAGAGCGGTTCCAGCACGTTGAGCGCGGCAAAGAGGAATGCGCCCGAGCCGCAGGTGGGGTCAAGGATGGCGATGCCGTGGCGGAACTTTCTATGGCTCTCGCCCTCTCCGGGAATGCGCCCGACGATGGCTTGCCAGACGGCGCGCAACAGGGCGGGACTGACGCAGGTGTCGATGACATCCTGCATGAACTGGCGGATGTCGAGGTTGAGGGTGAGCAGGTCGTCGGCGCTCTTTACCGTACCGCTGGCCAGCTTGTCGCGCACCGCCAGGCAACGGGCTCGGCGCTCGACATACTCGCGCCAGGTTTCGGTGGGTAGCGTGCCGCGCTGGGTTTGCCCATTGCTGCCGGCAACGTGGAAAACGGCTTCGCCCAGGTTGTAACGCCGCTCGAACATGCGCGCCTTGGGGTCGTTCATGCCCGTTTGTACGAAATCCGGCAAAGCAGTCACTGGCACCGGTTTGCCGCTGGCATCGATGACGCCGGTTTTCATGGCCGGGTAAATGTAGCGGTCGGGGTCGGCCTTGAGCAGTGACCATACCGACGCGTCGCCGTCGAAGGCGACCTTGCAGCGTTCCCTCGCCTGTTCCAGCAAATGAGGGATGACGGTGTTCTTGCTGATGTACTCGGTGATGTCTTCCTTGGTGTAGTACGCCCCCATTTGCTTCTGGTTGATGTACTTCTCGAAGATGTAGCCAAGCACGTCGGGGTTGATCTCGCTGCCAGAGGACAGCGGCCGGTCGTCGAGGTGCCAGTCGTAGGCGTCGAAGAAGGTAAACAGGCGCTGGAAAGCTTCGTCGGGGATGTCGATGCGGGGTGGGCGACTTCGAGTTCATGCACATCAAAAAGCCCGCCGTTGAGGTAGGGCACGTCGCCGATCAGTTTGGTCAGGTCAGTGACGCGCGCCTTCTTGTGCTGCCCCAAGCCTTCGTGAAACAGGCGGCGCAGAAACTGGCGGTAGAAGGTATGAAACTTTCCTTTACCGGCTTGCTCGCGCACGGCTCGCATGCGGTCGGCCAGATAGTTCGGGTTGCCATCGAGGAAGCCTTTTTGCTGGATGAAGTAGACGAACATCAAGCGGTTGAGCATCAGCGAGGCATACCAGGCTTGATCGGTGGCGGCGTCGATGCCGTCGATGAAGGCGGAAAAGGCTTCGTGCTCGGTCTTGAAGCGCTCATAGAAGCGCTTGGACACCCGGTCACGATCAAAGGCACTGCGCAAACCCTTGATGACGTCGGTGAGGGTGATGGCTTCTTCCTCTTCCAGCGCCCAGACGATCTGGCCCAGCTTTTGCCGCAGCGATTCGCCGCTGGTGCCTTTGTGCCAGGTATGCGTGCGCGTGGTGTTGGGCTGACCGGGGACGCGGGCGACCCATAGCCAGGTGAGCGTGGTTTGTGCGGCATTGGCGAACACCAGCAGGTGCTCGTGGGCGAGCTTGGTGGCTTCCTTCTCGATCTTGAGTAGCGTGGCGCGGGGCGGGATATTGCCGCCAACGTCGGGGGAACAACGGAACACCACCACACCGCGCTTCTGGGCGATGCTGGTGAGGGTGTAGCTGCCGCCTTCCGCCACCACTTGCTGCGGGCGCAGGTTGGCCTGATCCCAGCCGAGTTCGTTGAACAGTTGTTCGAGCTTGAATTCGCCGAGCAGCTTGCTGAAGCGGGAGGGATCGATGGTCATTGTGTTGTTCTCGCGTGGGTGCTCAGGCAAGGCCCATCGAGCAGATGAGGTAGGTGTCGCGCTGGTTTTCCTGTTCATCGACGACGCACAGCCGGCCATCTTCGCGCAGGGACAAGATCATGTCGGCCAACGGGTGGTCGTCTGCGCCGGCCTTGAGTTGCCGGTTGAGAGTGTCGGTCGCGGTCTGAAAGAGCGGGAAGCGGTAGATTTCTTCCAGTGCCCGTTCGATGCGGCGAACATGTTCGTCGGTAGTGAACAGATCGCGCTTGTTACCGATGCTGTCGCGGTAGCGTTTTAGCCGCTCGTAAGCCTTGAAGCGCGCACCGGAGGGGCGACCTAGTGCGCCACCGAAGGTTTTCTCTTCCGCGACGATGTGTGCAAGGCCGGCACTCGTCAGGGTGTGGTGGTGTTCGGTGCGAGGCAAGGCTGCGGTATCTGCCGCACAAGCCGCCGCTTTCAGGATGGTGAGTTGGGACTGGGTCACCGGCTGGCCGGCTTCGTCCATCCAGGCCAGCGCATCGTTACCCTGGGCTGTGCGCATGTAGACGAGTACGCCCTTGGGTGCGGCGGGCGTCACGGTGTGCGCCTTGGTGGCGAACACTACGTTGGGCAGGGTTTCGATTTTGGCCACCAGCGACGGGTCGGCATCGGTGGCGTTCTTCCAGATTTGATAGGCGTAGGAAGCAAGGTCAACTTCGGTGTCGCCGTCGTCGTCGAGGATGCCGTCTTTCCCAGCGTAGAGATCGAGAATCGGCTGATCTTGTTTGTCGTCGTCAAAAAAGGTTTCGTCGGAGCCAACGACCTCTGCGTTTTCGATCAGACGTTGGCGCACGCGAGAACGCAGCTTGATGAGGCGCTCGACGCCATCGGCCGGCACAAAGGAATAGCAGAGAATCTGGTCCGCCTGCTGCCCGATGCGATCCACACGGCCGGCCCGCTGGATCAGCCGGATGATGGCCCAGGGCAGGTCATAGTTGACGATGATGTGGGCGTCCTGAAGGTTCTGGCCTTCGGAAAGTACGTCGGTGGCGATCAGCACGCGCAGTTCATCGGCGGCCTTGACGGCGTCGCGCTTTTCGTTGGACACCGGTGAGAAACGCCAGGCGAGGTGCGTGGGGTCGGCGCTTTGGCCGGTAGCTTCTTCAAGTTGTTTGATGCCGCGAGCCGACAACTGGGTTTTCAGGTAACGCGCTGTATCGGCGAACTGGGTGAAGACCAGCAACTTCTCCTTGCCGTGTTTTTGACTGGCGAGCTTCACCAGTTGGGCCAGCTTGGCGTCGTGATCGGGATTCCAGTCGCCGCAGTGCTTGAGCACGTCAAGCAAGGCCAATGAATCGGCCAGCAGGTCATTGCTCAGGTCTTTGATGAACAGTGTGCTGGCCAGCCATTTGAAGCGCCCTTTGAAGGTGTGCGCATAGGCGGCGTAGGCTTTGGCGGCGCGTTCGCGGTAGTCGGCCTCGGTGCGCAGGCCGTTGGTGGCGGACGCGACGATCTCGGGGTCGTCGGAGACTTCCTCGTCAGTGTCGTCATTGCTGTCGGCGCCCATCGCCTCTTCTGGGTCTTCATCGTGAAAGCGCGTGTCGAGAAGTTCGGCACCTTGCGTCCCCAGCGGGATGTCCAGCCCCTGTTCGATGGCATAGAGCACGATGAAGTTGCGCAGAATGTGCCGTTCGATGGAGAGCAGGAAGGCCGGGCCGGCGCTCTCCAGTCGCTTGAAGAGGTTGGTGCGGCAAAAACCCATGAGCCGCGTGCCGGCGCGCGACAGGCCATCGATGATCTTGTCCTGATGGGGTGTCGGCGGGGTCTTGGGCTTCGGTGCAATGTAGTTGCCCAGACCGTAGCGCGGCAGGGTCAGCGCGTTGATCGTGCCGACCACCTTGTCGGAGTAGAACCGGGCATAGGGATCGGCCGGGTCGGCGTCGTTGATGGCGAAGCTCAGATTTTTCGGCACACGCTTGGGGAAATAGGATTTGGTGCCGTCCGCAAACTTCAGGTATTTGCCGCGCTCATCCTGCTCGGAGTAATGCTGCATGATGAAGCCGCGTGTGCGACGCACCATGTAGAGCCGCATCAGGTCGCGCCAATCATCGGGGTCGGTGCTTTTCTCGAACGCGGCGAGCGAACGCACCGGGCACTGGTAGCGTCGAATGAACTCATGTTCGCCACCGAGTTCGGCCAACAGCTTCTCGGGGCGAACGCCGATGTCTGTGTCCTCACGCAGGAATAACGAGAGTTGCGACGAGAGGTCGAGATAGGTCTTGTTGTAGGGCGTGGCCGACAACAGAATGCAATGGCTGTCATTGCGCTCGATGTAGCCGCGAATCACCTTCCAGCGTTTGCCCTCCTTGTTGCGCAGATTGTGGGATTCGTCGATGAGCACGACGCGGTAGCGGCGGGTCTTCTCTGGTAACTCGCTCAGGACTCTGGAGAGCGATAGCACCTTGGCGTGTAGGCGGTAGCGATGAGCGTAGTCCTCCCACATCGGCACCAGATTCTTCGGGCAGATGATGAGGGTTTCGGTGTGGTAGTCGTCCTCGAATACTTTGGCCAGCGCAGTGGCCATCATGGATTTGCCGAGACCGACCACGTCGCCGATCAGGACGCCGCCGCGCTTGTTGAGATGGTGGGCGGCGATTTTGACAGCGGCCACCTGAAAGTCGAACAGGGTGTTGCCGAAGACAGACGGAATATGGAATTCGGAAAGCCCCGCCCTTGCTTCCTGCGCCAGGTGGTAGGCCATCTTGAGATAGACGTGATACGGCGGCACCAGACGCTCGCCGGCCCAGCTTTCATCGATGATGTCTGCGAGTTCCTTGGATATGTCGATACACCAGCGGTCGCCCCAGCGATCCTCGAACCAATCGACCAGCTTGTTGCAGGCGTCGTGCTCAAGTACATCGACATTCAACTCGCCCTGCTTGGCAAGCCCGGCCAGGGTGAGGTTGCTACTGCCGAGAAAGCCGGTGACGGGATTGTTGGCGTCCTGCCGGTGCAGCAGGTAAAGCTTGGCGTGCAGCGGGTGGCGCAGATAAACCTTGACCACCAGTTTCTTGCTATGAATTTGCCCTGCAAGCTGCCGGAGCGCAGTTTCGTCGTCGTTGGTCGGCACGCCAAAGGTTAGCTGCTGGCGGAACTCTTCGGCGATACGGCGCTTTTCGCGCAGGGCAGTCTGGTTGTCGAGCGCATCTTCTTCGCCGGTGGCGCGCAGCGCACGGCGCAATTCGTCGGTCGGCGTAACGTGCATGCCGACGAGCAGGCGGCAATTGCTGCCATCGCCGCCCGACCAGCGGTCAACGTGTTTTGCCAGGTGCCGCCAGCCGCGCAGGTTGAAGTACCCGACGCAAAAGTCAGCCCGCTCCGCGACTTGCAGCGTTTCCTCCAAAGCCGGGAGCAGCGATTTGTTGATGTTGTCGAAGATTCGTGGCATTGGGTGCTCCGTTACTACGGTTGTTCTGTGGCTTTACGGCCTGTTGATTTTCGCTATTTGTTCTTGGGCCTGCGCTTGGCTTTGGCCGGCTGCACCTCGGGTGCCTGAATCTCAACCCCCACCCGCCCGCAATAGTCGCGAATCATCACCGCAATCATGTTGGCGATGGAGCGATGCTCGTTGGCTGAAGCGGTACGCACGGCTTCCTTGAGTTCGGGTTCGATACGAAATGTCAGCGTGGCGGTCTTGGCGGAAGCCATGTTTTCCCCTTGGGAACGGAGCAGGTACTGTGAAAGTGTTGTACTGTACTGTAATGTCCTACGTAATCCAAATAGATACCGCAACTTAACCCGAGGAGCGCGCGCATGACCCGTCATTACTCGCCAAAAGACTTCTTTCGCCAGATGCCGAAAAAGCTGCTGGAACGCTTCTTCGCGGCAGATGGCGTTCTGGCCGATTTCGATTTCCCCGCGATGAAAGACGGCAAAACGGACGCGCTATTTGCCGCATGGCTGGCGTTGCCTGATGCCGAACGCAAACCGATTGATGCCGTGTTTTCCGACATATTCGACATGAGCTGCGAAAAGGGCTTCAAGGCCATCCTTACCGAAACGCCCCATCAGTTCAAAGACCAGCCCGAAAAAATCCCCGAGTTCGTGGACATGCTATCGGCGCTGCCCAATCACTTCGAGCGGGCGATGACGACCTATCTCGACTATCCGAACTTCTGGAAGGCGGCCAACCGCTTCTATCACGCCGATACGCTGTCGTCGCACTGGCGCAAGCGCAAGAATCTGCCGCATAAGCTGGCGGCGGTCGATGCGGCCAGCATTGCGCGGCTGGAAGCGGCCATCGGCGGCTATTTCCACTACAAGGAAGGGCGGGGCAAAAACTGTGCGGTTGAGCCCTATCGGCGCGGCGCACTGGATTACTACTTCGCTTTTCCCGAGGACTACTCGCAGCAGGAACCCGAATGGGTGAATGGTGTCTTCACGCCCCGCCCGCATACGCCGGCTTTCATGGTGATCTTCATCTATTCGCAGCAGGATGGATCGCTCGACATCCACTATCAGGGTTCCCATAAGGCGATCCAGCCCTTGCAGACCATGTTCGCAGTCATCATGCTCGGGCTTGATGAACTGCCGCCCGACCCGAAAGATGAGCGGGTGTATGAACTCGGCCCGCTGCTGCAAAAGAATTTTGATTTCGCGCCCGCCGTGGGTAGTGGCATCGAAAATGTGGTCGTGAAAAAACTGCGCCTTTCGTCGCGGGTCAAGAAGGGAGAGCGCATCACGCTCGAAGCGGATACCAGCCTGGACCCGAAAGCAATTTATACCCTGATCGACAAGATAGGCAAATCAACCCCGCTGCACTTGTACAACGTCACCCTGGTCGAGTTGTCGGCCTCGGTGGTCATGGACGACAAGCCGCCGAGGAATGTAGCGATCCGCATCACGCACCCAAACTCCTGTTCGCTCAAGTATGACGAACTGGACCACAAGCTGCGCGACATGCTCGCGGACGCCGGCATCGAGTTGAAGGAACTGGCGGAAGATGCCCAAGCGCCAGTTGCAACCGAACCCGTTGAGGCATGACACCCCAAGCCGCGCTGATTGAACTGCTGGCGCGCGTGGGCGCCAGCGATGGTGACGCAATCGCCATCAACGAATTTGAGTTGAACGAGTGGCCGAGCACGGCGGTGGCGGCGATGAAGACACAGCGTCTGCTGGTCAAGACCCGTGCCGCGAAATCCGCCGTGTGCCCGGAATGCGAGGAAGCATGCGTCATGCCGTTGCAGGTTTTACTACGCGATGCCGGGATGGTGGAGACCTTCATCGTTTGCGACAAGCGCAGCGATGTTGATCGCGTGCCAATCTCCACTGATCGGTCGGCGCAGTGGCAATGCAACGTGGAGGCCGTCTGCGACTGGATTGCTGCGACATTGGGATTGCGCCGCAGCGAAGCACGCCGTCTCGCCAGCGCCGACTTTCTGGAAATCGGCATGATGTCTGGCATCAAGCGCATCCAGATGCTTTGCCTGAAGTTTGTCGGCGAACTGCGGCTGGTCTCCGGCGGCAACGAACTGCCGCTGGCGGATTGCGTGACCTATGACCAGAGTGCCTATGCCGTCGATAGCGCAATGATCGGCCTGCTGGTCGACGCCGCGACGACGGCGGACAATCGCTATACACCGAGCAACGCCAAGCGCGAAGCGCGTAAGGTGGATACGCAGGCGATGTACAAGGGCTGGCAGAAGGCGTACCGGGAACTGGTCAAGAAGCGCCCGAACATGCCCGAAACCTGGTACGCAAACCAGATCGCCAAACTGCCGGTTGCCAAGGGCCGCAGCGCCGGCACCATCAAGAAAAACATGCAATCCTGAAAATAGTTGGGCGGAAAGTTTTCGCCCAATTGCGGCGAGTGCCAGGCCCCGTAGTTCTGGGCTTCCGCCTCGTTTGAGACGTACCGGGCGCGCTTCTGCGCTTCTGCACCACAGACCAAGACCCTTGATATTACTGGCTCCGCGTACATCCCCATGCGTGTCGCCATGGCATTTCTTCGCCCAAATCGCCCACCTACGCTTCGCCTCAGCAAGTCCAGCAACTTACTGAGAGGTTCCACCATGACAAATACCATCCTCCGCCTTCCCGCTGTGCTCCGCGAACGCGGCCGCTCCCGCAGCGCTCACTACTTCGATATTCAACAAGGTCTGTTCACGCATCCGGTACAAATCGGATTGCGGGCTGTCGGCTGGCCTACGACGGAGGTCGCAGCGATCAACGCGGCACGCATCGCCGGCAAGAGCGAAGTCGAGATTCGCGAACTGGTCGCCAAGCTCGAAGCCGCCCGCAAATCGGCATCTTGAGGAGCGACGGCCATGACTCCCAATGTGCTGACAGATTCTGCAACCGAACCGCTGGAAGCCGGTAAAGGCGGCGAAGGCGGTGTTTTCCAGATAAGCAATGCCGATTTTGTGGCGGCGGTTTTTCCGGTTCTGCCCGATGGCGCGTTCGCTGCGGAGTGCTCTAAAAGTGGCGACCCCGGTCTGGGCGGATGGTCGGCCAGTCGCGCCGATCAGGTGGCGGACAATCTTCCTGCCGCGAACAACAACTACCTCGGGTGCGCGAGCTTCTACCCCGGCGATGATGGCTCGTTCAAGGCGCGCAAAGCCCAGTTCGCAGCCTGTCATTTCCTGATGCTCGATGATCTGGGCACCAAGGTGCCACTGGAGCGTCTGGCCGGTTTTGCATTGTCCTGGCTGATCGAGACCAGCCCCGGCAATCATCAGGGTGGCATCATCCTCGCCGAACCGCTCACCGATGGCGCGGTGGCTGTGCGCTTGCTCAACGCGGTGATCGATTCGGGCCTGTGCGATGCAGGGGCGACCGGGCCATTGAGCCGCTGGGCGCGGCTGCCGGTGGCGATCAATGGCAAGCCAAAATATGCCGACGAAGACGGAGTGCCTTTTCGGTGTCGCTTGATCGAATGGCGGCCTGACGCCCGCTACACGCCGCAAGAGATTGTGGAGCGGCTGCAATTGGAACTCGCCCCGGCTGGCCGACCGAAGAAAACTGCGAAGCCCTCCGCGTCTGCTGTCAATGACTCGCGCAGTATTGGCAATGACGCCGACGATGTACTGACACCCAAGGCGGCAGAGAACCCTGTCGTCGCGGCGCTCAAGGCGCGCGGGCTATACAAGACGCCGCTGGGTTCCGGCAAGCACGACATGACCTGCCCGTGGGTGCAGGAGCATACCGACCAACTGGATACCGGCGCGGCCTACTTCGAGCCGGATGAGTTCTATTCGGTGGGCGGCTTCTGCTGCCAGCACTCGCACCGCGACAAGTACCACATCCGTGCCTTGCTCGAATTCCTGGGTGTGCGCAACGCCGAGGCACGGCACAAGCCGGTGATTCGCGTGGTGGCCGGTGACTTGCACCGAGTTGTCGATGCGGCAGAGAAAGAACTGGCGAACCGTGGGCGGCATTATCAGGCGGGCGGCTTGATCGTCTCTGTCTCGACCGACCCGACCAGTGGCGATCCGTCGATTGTGCCGACCAGCGCACCGGCGCTGACGCGGGAACTGTCGGTGGCGGCGACCTGGGAGAAATACGACGGACGTGCGGAAGACTGGGTGCGTTGCGATCCGCCGACGCGGCACGCGGCGATTCTTTACGATGCACAGAGCTTTCGTTACCTGCCTCCATTGGCGGGTGTAGTGCGGCAACCGTACTTTCGCGAGACGGACGGCGAACTGATTACGCAGGCCGGTTACGACAAGACGGCGCAGCGTTTCGGTGTGTTCGATGCGCGGCAGTTTGTCGTTCCTGACCCGACACCCGATGCGGCACGGGCGGCACTGGCCTTGCTGGAAGACTTGCTCACCGAGTTCCACTTCGTCGCCGCCACCGACAAGGCGGCTGCGCTGTCAGCCATCTTCACCGCCGTGGTGCGCCCGTCGTTGTCCCATGCGCCGGGGTTTCATGCCCGCGCCCCGGTGTTCGGTAGCGGCAAGACCTATCTGTGCGAACTGATCGGCGCCTTCGCCGGGCCTGCCGGCAATGCCAAGGTGAGCTATCCGACCACCTCGGAGGAAGCCACCAAGGTGATTCTGTCCTTGCTGCTGACCAGCCCCGCCGTCATTGAGTTTGACGACATGGATACCGACTGGATACCGCACGGCACGATCAAGCGGATGTTGACGGCGGAACAGATTACCGACCGGATTCTGGGCGTGAGCAAGACGGCAACGGTGAGCACGCGCACCTTGTTTCTGGGTTCGGGCAATAACGTCGGCCCGATCCGCGATCTGCTGCGGCGCGTGCTGACCATCCATATCGACCCGCGCTGCGCGACACCAGCGACGATGACCTACAAGGGCTTCCCGGTGGATAAGGTGCGCCAGCATCGCGGCAAGTATGTGGCGGCGGTGCTGACCATCATCCAGGCATGGCGCAAGGCCGGGATGACCCGCGCTACGGCGGACAGCATTGTCACCTTCGGCGGTGCGTGGTCAGACTACTGCCGTTATCCGTTGATGTGGCTGGGGCAGCCTGATCCTGCCACCGCGCTGCTGGAACAGGTGCGCCATGATCCTGATGGCGATGCGCTCAGCGGCTTGATGACCGAGTGGCATTCCGTATTCGGCTCGACCGCGACGACGGTGCGCAAGGCAGTCGATACGGCAATATGTAACCGGCCCACTCTGCTCGATGCGATGCTCGAATTTCCAGTGGAAAAAGCCGTCGAGATCATCAATCGCTCGAAGCTGGGCTGGCTGTTGAAGAAGAACGCGAACCGGATTGTTGGCGGGTATGAGTTTCAGCAGTCCGAGGCGGACGGGCGACCCGCCTGGCGCGTGGTGGCCGTGAAATCACCGCCTTTAACGCCTTCACCGCCTTTCACCCCGCCGGTTGAGAAAACTGTCACGCCACAGCAAACAGAAGTCGAGGTGGAAATATGAGCCCCACCGAGATCATTGAACGGGCAACCGAGGAGGGTGTGCTGCTGGCACTCTCGGCATCGGGCAGTATTTCCGCAAAGGGCGACCCGTCGGCCATTGACCGCTGGCTACCGGCGATCAAGCAGAGCAAGGGCGCGATCATTGCCGAGTTGCAGCTTGAACGTCGGCGCGCCAAGGTGCTGGCGATGTTGCGTGACAACCCCGGCATCCGCTACGCCATCGAGGTGGTGGATGCGAACACCGACCCGGTGATCGTCTCCATCGGCATCCGCAATGTCGCCACCTTCGAGATGAACATTCCGCAGGCGTACTACGACGCCTTTGCGCTGCTGGAACTGATTGAAAAACATACAGGGGATGAACATGCAAACGCTTGAAAATGATTCCACAGCGGTGGCCTGCTTGGCGACCGACAGCGAAGCGCCTGCGGCCAGTTACGAGGCCGTGCGGTTCAATGCCATGAAGCACGGTATTCTTTCGCGACTGGCGGTCTTGGCGCATGAAGATGGTGCCGAGTTCGCCGACCTGCTGGCCGCGCTGCTGGATGAACATCAACCGGCGGGCATGACCGAGCGGCACTTGATTGAGGAATTGGCCACGATCATCTGGCGCAAGCGGCGGGTCTTGCTGGCCGAGGGCGCAAAGATCAATGAGGGGCTGAAAAGCACCTTGAGCAGTCCCAAGTCCGTGATGCCGTCGGCGGCACCGTTTCAGCGTGGCCTGTCGGGGGAGAACACCGACCTGCGTGATCTGTTCGATTCCACACCGGAAGACAACGCTGAGAGTTTGAAGAGTGCCGAGCTTGATCTTGCTGCCGGGCAGAAGGCGGCAGCGATCCTGCGCAAGGGCGGCGCGAATGCCTATGAGAAAGCGCGCCGGGCGCTGATTCCAGAATCGCGGGATTGGTGGGATGACCAGGTCGCCGATGAGGAACATCCGGCCACCGCCGAGGGGTTGGCTGAGTTCATCCGCGTTTCGCTGGAGCCGATCTGCTATCGCATGGTGCAGGAGGCGCGGTTTACCCCGGCGATCAAGGCGCAAACCGTGGGTGAAGGGCTGCGAGCGCACATGCTGGAGAAGTTGAACCGCTACGAAACGCACCTTGACCGCAAATTCGAGCGGACATTGGCGATGCTGTTGAAGCTGAAATCGCTTCGTGGCGGGTGAAATGCAGTATCGCTAAATCTGGCGCAAAGCCAGTCAGGCTGTGGCATTCGGCTAGTTTCGATGAAAACACTATTGCAAACTTGCCTGATGATTTCGGCAAATCTCGGAGAGGAAAAAATAATGGGTGGCTTCGGTAGCGGGCGCGGGCAAAGCGGCAGAGACACCACCAGCGATTACCGTGCGCTCGATGTGCGACGGTTACAACGTGATGGCTTATTGACACCGGGGCGGTCATTCGGCTGGAACTGGACACGCGACGGCGAAACCGTGGCCTCTATCCAGGTGCGGGCGGAGACCGACCGGATCATTCTGTACTACCGACACAAAAGCGGCGGCAGCGACTGGCAACCGATGGACTATCCGGTGCGACTGGCTTGGACGGATTGCACGCTGGGCGGGCGACGCGCTTGGTTACTCTGCCCGGCACGAGGCTGTGGACGGAGCGTGGCCTTGCTGTATATCGGTGGCTCCGGCATCTTCGCGTGTCGGCACTGCTACAAGCTGACCTATGCCAGTCAGAGGGAAACCACGGATGATCGTGCAGCACGACGAGCAGAAAGGATCAGGGATCGCCTTGGCTGGGAGGCCGGCATCCTGAACGGCGAAGGCGATAAACCCAAAGGGATGCACTGGCGCACCTTCGAGCGGCTACACGTCGAGCACAACGATTTCGTCAATGCGTCGTTGGCAGGCATGATGCAGCGGTTCAAAATAAAGTTCCCCGGCTTGGAGTGACTGCCAAATGCTCGCGCTGAATCTGTTTCGCAAAATGCAGAAAGTCGGCTCTGGCGAGACGGCGGCAACCTGCCAACCGAGTCACATATTGATAGTGGAATTGATAGTCGATAGTGTGTCAAAAGCAAAAAAGCCCATAGAAACATGGGCTTAATTGATGTTATTGGCGGAGAGGGCGGGATTCGAACCCGCGTTAGGATATTATCCTAAACACGCTTTCCAGGCGTGCGACTTAAACCACTCATCCACCTCTCCGGGGGGAAGCGCGCCATTATATTGAGGTCGGCGTCATCCGTCCAGCCTCATTTCTCCACTTCCTCTGCCCATACCAGGGCATCCACATGGGCGGCGTTGACTTTAGCCGCACCCAGACCGCACGTACCCGCCAGAAAAGCGATCTGTTCCTGGTCGAACTCTTCACAGGCAATAGCCAGATCAAGATAGGGAGCATACATTCCTTCATGCCCCAGTAACGCCTGGGACACAGGTTGTGACAAAAGGAAATTGGCCAATGCCGTTTCCATCGGCACATTCAACAGGACATCAAGCAATGAGAGAATGCCCACCAGGAACAATCCATCCTGATCCGCGACGGAGATTTTCTCCTTGCCCAGCAATTCCACCAACCGGGCGCGCACCAAGGCATTTTTCAACAGTATCTGGCTGCGTCCATCACTCTTTTCGCCGGTAAACAGCAACAACGTCAGCCAGCGATACATCTGATCGTAGCCCAGCAGCGTCAGGGCATGCGCGATAGAGCGAATTTCCTGCTGCAAGCCGCTGGCCGGGGAGTTGATGTAACGCAGAATCTTGTAGGTAATAGCCACATCGCGTTTGACGCTGGCTTCCAGTTCCTTGATTTCGGCATGGCTGCGCACCAGGTTGAGTAACTCGATAACCTTGATGCGATGACTATCCAGACGGGGCGGCGCGGAAGGCTGCGGTTTGGCAAAATAGTAACCTTCGAAATAATTGAAAGCCAGTTTGCGGCCGGCCTCGAAATGCTCTTCCGAATCCACGCCCAGCGCGATGAGTGGGCGTACCGCCATTTTCAGAATCGCCACCACTTCCTTGCCAAGTTCCAAGGCATCGATCTGGGAAATATTGAAGCGAACATAATCGGCCATTTGCAGCCACGGCAATAATCCGGTCTGATTGCGGGGGTTGTCGAGGGCAAATTTGAAGCCACGTTCCTTCAACTGGCGACAGCGGGCGATAATCTGCTCGGCGAACTCGTCCTGCGGCTGCAGCGCAAGCACGATATTATGGCCTGGCAGACGTTCCAGCAGCGGATGATCCAGGATCAACGGCGTAACGCTGACAAACGCCTGCTTGCCCTGCAACAAACGCTCCGCGCCAAGATCCAGAATGCTTTTCAGCAGCATCTGGTCATTCATCAGCATGACCGTATCGTCAGGCTTGATATCGGCAAGGGAATGCCGGTTACGCAAGGCCAGCTCGTAGCCGATCAACTGTTCGGCGCGATCCAGCACGGGCTCGCGACGCAAAAAGCGCAAGCGCAGCGCCACCGCGTCGCTGCGATTACCGTTAGTTTCGATATCCAGCAGGCTGCTCACCGCTTCACCGGGCGCATCCTTCCCGGTATCCACCACTTTGGCATCATAAGGGGGCGGTTCGGGCTTGTCGTCTGGCGGCAACAGGGGTAAGGGGGGGGGCTTTGGGGTAAGCTCAGCCGCCTCGATCATGGGAGAAGGGGGGGCCGGATTTGGTTTGAGGAATGACTTGAGCTTTTCAAACATGGGTAATACTCCCTTGGCAATCCAGACCTGATTTTGGCTTCATTGTGCCGTACATGACAATGCTGTCAAGCAGGACTCTGTTATGGTTTGACGAACTGGCTACAAACCGATATTTTATCGGCAGCGCTGGAGCAACCAAGACAAACAAACCAAACATCAATTATTCCAGCCAAAACCACAGAAACGACATTCACTTACCAGAGGAGTTGAGAATCCATGCATAAAATCATGATCGCTTTAGCCGGGGCAGGATTATTGGCATTGGCTGGCTGCGCAAGCACCACGCCGGTAAAAGCGGAAGCACCGCAAGCGCCTGCCAAGACCGAGGCTGCAGCTGCGCCAAAAGCGCAACTGACGGAAGAGGCAAAACAGGCCTTGGCCAAGGCAGAGGCGGACGTCAAGTCCGCGCAAGCCAAAAAGGCGCTCTGGACAAACGCGCAGGACGCCTTGAAAAAGGCCAAGGCTGCTGCCGAAGCAAATGACAGCACCGCGGTCATCAAGCATGCCAAGGAGGCCAGCGAATTTGCTCAACTCGGCATCGCGCAAACCCAGTATCCCGTGACGACCATCAGCAAGTAATCGTTACTGAATTCTTGAGGGGGCTTTGCCCCCTCATTCATTTTGAACTTCACGCAAGCGCAGCAATATCAACCCATACGTCTACTCCGTCGGCAGGTTTTATCGCCGCGGCAGGAATCCCCTCTCCGCCACGCCATTTTCTGACAGCGAGCGCTTTGTCCGCCCCTGTTACCAGAAACCACACCCGACTTGCCGCGCCCAAGCGCCAGGCGCTCAAGGAAACACGGTCTGCAGGCGGCTTGGGAGCTTGATGCACGGCAAGAACCGCGGGCTGATGGCGCTCCGATCCGTAATCCTGGCCGGGGAACAGGCTGGCGGTATGTCCGTCCTGGCCCAATCCCAGCAGTACCAAGTCAAATATTTCAACCGATTCTATTGCTGAGGCATACTGCCTGGCCGCCTCCTCGGCGCCCAGTTCCGCGGGAATAGCGTGGATTTGCGTCGCCGGGATATCTACATGATCAAGCCAGGCTTGCGACGCCATTGTACTGTTGCGCTCGGCATGGCCGGATGGCAGACAACGTTCATCGCCAAAATAGATATGCCAGGCTGGCCACGCGGTCTTGATGCCGCGCAGGCGTTCATAAACGGCACGCGGCGTATTGCCGCCTGCCAGAACGACCCTGAACGCGCCACGCGCGCTGATGGCCTCCGCGGCTAGCCGCTCGATCCCTTGCGCCGCACGCCGTTGAAGCAGCACCGGCTCAGGGTAAACATGCCAAACACAAATCTGAGCGGAAGGCATCTTAATGGTTACGTGCCGCCCAGGCGCTGACGCAGCCTCTGCGCAATTTTCCATAGCGACCAGCCGCGCCCCAGCCAGGCAAGGGCGCGACGCGGGCGCAAGGCCACGAACAAGCCCACCGCGCCGGCCACCAGGCCCGGGTGTCGCTGCAGGAAGCGTGCCGCGGCAACGCCCTTGTCCGCGATGGCGCAAACCCCTTGCCAAGGCGCCGCATGACGGGCCAGTTCGCCACGCTGCAGAGCAATTTTGGCAACCAGCCGCTCACGACGTGCGGCCAACTCGATCAGGCGGCTAGTGTACTGTTTCACGCTAAACGGCACTTTCAGAGCCCTCCCAAAAGTGTCATGGCAAGGCGTGGCGCGCAGGCAATGGCCGCCCCCTTGCCAAGCGCCGCAACGCAGTCAGGGCGCTTTTGGGAGGACTCCCTTCGGGCGAGTCCCTGAGCGGTCATCTGCGGCGTTGCGCGTACTTGGAATAGAGTGACTATTCCGGCGCACGCGCATCTTGCATATGACCGCTCAGGGACTCGCTGAAAGTGCCGTTTAGCGTGAAACAGTACACTAGTCATGGGCGAGGCGTCAGATGGTCCTGATCTTTGGACAGTTCAGCCAGGCTGGCCGAAAACAGTTTGGACTGGGTGCGGGCAAATTTCGCAGCCGCAAGCAGAGCGGCGATGCCCAGCCCCAGAAAAAACACGGTGAGCGCGCCCAACACCAGCAGGCGATGGCTATCCCAAAAGGCAACGGTCAAAAACAAGGCGGCAAGGATGATGCCAAGGCCAATAAAAAAGAGCGCCGCCAACCCCAGCACCAGTTGGGTCAGAAAACGCTCTTTTTCTTCCGCCAACTCGGTGGAAAGCAGCTCCAGCCGGGTGCGAACAATCGCCACACCCGTTGCGCCAAGGCCCTTTATCGAATCGTAAAGACCGCCATGGCTACCGCCGTTATCGGGTGATTGGGCCATGACAGTAATTAACGGCGGCCTACCAGCAATCCGACGATAAATCCTGCGCCGGCGGCAATACCGACAGCTCTCCAGGGATTGGCACGGACATAATCATCCGTCGCCCTGGCCGCAGCCTTGGTGCGTTCCAACATGGCTTCCTCGGCGCGAGCCAGGCGAATTTTGGCATTACGCAGATTTTCCTCGGCCTTGACACGGATCTCGGCAATCTTCTCGCCGGCCTGATTTGCCGTCGCGCGCAGCAGTTCTTCCGCATCGCCGATCACGACTCTCAGGTCGGAAACCAGTTTTTCCCGGGTCACTACATCCATTGCTACAGCATCATCAATTTCGGTGTACATGATTGTCTCCACTTTGTTGTTTAAGAGTAAAACATATGTATGGTCGGGCTTCTCCCCGACATGTCGGCATGAATGCCAGCCTACAGGTTCACGTTCAACATGACCAACTACATCAGATTACCGCTTTGGGCCAATCCAATCAACTGTCATGCGGATTAATGGCCAGCGGTTTTCTTGCTGGACGCTCTTAACGGGGATTTTTTCACCGCACGGGGACGTCGTGGCGGCTCCGAGCGTTTGTGCTCCCCTTTGTCCTTGATGACCGGCTTGCTGCGCGGCATCTCGTGCGCTTCCGGCAAAACGATTCCAGCCCAGCTCAACACCGCAGCCACCTGCTCCGGTTCAAGCTCCAGCCAACGCCCGCGTTTCACCCTTGGCGGCAGGCTCAGCATACCGAAGCGCACCCGCATCAGGCGGCTCACCGTCAATCCCATGGCTTCAAACAGACGCCGCACCTCGCGGTTGCGCCCCTCTTTCAGCACGCCGCGATACCAGTGGTTGCTGCCCTCACCGCCTTGGTCCGTCAGACTCTCGAACGCGGCAAGACCATCTTCCATTTCGATACCCTGCCTGAGCTGCTGCAACTGGTCAGGCGTCAGTTCACCGCGTACACGGATCGCATATTCGCGCTCCACCTCGAAGCGCGGATGCATCAGGTGGTTCGCCAGTTCGCCGGAAGTGGTGAAAATCAGCAAACCTCCGGTATTGAAGTCGAGGCGACCGACCGCGATCCATTTTCCGCCGCGAACCTGCGGCAGGACATCGAACACGCTCTCGCGCTTTTCCGGGTCGTCACGGCTGACGATCTCGCCTTCCGGCTTGTGGTAGAGGAGGACGCGCGGCAACTTGGAGGTCTGCTGGAATCTGACGATGCGGCCATTCACCTTGACCACGTCCTCCTCTTCCACCTGGGCGCCGATCTCGGCCACCTGCCCATTCACGGTCACTTTCCCGGTACGGATCAGTTCTTCCATCTCGCGGCGCGAGCCTACGCCAGCCTGGGCCAGCATCTTGTGTAATCTTTCAGACATGTTCTTCAATTCCAACTGTGCCGCCCGGAAGCCTGTCCAGCGCGGCCAGTTCTTCCAGGGGTGGCAATTCATTCAAGGAGCGCAGATTCAGGTCGTCGAGAAATTTGCGCGTGGTAGCAAACAAAGCAGGCCGCCCCGGCACCTCTCGATGGCCAACAGCATCGATCCAGCCACGCTCTTCAAGCGTTCTGATGACCTGCGTGGAAACCGCCACGCCACGAATTTCCTCGATATCGCCGCGCGTCACTGGCTGACGGTAGGCGATAATCGCCAATGTCTCCAGTACTGCGCGCGAATAACGCGGCGGTTTCTCTGGGTTCAGCCGATCCAGATATTTCTGGTACGCCGGCCTGCTCTGAAAACGCCAGCCGCCGGCCACGCAGACCAATTCGACGCCCCGCCCGGACCAATCGTGGCGCAATTCCTCCAGCAGCTTGCGCAGGATTTCCGCGCCCAGATCATCTTCGAACAACTTGCCCAACTGATGCAGGGTAAGCGGCTCCTGGCTCACCAGCATGGCCGTCTCGAGGATGGATTTTATTTCGCCAAGAGGTATCACGATGGCAATCGCTTCAGCTTTCCGCGCCTGAACTCGCGAGTTTAACATAGATCGGGGCGAACACTTCCGCCTGGCTGATTTCCACCAGCGACTCGCGTGCCAGTTCGAGCATGGCAAGAAAGGTCACGACAACTTCCGCCACGCCATTTTCCACCGCGAACAGGGCAGAAAACTCGACAAATTGCCGCCCCTGCAAACGGCGCAAAATCAGGCCCATGTGCTCCCGCACCGAAAGCTCCTCGCGGCTCACGTGATGATGGCGATGGGCCCTGGCGCGCGCGACCACCGCAGCCCAGGCGGCGCGCAGATCATCCTGGCTCACCTCGGGCAAGCGCTTCTCGCTGGCCTGCTCCAGCCACACCTGCACCAAGGCGAAATCCCGCCCGGCCTGCGGCAAGGCATGAAGCTGCCGCCCCGCCAGCTTCATGCGCTCGTATTCGAGCAGGCGCCGCACCAGTTCCGCGCGCGGGTCCGCTTCCTCGTCGGCCGCCTGCACCGGGCGCGGCAGCAGCATGCGCGACTTGATCTCGATCAGCAAGGCCGCCATGAGCAGATACTCCGCTGCCAGTTCGAGTTGCCGGGCGTGCATCGCCTCCACATAGGTCATGTACTGGCGCGTCACTTCCGCCATGGGGATATTGAGCACATCGAGATTCTGGCGCCGGATCAGGTAAAGCAGAAGATCAAGGGGGCCCTCGAAGGTTTCGAGGAACACCTCCAGCGCATCGGGCGGGATGAAAAGATCCCGTGGCAGCTCCATGAGCTGCTCGCCGTGAACCCTGGCAACAGGATAATTTTCAATCGCAACCGTATTCACCCTTCACTTCACCCTTCACCCTTCACCCAGTTAATTATGCCGTGTTTTACGCGACAAATGGCACCCGCCTCTTCTGGTATAATTCCGCGCTTTTAGCTTGAAGATCCGCCCATGGAAGCCGAACAACTCAACGCCATCGAAAATCGCCTCGCTGACCTGATGAAGCGCAGCACAGACCTTCGGGGGTATCTTTGACTACGAGGTCAAGCAGGAACGCCTGACCGAAGTCGTCCAGTTGCTGGAAGATCCGGCAATCTGGACCGACGCCAAGCGCGCCCAGGAACTGGGCAAGGAACGCCGCGAGCTCGAAACCGTCATCGACACGCTCACCAAGCTCGACCAGTCCCTGCACGATGCCCGCGAACTCTTTGATATGGCCAAGGAGGAGAGCGACGACGATTCCCTGCTCAGCATCGACCAGGATGCCGCCGGACTGGAGAAAATCGTCGCGGAGATGGAGTTCCGCCGCATGTTCTCCCACCCCATGGACCCCAACAACTGCTTTCTCGACATCCAGGCCGGATCGGGCGGCACCGAAGCCCAGGACTGGGCATCCATGTTGCGGCGCATGTACGTGCGCTATGCCGAGCGTCACGGCTTCAAGGTGGAAGTGCTGGAAGAATCCGAGGGTGAAGTGGCAGGACTCAAGAGTACATCGCTCAAAATCAGCGGCGATTATGCCTTCGGCTACCTGCGCTCCGAATCCGGCGTGCATCGCCTGGTGCGCAAGTCCCCCTTCGATTCCGGAAACCGCCGCCACACCTCGTTCTCCAGCGTGTTTGTCTACCCCGAGGTGGATGACTCGATCGAAATCGAGATCAACCCCGCCGACTTGCGCACCGACACTTTCCGCGCTTCCGGCGCCGGCGGCCAGCACATCAACAAGACCGATTCTGCGATCCGCATCACCCACTTGCCCACCAACATCGTAGTGCAGTGCCAGAACGACCGCTCGCAGCACCGCAACCGCGCGGAAGCCATGGCGATGCTGAAAGCGCGCCTGTTCGAGCTGGAAATGCGCAAGCGCAACGATGAAAAACAAGCCATGGAAGATTCCAAGACAGACATCGGCTGGGGCCATCAGATCCGCTCTTACGTGCTGGATCAGTCGCGCATCAAGGATCTCCGCACCAACTACGAAGTCGGCAACACCCAGGCGGTGCTCGATGGGGATTTGGATGGGTTTATCGAGGCAAGCTTGAAACAGGGGGTGT
>JAUYFW010000242.1 GCA_030690835.1 Sulfurimicrobium sp. | reverse complement strand
TATCACGAATCATGCTAAAATCCAACCCGAAGCTGGCTAGGCAGTCGCTGTATGGTTTTCCATGCAGAGGAAAGTCCGGGCTCCATAGAGCAGGATGCCGGCTAACGGCCGGACGCCGCGAGGCGATGGAAAGTGGCACAGAAAATATACCGCCGATGGCCCGCAAGGGATCAGGCAAGGTTGAAAAGGCGCGCTAGCGCCTTTCAGTGAAGGCTAACCTGCTTGCAGGTTATGCCGGAGCTAAAAGGCGAGTACTCCGCAAGGAGGGCGGGCGGTGGCGCAAGCCGCCGTCAGGTAAGAGCTCACCGCATTGCTGGCAACAGCAATGGCAGGTTAAACCCCATCCGGAGCAAGGCCAAATAGGGGGGCACTGGCGCGGCTCGCGTTGCCCCCGGGTAGGCTGCACGAGCGCTGGAGCAATTCAGCGCCTAGAGGAATGACTGTCCACGACAGAACCCGGCTTATCGGCCAGCTTCACCTTTTTCTGTCTTTGTCATTGCAGGTCATGCAATGACGTAATCGGTTTCGTCGTAAACCCGCGTGAGTTGCACACCGGCCTGGCTAATGGCTTGCAGCTTGTTTGTCAGGGCGTTTCGCACGGCTTCATGATCTACTGGCGGAGGCGGGTATCCCTGCCACCCTTCCGCGGTGTGCATGTCGAGGCTGTAATAGGCATAAGGGGCGATTTTGTCTCCGATGTCATCGGTGACGATGGTCAGCCGATATCCGCTGGACTCAGTGTCTTCCGCCGTCGCGCGGGGGACAACGCATACCTCGAAATCGATAAACTGGTTATCAGCTTCCTGGGTATAACCCGGCAAGGATGCGAGCAAATTGACTATCCGCGGGTGCGTCAATTTTACCGGCTCCTTGCTTATCGCCTTGCGGTAATCTTCCTGATTCATTGTCCAGCGCGCCACGGGGATCTGGCGTTCATTTTCGACGATGCCGGAGAACAAGCCGCGAATATTCACCATGTCCGAGATGTTCACGCAGAACATTTCGGGACTCAGCCCTTTCAGGTCGAAGCGGGATAATTCGGCGGACGGCAGGACGCTAATATAGCCTGTCCAGCCCGAGCCGCTACGCACCAGCGCGGGCCGCACCTGATATTGAAGGATAAGGGTCTTGCCCTGTATGGAGATGAGTATTTTTTTCAAGACGATGAGTTCCTGCCGGAAAGTGTTGAACCCCGTTTGCACTGGAATTTTGCCTGGAGAGCACTGCGCGCAGCGGGTCAGGAGACAATAAAAAAGGGCGGGTAAACCCGCCCTTTTCATGCCGCTATCGCTGCGTATTACAAGCTGTAATACATGGCGAATTCGACCGGGTGAGTGGTCATGCGGAAGCGGGTGACTTCTTCCATTTTCAGTTCGATGTAGGCATCGATCCAGTCATTGGAGAACACGCCGCCACGGGTCAGGAACTCGCGATCCTTGTCCAGGTAGTCCAGCGCCTGGTCGAGGGAGGAGCACACGGTCGGGACCAGCTTTTCTTCTTCCGGCGGCAGGTCATACAGATTCTTGTCCATGGCATCGCCAGGGTGAATCTTGTTCTGGATGCCGTCCAGGCCGGCCATCATCAGTGCGGAGAAGCACAGGTAGGGGTTGGCGGAAGGGTCCGGGAAGCGCGTTTCGATGCGGCGGCCCTTGTCGCTGGCAACGTGCGGGATGCGGATCGAGGCGGAGCGGTTCTTGGCGGAGTAGGCCAGCATCACCGGCGCTTCGAAGCCAGGCACCAGACGCTTGTAGGAGTTGGTGCCGGGATTGGTGATGGCGTTCAGTGCGCGCGCGTGCTTGATGATGCCGCCGATGTAGTACAGCGCCAGTTCGGACAGGCCACCGTAGCCGTTGCCGGCGAACAGGTTTTTGCCGTCTTTCCAGATGGACTGGTGCACGTGCATGCCGGAACCGTTGTCGCCAACGATGGGCTTGGGCATGAAGGTCGCGGTCTTGCCATAGGCATGAGCCACGTTGAACACCACGTATTTCAGGATCTGGGTCCAGTCGGCGCGCTTCACCAGGGTGCTGAACCGGGTGCCGATTTCGCACTGGCCGGCGGTTGCCACTTCGTGGTGGTGCACTTCGACCGGCACGCCCATTTCTTCCAGTGCCAGGCACATGGCGGAACGGATGTCCTGGAAAGAGTCGACCGGGGGAACTGGGAAGTAGCCGCCCTTGATGCCGGGACGGTGACCGACGTTGCCGCCCTCGAATTTTTCGCTGGAGGACCAGGCGGCTTCCTCGGATTCGATTTTCACCGAGGCGCCGGACATGTCGGCGTGCCAGGTGACGGAGTCGAAAATGAAGAATTCGGGTTCCGGGCCGAAGTAGGCGGTGTCGCCGATACCGGAGGACTTGAGGTAGGCTTCGGCGCGCTTGGCGATGGAACGCGGGCAGCGGTCGTAGCCCTTGCCGTCGGCGGGCTCAACCACGTCGCAGGACATGATCAGGGTGGATTCGTCGAAGAACGGGTCCATGTTGGCGGTTTCCGGATCCGGCATCAACAACATGTCGGATGCCTGAATGCCCTTCCAGCCGGCGATGGACGAGCCGTCGAAAGCGTGGCCGGCTTCGAACCATTCAGCATCCACTACGTGAGCGGGGATGGAAACATGCTGTTCCTTGCCGCGAGTGTCGGTAAAACGCAGATCAACGAATTTGACTTCGTTGTCCTTGATCATTTTTAAAACGTCGGCAACCGCCATTTTTCTCTCCTACGAACGAATGGTAAAAAATTCTGAGCACGCTTTTAAGCACGAAGTATGCCACTAAATAAGCAATCAAAAACTATTGTGCCATAAGCAGTTAAAATCGGGGCAAAAAAATGCTTGCCCCGAGACGGTGCAACGCTTTTATTTTTGCACCATTACGGTGCAATTCGTCGCAATTCGATGCTGCGAAAAATTCCTTCCTCCGCCACAATCCTTGCTATTTCGGCTTTCAGTGCCGCCGTTGTTTCCGCTTGCAGGGAAGGCGATTCGGGCAGCATTATCTCGGCGTCCACCTTGCCGCCGAGATAATGCAACACGATCTGCTCCGCCGGCGGCAGCCTGTCGCCCAGCCGCTCGCTGAGCTGGCGCAGCAGTTCTTCCCGTGGCGGCAAGTGCAGGCTGCGTTTGACGGCCGAATCGTCTTCCGGGTCGATATGCACCATCACGTCGAGTGCGGCATGTGCCTTGAGCACGCGCGCGCGCGCCGTCTCCGCCACGTAATGTCCCTCCGATACGCTGATTTTCGGGTCGACCAGCACGTGTGCATCTACCAGGGCACGGTCGCCCATGCGGCGCGTGCGCAGTTCGTGCAGGCCTTGTACCCCTGGCGTTGCCAGCAAGGTGCCGCGGATGGCGGCGACTTCCCGTTCGTCCAGGCTGGTGTCGATCAGTTCCATGAGCGCGTGATAGGCCTGCTTCCAGCCCATGCGGAAAATCATCGCCGCTACCAGGGCGGCTGCCAGCAGGTCGAGGGAGGTCACGCCGGCAAGGTTGCCGGCAATACCCGCCACCACGATCACCGAGGAGGCCGCATCGGAGCGGGCATGCCAGGCATTGGCTTCGAGCATGCGCGAACGCAGTTTGCGCGCCACATGCAGCATGTAGCGGAACAGCCCTTCCTTGCCGGCCAGGGTGAGGGTGGCGATCCACAATGTCATGACATGCACCTTCTGCAGCGCGGAAGGGTCCTGCAAACGCTGCGCCGCGCCCCACAGCAGGGCGGCGCCGGTTCCCATCAGAATCACGCCCAGCACCAGGGTGGTGGCGGTTTCGATGCGCGCGTGGCCATAGGGATGCTCCTCGTCGGCATCCTTCGAGCCGTGGCGATTGGCGAACAGCACCAGAAAATCGCATAGCAGGTCGGACAGGGAATGTATGCCGTCAGCCACCAGCGCGGAGGATTTGCCGATGATGCCAATCACGATTTGCAGCACGGTGAGAAAAATATTGACGGTCACGCTGACCCAGGTCACCTTCTGGGCTTCGCGGTAGCGTTCAGAGTGATGCGGTTCTGAGCGATGTTGTCCTGTCATGGTTCTGGCTTCGCCTTTTCTTGGTGAGGAGGCATTTTATACTTGAGGTTTGGGACAGGGGAAAGAATCTCGCGGGCTTAACGTGAAACTCGCGCAGCGAGCCAGCGTCCCTCTCTCCTTCCCTCATCCCAACCTTCTCCCAAGGGGAGAAGGAGCAATGGTTCCCCTCTCCCACCGGGAGAGGGGCTAGGGGTGAGGGAGAGCAAGGAGAGAGGGAAACGGGCATGGCGAAGCGCTGTTTCATGATTTGGGGCGGCGACTCGCCATGCCCGTTAGGGTAAAATCGCTTTTTAACCGTTAATAACAATCCGGAATTTCATGACCGACCGCTACGCCGTGGTGGGCAATCCCATCGCCCACAGCAAATCCCCCCTGATTCATGCCGAATTCGCCCGTCAGACAGGCCAGGATCTCGCCTATGCCACGCTGCTTGCCCCGCTCGACGGGTTTGCCGTAGCGGTGAAAAAGTTTCGGGCGGAAGGTGGCAAGGGGCTCAATGTCACCGTGCCATTCAAGCAGGAAGCCTGGCAGTTGGCCACCAGCCTGACGCAACGCGCGGAGTTGGCAAAAGCGGTGAACACGCTGAAATTCGAAGATGGAACCATCCTGGGCGACAACACCGATGGCGCGGGGCTGGTGCGCGACATTACCGCCAATCTGGGTTTTTCCATCCGCGGCAAAAGGATATTGCTGATGGGCGCAGGCGGCGCGGCGCGCGGGGTGATCCTGCCGCTGCTGGAGCAATATCCGGCACTGTTCGCCATCGCCAATCGTACTCCTGCCAAAGCCCATGAACTGGCACAACAGTTCCTGCCCCATGGCGACATTTCCAGCGGCGAATATGCCAGCCTTGCCGGCTGTCATTTCGATCTCATCATCAATGCCACTTCCAGCAGCCTGTCGGGCGAACTGCCCCCCCTGCCTGCCGGCGTGTTTTCTCCCGGCAGCCTGGCTTACGACATGATGTACGGCAAGGGTCTGACGCCCTTCCTGCAATTCGCGCAGGCCAACGGCGCCGCGCAGATCGCGGATGGCCTGGGCATGCTGGTCGAGCAGGCGGCGGAGTCGTTCTTCCTGTGGCGCGGCGTGCGGCCGGATACCCAGCCCGTGATGGCGCTGCTCAAGTCATGATGAAAACACTGTGGCGCTGGTTCTGGCGCGGACTATTGATTTTGCTCGGCGTGGTCGTGCTGTATCAGGCCTGGATTTTTGCCCACATCTGGTGGTGGGTGGACCACAATCCGTCCACCAGCGCCTTCATGGACACGCGTCTGTCGCAAATGCAGGAAAAGAACCCGGACGCCGAACTGCGCCACAAATGGGTGCCTTACAATCGTATTTCGCCGCATCTCAAACGCGCTTTGATTGCTTCCGAGGACGCAAAATTCGTCGACCACGAAGGCTTCGACTGGGAAGGCATCCAGAAGGCCTATGAGAAAAACCTGAAAAAAGGCAAGATCGTCGCCGGTGGCTCCACCATCAGCCAGCAGCTGGCAAAAAACCTGTTTCTCTCATCCCGCAAGGCTTTCTGGCGCAAGGGCGAGGAAGCCGTGATCACGCTGATGCTGGAGCAGATGATGCCGAAGCGGCGGATTTTTGAAATCTATCTGAACGTGATCGAATGGGGTAATGGCGTGTTCGGCGCGGAAGCCGCCTCGCGCTATTACTATAAAACCAGTGCCGCCAACCTTGGCCCGGAGCAGGCGGCCAAGCTCGCTGCCATGGTGCCCAATCCGCGTTACTACGACACTCATCGCGGCGCAAAGGGATTGATGCGTAAAACCGCGATTATCCTGGCGCGCATGCCTTCCGCCGAAA
>JAUYFW010000237.1 GCA_030690835.1 Sulfurimicrobium sp. | reverse complement strand
GCCATGTGGCCCCCGAAGAAAATCGTCGAGAGTGCCACGGTTATCCCGCGCGCTACGTCACAATTTTACTGTCCAGTTTGCGCTGGAATCAGTGTCCACTTTGCCGTGGAATCAGTGTCCAGTTTGGCCTGGAATACGCAGATGATCCGGCAGCCTCTCAATCGGCTTGAGTCTGATTGCCACAAAATCACGCGCCTGGAACTGGACAGGCATTGAAGGCAGAATGGCAACGCCTGAGCGAACAGGCCTATTTGCGCCGTCCCCGGCAATACTGGCGGAAAATCTCGCTCGGGTATCAGGCGCGTTGCAAACCTGCAAAAGGCCCGATGACCTCCCTTACCAGGTGCCGCTATTGGGCATCGACACCCAGGGCTCACGGGGCGGAAGAGGCGCTCTCATTTGAAGCAGTTCAATGGAAATATTGTCGGGCGATCGAACGAAAGCCATGCGCCCGTCCCGGGGAGGACGATTGATCGTCACTCCGGCCCGCGCCAGGCGCTCGCAGACTTCATAGATGTTTTCCACGCCATAGGCGATGTGTCCGAAATTGCGGCTGGACCCGTAATCCTCTGGGTCCCAGTTGTAGGTAAGCTCGATAGCGCTGCCTTCGTCACCCTCGGCGGCGACAAACGCCAGGGTGTAACGGCCCTCCGGCACGTCATAGCGGCGCATCAGTTTGAGCCCCAGCTTATCGCAGTAAAATTCCAGAGACTCGTCCAAATTGGTCACGCGGACCATGGTGTGCAGATATTTCATGATAACTCCTCTAAAATCGGATTCCGGCTACTTCATGGACTCGACCAATTTCCATGATCAAAACAACATATTTCGAATTAGTCCATGTAGGGGCGATTTTAACCGCCATGGGCGAACCCCCGGCCAAAACACCCGAGGGCAAGTGAATTCGCCCCTACAGCATGTAATTATTGACAGATTCGGGCTAATGGCCAATCTGGGTTAATTGCTCAACAGGGATTCGATGACATACTCCGCCACCAAGGCAGAAGACGCTGGATTCTGTCCGGTAATAAGCTTGCCGTCGCGCACGGCGAATGGCTGGAAATTTGCGGCCTTCTCAAAATGGCCGCCCAGTTCGCGCACCCGCGACTCCAGCTTGAAAGGAACCACATCATCCAGGCCGGCTGCGATTTCCTCCTCGTTCGTGAACGAGTTCACGCGCTTGCCGTGCAGGATGGATCGACCATCGGAGCGTTTCGCGGACACCAGGCCCGCTATGCCGTGGCACACCGCGCCAATGATCTTGTCGGAGCGATAGGCTTCCTCGACGATGCGGGTGACTTCGCCGTCATTGGGAAGATCCCACATGGTGCCGTGCCCGCCGGGGAACATCACCGCGTCGAAATCGTCCATCCTGGCCCCCGCTACCGCCAAGGTATCCGCCATCTTGCCCTGCGCCACCTCATCCGCGAAAAAGCGTTCCAGCACCGGATCATTGCCCCCCCGCGGCTTCACGCTGGAGGGATCGAACGGTACCGGTCCACCCAGTGGAGATGCGATTTCCACCTCGAACCCGGCGTCAACCATTGACAGATAGGGAACCGCCAATTCCTCGGCCCAGATGCCGGTTGTCTTACCGCTTGCACCCATTTGCCCATTTGAAGTTACGATTATCAATACGCGTTTGCTCATGTTCTTTCCCTTTCCTGTAATCAATAGTGATTTGCGAAATTCATAAAATGATTCATGCCGCATACTTTATTATCCTTCGTTCAGTTGATAAACTATCAAACATGAAATTCATTATTTACATGGTGTAATAAATCTTGCCAAAGTTTAGCCCCGTGCAAGTAAACAGTATCGAGATGTTCTGCAAGGCAGCTTCCCTCGGCAGCTTCACCGCCGCCGCCGAATTGCTTGGCGTCACCCCGGCGGCGGTCAGCCGTTCGGTGATGCGCCTGGAGGAACGGCTGGGTGTGCGGCTCTTTGCGCGGACCACGCGAAAAATCAAGTTGACCGTCGACGGCAGGCTATATTTCGAACAGTGTCGCCAAGCCCTGGACCAGATCGAGGAAGTGGAGCGCGTCATCACGGGAAATCAGGAAATCCCGCGTGGCACCCTGCGTATCAGCGTGCCGACCACCTATGGTCACTTTCGCGTTCTGCCGCTATTGCCCTTGTATCTCGACACTTACCCCGAGATATGCGTCGAAATAGATGTGTCGAACAGGAACATTGATTTTGTCGACGAGGGATTCGATTTGGCGATTCGTCTGGGCAACCATATGGATTCGAGGCTGGTGGCGCGCAAACTGGAAGACGCTTCGGTGGGCGTATTCGCCTCCCCCAAATACCTGGAGCAAGCAGGCATCCCGGCCACGCTGGAAGACCTCCCGAATTACCGTTGCATCCAGTTCGTCCTGCCCAGCACGGGACGGCCCATGCCGTGGATTTTCAAAGACAGGGGGAAGGAGATCGAATATCCATTCGACAGCCGTATCCGCTGCCAGGAGGATGTGCTCGCCTGCGTGACGCTGGCCAGGCATGGTGGCGGGTTATTCCAGATTTACCACTTCATCGTCAACAAAAACGAGAAAAACGGGGAGCTTGTGGAAGTGCTCAAACCCTATTCGGGCCGCACCAGGCCGTTTTCCATCCTTTATCCCCATAATCGACACCTGTCGTCGAAAGTCAGATCGTTTGTCGATTTCATGCGAAATCACATCGGCACGCCACCGGCGTAAACGGGCAACGCGCTGCCGCATGTGTTTTTCATCAAGCCCTTGGCTTGGCATACAACATACAACAGGGCGGAGTTGCCGGCCAGACCGAAGCCTGTCCTGAGCTTGTCGAAGGAAAGAAATCTTGTGTCCTTCTGCTATAATCGCCCAACCTTTTTGTACCATCATATATGGCATCGTCAAAAAATATTTCTACCAGCAACCGGGCTAGCGGCCACCCTTTTCCCCCAAAAATTTCCGGGTTGATGCGGGAGTCGTGGTGGCTGGCGCTGGTGGGCGTGGCGCTGTATTTCATCATGATTCTCGGCACCTACGACCGCGCCGATCCGGGCTGGTCGCACAGTGTCACTGTGGCTTCCGTCCATAATGCCGGCGGTGAAGTGGGCGCCTGGCTGGCGGATATTTTCCTTTATCTGTATGGCGTTTCCGCTTATTGGTGGGCAGCGTTCTTTCTTTTCGCCATCGCCTGGGGCTATCGCCGCATCGACAGCGTCGGAGAGGGCGACCGGCATTCCCTGTTCATCGCTTTTGCCGGTTTTGTCATCATTGTCCTCGCCAGCAGCGGCCTGGAGGCGTTGCGCCTGTACAGCCTGAAAGTGGCCTTGCCACTCGCGCCGGGAGGCATGCTGGGCGCGGTCATCAGCGGTTTCTTGTGGAAAGCCGTCGGGTTCACCGGGGCTACGCTGCTGCTGTTGTTTATGATGGCCATCGGCCTGAGTTTTTTCATTGGCCTTTCCTGGCTCGAACTGATCGAGCGCGTCGGCGGCTGGGTGGAAGACGCCTATTATTTCGTCATTCATGCGCGCGAGGCGCGCCAGGACCGGCAGGCGGGGAAAGAGGCCGAGGCGAAGCGGGAACAGGTGGTGACGGAAGAGAAGAAGCGCTTCGAGGAGCACGAGCCCATTCATATCCAGGCACCGGTCGCCGAAATTCGCAAGTCGGAGCGCATTGAGCGGGAAAAGCAGGTGCCGCTGTTCGAAAACATGCCGGATTCTCCCTTGCCGCCCCTGCATCTGCTGGATGGAGCCGACCAGAACACCGAGTACATCAGTCCCGAGACCCTGGAATACACTTCGCGCCTGATCGAGCGCAAGCTGGCCGACTTCGGCGTCGAGGTGAAGGTTATCGCGGCCTATCCCGGCCCGGTGATTACGCGCTACGAGATCGAGCCGGCGGTAGGGGTGAAAGGCAGCCAGATCATGAACCTCATCAAGGATCTGGCACGGGCCTTGTCAGTGGTGAGCATCCGCGTGGTGGAAACCATCCCCGGCAAGCACTATATGGGCCTGGAACTGCCCAACCCGAAACGTCAGATAGTGCGCCTGTCCGAGATTCTGGGTTCGCAGGCTTATGCCGGCATGAATTCCCCGCTCACCATCGCCATGGGCAAGGACATCAGCGGCCAGCCGGTGGTGGCGGACCTGGCCAAGATGCCCCACGTGCTGGTGGCGGGCACCACCGGTTCGGGCAAGTCTGTGGCGGTGAACGCCATGATCCTTTCCCTGCTCTACAAGGCCGAGCCATCGCAGGTGCGCCTCATCATGGTGGACCCGAAAATGCTCGAATTGTCCATTTACGAGGGCATCCCGCACCTGCTCGCGCCGGTGGTCACCGACATGAAGCACGCCGCCAACGCCCTCAACTGGTGCGTGGCGGAGATGGAACGGCGCTACAAGCTGATGTCGGCGCTGGGCGTGCGCAACCTGGCTGGCGCCAACCAGAAGATTCGCGATGCCAAGAAGGCCGGCACGCCGGTCACCAATCCTTTCAGCCTGACGCCCGACGCCCCCGAGCCGGTCGAGGAAATGCCTTTCATCGTGGTGCTGATCGACGAACTGGCCGACCTGATGATGGTGGTGGGCAAGAAGGTGGAAGAGCTGATCGCCCGCCTGGCACAAAAGGCACGTGCTTCGGGCATTCACTTGGTGCTGGCCACCCAGCGCCCCTCGGTGGATGTCATTACCGGCCTGATCAAGGCCAACATTCCGACCCGCATCGCCTTCCAGGTGTCGAGCAAGATCGATTCGCGCACCATTCTCGACCAGCAGGGCGCCGAAGCGCTGCTCGGCCAGGGCGACATGCTCTACTTGCCGCCCGGCACCGGCTATCCGCAGCGGGTGCATGGCGCCTATGTGGCCGACAACGAAGTGCACAAGGTCGTGGATTACCTGAAATCGCTGGGCGAGCCGCAATACGTGGAAGGCATTCTGGATGGCGCCATCACTGATGGCGAAGGCGAAGCCGGGGAGGGCGGCGGAGACGTCGAAGCCGACCCGATGTACGACGAAGCCGTATCCATCGTGATCAAATCGCGCCGTGCCTCGATCTCGGCGGTGCAGCGTCAGCTCAGGATCGGCTATAACCGGGCGGCGCGCCTGATCGAGCAAATGGAAAAGGCCGGGCTGGTATCGCCGATGCAGAGCAACGGCAACCGCGAAGTGCTGGTTCCGCACCATGAGTAAGGGGCTGTCCGTGGATAAGTTGGACAATTATGGGTGTGCTGGCGGGATGCGATGCAAGGCGCCGGATGCGCAGCATGGCCATTCCATGCAAGCGACCGGCAACGCCGCAGCGTGCCCGTCAGTGCAGCCAGAATGTTCAAATTATCCACGGACAGCCCCTGCGGAAGTGATCGACCAGTCGCTGCTGCTGGAAGCCGCCGAAGCCGCTGCCGCCTCTCCGCGCCGCCGCAAGAACTACAACTTTCATGCTGATGATGGTGATGTCTGCCACCGTCTGCTCAATGCTATCGAGCCGGATTCCTACATTCCGCCGCATTGCCATCTTGATTCGAGCAAGGATGAGACGATATTAGTCCTGCGCGGCAAGATCGGCATGGTGTTGTTCGACCCTGCGGGTAAGGTTTCCCGCGCCGTTGTGCTGCAAGCCGGTGGAGAATCGCTGGGCATCAATATCCCGCATGGCCAGATTCATACCCTGGTGGCGCTTGAGCCGGGTAGCGTATTCTTCGAAGCCAAGGCTGGGCCATTTGTGCCGCTTTCCGCGCAAGAGAAAGCCGCCTGGGCGCCGGCGGAAGGCACGTCCGAGGCTGAACGATATTTAACGCAACTTAAAGAACTGTTCGCAACAACATGAAAATATTGGCCTTATTGTTTCTCCTGCCCGGCATGGCGCTGGCCTCCGGCGTGGATAGCCTGCAAAATTTTCTGCATCACAGCCGTACCATGAGAGCCCAGTTCACTCAGACGGTACAGGACCGCAACGGCAAACAGGTGCAAAACGCCAGCGGCGTGATGCAGTTCTCCCGCCCCGGAAAATTCCGCTGGGTTTACGAAAAGCCTTATGCCCAACTGATCGTCGGCGATGGCGTCAAGGTGTGGATGTATGACGCCGATCTCAATCAGGTCACGGTCAGAAAGCTCGATCAGGCCCTGGGCAGCACACCTGCTGCCTTATTGGCGGGTGATAACGAGATCGAGCGCAATTTCGACCTGATTGACGGGGGACGCCGCGATGGCTTGGAATGGGTCGAGGCTTCACCCAAAAACCAGGGCGGCAGTTTCGAAAAGATCCGCCTGGCCTTCAGGGATGGCACACTGGCAGAGATGGAATTGCGCGATCATTTCGGCCAGACCACGACGATCCGCTTCGTTCAGCTTGAACTGAATCCCAAACTGGCGGCCAAGTTGTTCATCTTTACACCGCCTGCGGGCGCGGACGTCGTCGGTGACTGATCTTTTCTCCCAGACGCCGCAAAAGCCCCTGGCGGAGAAGTTGCGGCCCAGCACGCTGGACCAGGTGGTGGGGCAGCCCCATCTGCTCGGCCCCGGCAAGCCGCTGCGCATGGCGTTCGAATCAGGAAAACTCCATTCCATGATCCTGTGGGGCCCCCCAGGCGTGGGCAAGACCACCCTGGCACGGCTCATGGCGGAGGCTTTCGATGCCGAATTTATCGCGCTGTCGGCGGTGTTTTCCGGGGTCAAGGACATCCGCGAGGCCATCCAGAAAGCCGAGATGGCTCTGCAGCAGTACGGCAGGCACACCATCCTGTTCGTGGACGAGGTGCACCGCTTCAACAAGGCCCAACAGGACGCCTTCCTGCCCTACGTGGAGCAGGGCTTGGTGACCTTTATCGGCGCGACCACGGAAAACCCTTCCTTCGAGGTCACCAGCGCGCTATTGAGCCGGGCGCAGGTCTATGTGCTGCTGCCGCTCTCGGACGAAGAGCTGGGCATACTCTTCGATCGTGCCTGCCGCGAAGCCTTGCCTGGCATGCAGTTCAATCCGGCAGCCAAGGAATTGCTGATCGGTTATGCCGACGGCGACGCGCGCCGCCTGCTGAACCTCATGGAACAGATTAACAACGCGGCAATAAGCAAGAATATTCATGATATTGTCGAAGGATTCATCCAGAATACTTTAAGTCAGAGCGCGCGCCGTTTCGACAAGGGCGGCGACCAGTTTTACGACCAGATTTCGGCCTTGCACAAATCGGTGCGCGGCTCCAGTCCCGATGCCGCGCTTTACTGGCTATGCCGCATGCTCGATGGCGGCGCCGACCCGCTGTACCTCGGCCGCCGCCTGGTACGCATGGCGAGCGAGGACATCGGCCTGGCGGACCCGCGCGCCCTGCGCCTGGCGCTAGATGCCTGTGAAGTGTACGAAAGGCTTGGCAGCCCCGAGGGCGAACTGGCTCTGGCCCAGGCCGTGCTCTATCTGGCCGCCGCGCCCAAAAGCAACGCCGCCTATGTGGCCTATAATGACGCCCGCGCTTTTATCCGCAACGACAAATCCAGATCCGTGCCGGAGCATTTGCGCAATGCGCCGACCAAGTTGATGAAAGAACTGGGTTTCGGCCGCGAATACCGCTATGCGCACGACGAGCCGGACGCCTATGCCGCCGGGGAAAACTATTTTCCGGATGAGGTGAAAGCAGTGAATTTCTATCGTCCCACGCCCAGGGGCATGGAAGGCAAGATCGGTGAACGACTGGCCTATTTGCGCACGCTTGATCGTGAGGCTGGAAAGAAAAAATAAGCCACAGAGAGCACAGAGTACACAGAGAAAAACATGACGGATGAAATAACGAAGAAAATAATTGGCGCGGCAATTGAGGTGCACCAAATATTGGGACCGGGCTTGTTGGAATCTGTTTACGAAGAAGCACTTTGCCATGAATTCGGGCTGAGAGCGATTGGCTTTGAAAGGCAATTTGCAGTTGATGTTTATTACAAGAATTGCGTGATAAGTAGCCAGCGCCTGGATTTGCTGGTCGAAGATGAGGTGGTAGTCGAAATAAAGTCATTGCGTAACCTGCCTGAAGTGGCAATGGCTCAAGTGCTTTCATATTTGAAAGCAACTGGCTTGAAGCGGGGTTTGATAGTCAATTTTGGCGAGAAGCAGCTGATCAATGGAATCAAGCGCATTTCTCTGTGATCTCTGTGCCCTCTGTGGCCAAGTTTTGGAGTTTTCATGTTAGATATTCAATTTCTACGCACTGATCTGGAAGTTGTGGCAAAACGCCTGGAAAGCCGTGGCTTTACCCTCGATACGATCCACTTCCAGGAACTGGAACAGGACCGCAAAGTCACCCAGACCCGCACCCAGGAATTACAGGCCAAGCGCAATGCCAGTTCCAAGCAGATTGGCCAGGCCAAGGCCAAGGGCGAGGATGTTTCCGTGATCATGGCGGAGGTGGCAAATCTGGGCGACGAACTGAAACAGGCCGAGGAAAAGCTGGGATTCATTCAGTTCAAGATGCAGGAACTGCTTTCCGGTATTCCCAATCTGCCCCACGAGAACGTGCCGGTGGGGAAGTCCGAGGCCGATAACGTGGAAGTGCGCCGGGTAGGCACACCGCGCATTTTTGATTTCGAGCCGAAGGATCACGTCGATGTGGGCGAAGGGCTGAGGCAACTGGACTTCGCCACTGCCGGGAAAATCAGCGGCGCCCGCTTTACCCTGCTCAAGGGGCCGATGGCCCGCATGCACCGCGCCTTGGCGCAATTCATGCTCGACGTCCACACCCAGGAGCATGGTTACACCGAAGTCTATGTGCCATATCTGGTTAACGCCGATTCCATGCGCGGCACCGGCCAGTTGCCGAAGTTCGAGGCGGACCTGTTTTCGGTACAGAAAAACGAAAACGAGAAACTGTATCTGATCCCCACCGCCGAGGTGCCGGTGACCAACATGGTGCGCGACGAAATCGTGGCGGCCGAGGAACTGCCACTCAAATTCGTTTCCCACACCCCATGCTTTCGCTCAGAAGCCGGTTCCTACGGCAGGGACACGCGCGGCATGATTCGCCAGCATCAGTTCGACAAGGTTGAACTGGTGCAGATGGTGCGTCCGGAGGGCTCTTACCAGGCGCTGGAGGAGTTGACCGGCCATGCCGAGAGCATCCTGAAAAAACTCGACCTGCCTTACCGGGTGATGGCGCTGTGCAGTGGCGACATGGGGTTTTCCGCCGCCAAGACCTACGATCTGGAAGTGTGGCTGCCGGCGCAGAATGCCTACCGCGAAATCTCCTCCTGCAGCAATTATGAGGCGTTTCAGGCGCGGCGCATGCAGGCGCGCTACCGCGGCGACAAGGGCAAGCCGGAATTGCTGCATACCCTGAATGGTTCCGGCCTGGCGGTGGGGCGTACTTTGGTGGCGATCCTGGAGAATTACCAGAATGCCGACGGCAGCGTCAGCGTGCCGGCTGTGCTGCAGCCTTATCTGGGCGGAATGCGGAAGTTGGAGGCTTGAGGCCCTGACCGGGTTTGCCCGTACTCAGGCTATAACGCTCTGAACTGGCTGCACCCGCCGGCGTTTGAGTAACTGGCGGGACTGACTTGGCTGGTGCGGCAGAAAATACCCGCTGGTAAGGCTTCTCGAATCTGGCCAGGATGTCATAGTAGGTGCGCACGTTTTCGACGAATATCACGGTTTCGCCACCCCGCGCAAAACCGTGCTTGACCTCGCCGTGGTATTCGGACTTGGCCAGCAGTGGCAGGGTTGCCTTGAGGTCGGTCCATGAGTCCGGGTTGAGTTTCCTTTTCTTCGCCAGGATGCGCGCATCTTCGAGGTGGCCATAACCCACGTTGTAAGCAGCAAGCGCGATCCAGGTCCGATCAGGCTCGGGAATTCTGTCGGGTACGGTGTCCTTGAGATACAGGACGTAACGTGCCCCGGCCAGAATGCTCTGCTTCGGATCCAGGCGGTCGGTAACGCCCAGGCGATCGGCGGTTTCGCCCGTCAGCATCATCAGTCCGCGCACGCCTGTGGGGGAGGTGGCAAGTGGATCCCAATGCGATTCTTGATAGCCGATGGCAGCTACCAGCCGCCAATCCAGTTCGGTCAGCTCCTGTGCGCGGTGAAAATGGCGGCGGAACTTCGGCAGCAAGGTATTTCCCGCCACCAGAAAACCTTCCACATCGGCGCGTTCGAGACGTTTGACGTGCCCATAATAACGGTCCAGCAGCCGCTTTAAGGTGCCATCCTTTTGAATTCGTGCGAAGAAATCCTGGGCTTTTTCATACAGGAATGGATCCACATCCTTGGGGAAAGCCCACGCCAATGGCTGCTTTTCAGTCAGGTTAAAGGCAACGGCAAGTTCGGGATGGAAGTTGCTGCTAACCGCGACGATATTGGAATCGGCAATCACCACATCCGTAGCGCCTAGCGCCACCTTATCCAGCAGATCATCGCTCTCCTGCCCCGAAATTTCCTCCCAGGCCAGGGCGGGGTGCTGATTTTTTGCTTCTTTCAGACGTTCGGCGTAACTGGACCCGGCGACCACTTCGATGCGCTTGCCGATCAAATCCTTGATGTCCGCGGGTTTTTCGCCGGCGATGTTATGGACCACCTGCTGCACCACCATTTGGTAAGGCGTGGAAAACTTGAAGTGTTGTTGCCGTTCAGGCGTGAGGCTAAGCCCCGCAGCGGCCAGATGCGCCTGATGGTTTTCCAGGAAGGGCAGGATTTCATTGAACTGCTTTGCGACCACGAAGCGAACCTTGACGCCCAGATCCTTGGCAAACAACTCAGCCAGATCATATTCCAGTCCGGCCTGCTTGCCCTCCGCATCTTCGTAATAAGTCGTCGGGCTATTGCGGGTAATTACCACCAACTCGCCGCTTTGCTGCGCAGGCGGTAAAGGCTTGGCGGGCGGTTTGTCGTTGCAACCGACCAAACCGGTGCATAGTAGTATGGTCAAAGTCCAGATACGCATGGCCGAAGTGTGGCCGAGATTATAAAATTTGTCCATGCTACGGCTTTGATAAGCGGGATAACCATTGTAGAATGGCGACCCTGGAGAGGTGGCAGAGTGGTCGAATGTACCTGACTCGAAATCAGGCGTGGGCGCAGGTTCACCGAGGGTTCGAATCCCTCCCTCTCCGCCAGAGTTTATAACGCGCAGGGATTTGTTTTTTTCGATTGGCGATGCCTGCCGCAACCGATCACGGTTGCAGCGTCGCTTCCTCGATGAGCACCTTGTAGGAATAGCCCGAACCGAAATCCTTGTTGGTGCGGACGATACCCTTTACCGTCAGGACGTCCCCGGTCTTGGCCTGATTCATGGTCGTCACGATAAGATCGTTGGTATTGTCCGCAGCGGAACCCGAGCCATCGCGCAGATGGATCCAGTTTTTCCCCATGATCTCCGGGCTGTACTTCACAACCTTGCCGCGAACCAGAACTGGCTTGTCCTTCAGCTCGGCACCCTTGGTGATGATTTCCGCAACGGTCCGCGCGTTCGCTCCGCTGGCCTTGGGGACATGGACCTCGCCACTGTCCGCCGTCTTGACAACGCCGGAGTGAGCCGCAGCCATATCCTTGTCGGCACCCGCACCGCCCAGGCTACCGAAAAGAATCGTCGGGAAAGTCTTCTTCAGCGACTTGCTCTCGAAGTTGGCCATGACCCTCACGTTTTCAATCGTGACTTGAGCGCCTTTTTTGGCCGGCGCCTTGCTGACCGCAGCCCAGGTCTCGCCGTCCTTGGTCTTGAGGCGGATATAGGTATAGCCCGCAGCGTCCTGAACTTCGAGAACCTCGCCTTTGACGACGTTGGGTGCAGGCGGGACGGGGGCGGAGGTTTCACCTGCCCAAACGAATGGGGCAACAACAATCATGCAGATCGACAACAGGGCTTTCATGGACTGGATATTCCTTCTGGATAGGGCTTGGAGTATAGCAGCAACTCCTGTTAGGTCATGTAGGACTCAGAATGGCATGTCGTCAACTTCGAACATAAATGCCACCTGACGCGATACTGAATGTTAACGCGATTCTCCTTTCCTGGTAAATCCATTCATGTCACTTCCTTCCAAAAATGGTCCATTCCTTGACCAGCGTGTAGAGCGCCGGAATGACGATCAATGTCAGAATCGTCGATGACAGCATG
>JAUYFW010000247.1 GCA_030690835.1 Sulfurimicrobium sp. | reverse complement strand
CTGCTGGTGCTGTTCGGCGTGTTGGGCGGCCTCCTCGCCTTCGGCCTGGTGGGGCTGTTCGCCGGACCCATCGTCCTGGCGGTGGCATGGGCGGTGTGGCGCGAATGGGCGGCGCATCTGGACGACGACGACGGCGTGGCGTTGTCATGACGGCGCGCGATTCCGGCCACCAAATGCGCTAGGTAGGTGCCGGATTGGGATTGGCCGGATAATGAAGGAGTCTGAACATGCACCTGGATCTGATCTCTTGTGACGCGGCGGGCACGCTGCCGGGGCTGTTTGAACAGCGCGTCCAGCGCACCCCCGAGGCACCGGCTTACCGGCAGTTTGACGCCGCCAGCGGGGCATGGCGGAGCCTTACCTGGCGGGAAACGGGCGCGCGAGTGGAACGCTGGCGGCGCGCCCTGGCGCGGGAGAACCTCGCCCCCGGCGAGCGGGTGGCGATCCTGCTGCACAATTCCGTGGAATGGGTGTGTTTCGACCAGGCCGCGCTGTCCCTGGGGCTGGTCGTGGTGCCCCTTTATCCTTCCGACTCCCCGGACAACATCGCTTATATCCTGGCGGACTCGGGCGCCCGCCTGCTGCTGCTGGGGACGCAGGGCCGCTGGGAAACCCTGGCCACACTGTGCGCCGGGCTGGACAAGGTGCTGTGCCTACGCCGCCCGGCTGCGGTCACGGCCGGGGAGATTGCGCTGGAGTGCGTGGAGGACTGGCTGGCGCGGGCCGATCAGTCCGCCGCCATCAGCCCCCATCGCGCCGACACCCACGCGCTCGCCACCCTGGTCTACACTTCCGGCACCAGCGGGCAGCCCAAGGGGGTGATGCTTACCCACCACAACATCCTGTGGAACGCGGAGGCGGTGCTCAAGGCCATACCCGGCTACCGGGAGGACGTTTATCTCTCCTTCCTGCCGCTTTCGCATGCCTTCGAGCGCACCGTCGGCTACTACGTCCCCATCATGGCCGGCAGTTGCGTGGCCCATGCGCGCTCTCTCAAGGAACTGGCGGAGGACCTGTGCGTCGTCCGCCCCAGCGTGCTGATCGCGGTGCCGCGGATTTTTGAAGGCGTGCATGCCAAAGTGCGCCAGCAATTGCGGGAAAAAGGCCCGCTCGCCCGGCTGCTGTTCGGCTGGACGGTAGCCATCGGCTGGCGGCGCTTCGAGGCCATGCAGGGCCGGGGACGGGCGCTTTCCTGGTGGCAGCGTCTGGCCTGGCCGCTGCTGCGCCGCCTGGTGGCGGACAGGATACTGGCGCGCCTCGGCGGCCGGCTGCGGCTCGCGGTGAGCGGCGGCGCCCCGCTCTACGGCGAGATTTCCCGCTGCTTCATCGGTTTGGGGCTGCCGCTGGTGCAAGGCTACGGGCTGAGCGAGTCTTCCCCGGTGCTCGCCGCCAACCGCCCGGAGGACAATATTCCGGATTCGGTCGGCGCGGCGCTGCCGGGGGTGGAAATCCGCATCGGCGACGACGGCGAACTGCTGGCCCGCGCGCCGTGCGTGATGCGCGGCTACTGGAGCAGGCCAGAGGCCACCCGTGCGGCGATCGACCCCGACGGCTGGCTGCACACCGGCGACCAGGCGCGCATCGCGGGCGGACACGTGTTCATCTGCGGCCGCCTCAAGGAAATCCTGGTGACCTCCAGCGGGGAAAAAGTCCCGCCCGCCGACCTGGAGATGGCCATCGGCCAGGAGCCGCTGTTCGAGCAGGCGATGGTGGTGGGCGAAGGCAGGCCCCACCTGGCCGCGCTGCTGGTGCTGAACCGCAGCGAGTGGGAGAAGCTCGCGGCCAGCCTTGGCCTCAAGGCGGACCAACCCGGCGCCCTGGCGCAGCCGGCCGCGCAGGCCGCCGTAATGCGCAGGATCAAGGCCGCCCTGCGCGGCTTTCCCAGATATGCCCGGGTGCGCGCCGTGGTTCTGACCCTGGAGCCGTGGAGTATCGAAAACGGCCTCATCACCCCCACCCTGAAACTCCGGCGGACGCAGATCGAGCAGCGCTTCCACGCGGAAATCGAGCACTTGTTTGCTAGCAGCCTGTCAGTTTGAAACATGACTACTCGGCGCAGGGCCGCCGCAGCCTGAGCATGCGCAGCACCCAGCAGGCGGCCAGGGCGGCGCAGACGTGCTTGACGGCGTGGCCGCCGACGATCCCGCCCAGGGCGAAAATCTGCCGGTCGAGAAATTCGGCGCCGAGCGCTGCGGCGTACCACCCGAGCACCACCAGCGCATCGCCGCCGCGGGTGTAGCGGGGCGGAAACAGCAGGATGAGCAGCGGAATCAGCAGCGCCGGGTAGAAATGCACCATGCCGTAAGGGCGCAGATCGCCCGCCCCCAGCGCCTCGGTGGCGCCCCAGTAGAGCACGGAGGCGGCGCCCGCGGCCAGCAGCGCCGGCAACAGCGCCAGCCCCGCCGCGACGCCGATGCGCTCGGCGATGATCGCCGCCAGCCAGGACATGAGGGCGATGGTCATCGCCAAGCGGTCCCACAGCAGCCGCCCGTTATCCGGCTCCAGATGGTACCAGGCCGAGGCGACGCCGGTCAGCGCCAGGCCGAGAAAGAACGCCAGATAAGGCCAGCGTTCGCGGCGCTCCCGGAAGGCCGCGCCCCCTGCCGTGGCGAGAAGCCAATGCAGACCGGCCGCGCCCACCAGCACGAACAGGCCGTTGGAGGCCACGTCGAGGAAGTTGGGCAGGCCCAGCAAGGCGCGCCGATCGGCAAAGTCGTGATAGGCCGCAGGCTGCGGAAAAGGGGGAAGGGTCGCAATGATCGCCGCGACCGCCCCGGTGAGCAGGGCAATCAGCAACAGGCGCGTCCGGCGGGAGTCAGCCGCCATGGCGGCGTGGCGAGGCGGAACGGGTCATGGGGCAGTATCCGGGCTAATACAGTGAGTGGCTTAATAATACCTTTACCGGGCGAAGCGCCAAAACTTTGTGCGCTTGGCTGGTGGTAAACTTTTCGATGAACCCAGATTGTCCATTAGCGTAAAAACACCGCCGTAGGAGCGCAGCCAACCCTCTCTCCAATTCTCTCCCAAAGGGAGGGAGGGAGTGCGATCGTCCCTTCCCCTTCAAGGGGAAGGTTAGGATGGGGATGGGAGTTGGCCGCGATTCGCGCCGGGGGCGGCGCTCCTACAGAAAGCTGTTTTGATTGTGAATTGGAATAAGGAAACTTTCATGCAGGACACGAAACCACAACCGGTCTGGGCCGTTTCGGGCGATGCAGCGCTAACTCGTCTGGACACCACCCGCCAGGGCTTGACCGAAGCCGAAGCGCGGCAGCGGCTGGAACACCACGGCCCCAACCGGCTGCGGGAAAAACCGCCGCGCCCGGCCTGGATGAAGTTCCTCGACCAGTTCAAGGATCTGCTGGTGGTCGTGCTGATCGGCGCAGCCGCGCTTGCCGGGGCGATCGGCGACATCAAGGACGCGGTGGTGATCCTGATCGTGGTGGTGTTCAATGCCTGCCTCGGTTTCTACCAGGAGCACCGCGCCGAGGCAACGCTGGCGGCTCTGAAGAAGATGCTGGCGCAGCGTGCCCGGGTGCGGCGCGGCGGCGAGGTGCTGGAAATCGCCGCAGAAAATCTTGTCCCCGGCGACCTCGTGTTGCTCGAGGCGGGCGACCGGATTCCCGCCGATGCCCGCGTGCTGGCGGCGCACAACGCCGAGGTGGCGGAAGCCGCCCTGACCGGCGAATCCCACGCCGTGGGCAAACACGCCGAGGCGCTTGCGCCGGGGGAGCACCCGCTGGCCGAGCGCTTCAATATGGTCTTCATGAACACCGTGGTGACCCGTGGCCGGATCGAGGCGCTGGTCGCCGCCACCGGCATGGAAACCGAGATGGGCCGCATCACCGGCCTGCTGGAGTCGGCGCAGGAAAGCCCTACCCCGCTGCAAATCCAGCTCGACGGGCTGGGTAAACGCCTCGCCATCATCGCCGGCGTGGTGGTGACCCTGATTTTTGTGCTTGGCATCCTGCGCGGCGACCCGCTGGTGCAGACCATCATGACTTCCATCGCCCTGGCCGTGGCCGCGATTCCCGAGGGGCTGCCGGCGGTGGTGACGGTGACGCTGGCCATCGGCATGCACCGCATGGCGAAAAACCGTGCCATCGTCAAGAAACTGTCGGCGGTGGAAACCCTGGGCTCAACCTCGGTGATCTGCTCCGACAAGACCGGCACGCTGACGCTCAACCAGATGACCGCGCGCCAGCTGTTCTACCGGGGGCGGCGCTTTGCCGTGTCCGGCGAAGGCTATGCTGGCGTGGGCGGGATCACCGCCGAAGACGGCTTGGCTCCCTCTGATTTGCTGCCGCTGCTGGCGCCCGCCGCCCTGTGCAACGAAAGCCGCATTCGCGACGGCGAGCTGATCGGCGACCCCACCGAGGGCGCGCTGCTGGCACTTGCCATGAAAGGCGGCATCGAACCAGACAGTCTGGCCGGGCACCGCCCGCGCATTGCCGAAATTCCCTTCGATTCGGCGCACAAGTTCATGGTCACCTTCCATCATGACGGCGAGTGGGTGCGCATGCTCGTGAAGGGCGCGCCCGACGTGTTGCTGGCGCGTTCCGGTAGTTTTCTCGGCGAGAGCGGCGAAGCGCAACTGGACGACACGGCCCGTGCCGTCTTCGAGGCCGAGAACGCCCGCCTCGCCGGCCAGGCCATGCGCGTGCTGGCGGTGGCCAGCCGCGACATCCCGGCGCACGACTTCGACCCCGCTGGCGACCTGATGGCCTGGGCGCGGGAGCTGACCCTGGCCGGTCTGGTCGGCATCATCGACCCGCCGCGCCCCGAGGCGCGCGACGCCATCCGCCTATGCAAGCAGGCCGGCATCCAGGTCAAGATGATCACCGGCGACCACGCCATCACCGCCGCCGCCATCGCCCGCGAGCTGGGACTGGAAGGCGCTGTGCTGACCGGTGCCGAGCTCGACCGCATCGACGTCGCCGAACTGTCGCGGCACATCGAGGAAACCGCCGTGTTCGCCCGCGTCGCCCCGGAGCACAAGGTCAAGATCGTCCAGGCGCTGAAGGCGCGCGGCCATGTCGTGGCGATGACCGGCGACGGCGTCAACGATGCCCCTGCGCTGAAGAACGCCGACATCGGCGTGGCGATGGGCATCACCGGTACCGAAGTGACCAGGGAAGCCGCCACCATGGTGCTTACCGACGACAATTTCGCCACCATCGTCGGCGCGGTCAAGGAAGGCCGCACCATCTACGACAACATCGTCAAGTTCGTGCGCTTCCAGCTTGCCACCAACATCGGCGCCATCCTCACCGTGCTCGGCGCGCAATTGCTGGGTCTGCCCACGCCTTTCACCGCGATCCAGATCCTGTGGATCAACATCATCATGGACGGTCCACCCGCCATGACCCTGGGGCTGGAACCGGCGCGTCCGGGAATCATGAACGAGCCGCCGCGCAGCAGCGAGGCGCGCATCCTGACCCTTGCCCGTTTCTGGCGCCTGCTCGGCTACGGCAGCATCATGGCGGCGGGCACCATAGGAGTGTTTTCATATGGGTTGTCGTCGGGCGGGATGGAACATGCCCCACAAGGGGACTCCGATCCGCTATGGGCTCAAGCCCATGCGGAATCGTATGCCTTGACGCTGGCTTTCACCACTTTCGTGCTGTTCCAGTTCTTCAACGTGTTCAATGCCCGCACCGAGCACGGCAGCGCCTTCAATCGCCAGTTCTTCGCCAATGGCAAGCTGTGGATTGCGCTGATCGGGGTGGTGGGATTGCAGGTCGTGGTGGTGCACTGGGGCCCGGCCCAGACCATATTCAGAACCGTGGATTTGAGCCTGTATGACTGGGGGCTGGCCGGGCTGGTTGCCGCCAGCGTGCTGTTTCTGGAAGAGGCGCGCAAGCTGGCGGCGCGCTGCTGTTCGAAGAGGCGGTGAGACCCTGTTCTCGATCCACGGCATCACCGGTCAGACTCAAGTAAGGACTTTATCCTAGAAAAAGCAGTTAACCACGGAGTTCACGGAGAACACGGAGTAAAAACAATAGATTGCATGATATTGGGCATTCACCCGTTGGGCGAGACCATAAATTTCCGCAAACTGCCTTTGCGAGTTGGGCGAATAGGTTCTAGCAGGGATGCGAAGCAACTCGCACAAGTCGCCCATCCCTGCCTACCCCCGCTTCTCCGTGTTCTCCGTGCCCTCCGTGGTTATCGAACTGAGGTTTTAAGATGAACCAAGAGGGCGGCAACATGCGCGAGGAAGACCTGCACGCCTATGTGGACGGGCAACTGGATGCGGCACGCCGGGCCGAGGTCGAGGACTGGCTGGCGGCGAACCCGGACGAACAGGCGCGCATGGCGGATTTGCAGAAGCAAAATGCCATGCTCCACGCCCTGTTTAATCCGGTGCTGACGGAGCAGGATGCACGCGGCCAGCGGCTCACCCTGTATGTCCGCACCGATGCCCGGGAGCAGCGCGAAACCGCTTTCCGCTTTGCCCAGGAAGGCAAGGTCGGGGTGTTCTACTGGCTCGACGGCCAGCTCGGCTATGCCCTCTCCGGCGAAATGGAGCGGCGGCAACTGCTGCGCGTGGCCGAGGTTGTCTATCATGGCCTCAATCCCTGACAGAGAACGATAAAAACCTAACCCCCCTCGATCCCCCCTTGTCAGGGGGGAAGCCACCGCCCCTCCCCGATCTGCCCCTCCCCTGACAAGGGGAGGATGGGAGGGGTTGGGGTTGGCGTGCAATTCCTTGTTTTTACTGCATGAACTTTATTGTTAACGGTCTATCTTAAGATTATCCGGAGATCCTCATGCTCATCAAACACCCCGGCGACATCCACCCATCGGAAATCACCGACCGCGAGGTTTACCGCGCCCGTCGCCAGTTCCTGCAAACCTTGCCCGCCGCGCTGGCGGCTGCCGCTGTGCCCGGCCTGTTCGCCACCCCGGCCTTCGCTGCGGAAAAACTGCCGGGCGCAAGAAAAAGTCCGTTCAGCACCAGTGAGCAGGCAACGCCTTACAAGGAAGTGACCACTTACAACAACTTCTACGAATATGGCACCGACAAGTCCGATCCGGCGCAAGCGGTCAAGACCTTGATCACCCGCCCCTGGACGGTATCGGTCGAGGGGGAGGTCAAGCACCCCAAGGTCTATGGCATCGAGGACCTGCTGCGCCTCGCGCCATTGGAAGAGCGCATTTATCGCCTGCGCTGCGTCGAGGGCTGGTCCATGGTGATCCCGTGGATGGGCTTTTCCCTCGGTGAAATCATCCGCCGCGCGGAACCCGGCGGCAACGCGAAATATGTCGAACTGGTCTCGCTGCATGACCCCAAACAGATGCCGGGACAGCGTTCCGGCGTGCTGGACTGGCCTTATATCGAGGGATTGCGCCTCGATGAGGCGATGCACCCGCTCACGCTGCTCGCGTTCGGGCTCTACGGCGAGGTGCTGCCGCAGCAGAACGGAGCTCCCCTGCGCCTGGTGGTGCCGTGGAAATACGGCTTCAAGAGCGCGAAATCCATCGTCAAGATCCGCCTCGTCGAGAAACCGCCGGTGAGCGCCTGGATGCGCGCCGCGCCCAGCGAGTACGGCTTCTTTTCCAACGTCAATCCCGCAGTGGACCACCCGCGCTGGAGCCAGGCCAGGGAACGCCGCATCGGCGAATTTCTCAAGCGCGCCACGCTGCCGTTCAACGGCTACGGCGATCAGGTGGCGCAGCTTTACGCGGGCATGGATCTGAAGAAATTCTTCTGATGAAGTTCTTGCCTGTACTCAGGATGTCGCTTTTCCTCGCCTGCCTCACACCGCTGGCGCGGCTGCCGTGGCTGGGTTTCAATGGCGGGCTGGGCGCCAACCCGATCGAATTCATCACCCGCTCCACGGGTACCTGGACTCTGACATTCCTGCTCATTACGCTGGCCATCACGCCATTGCGCCGTCTCTCGGGCTGGCAGTGGCCGCTCAGGCTGCGTCGCATGCTCGGCCTGTTTGCCTTTTTCTACGCCTGCCTGCATTTCACCACCTATATCTGGCTCGACCAGTTTTTCGATTTGTCAGGCATTTACCGGGATATTTTCAAGCGGCCCTTCATTACCATCGGCTTCTCCAGCTTCCTGCTGCTGATTCCGCTGGCGCTAACGTCCAGCCAGGCCATGATGCGCCGTCTTGGCGGCAGGAACTGGCAGCGGCTGCACCGCCTGGTGTATCTCATTGCAGCGGGGGGCGTGGTGCATTACTGGTGGCTGGTGAAGAAGGATGTTACCCAGCCGGCGATCTACGCCGCCGTGCTGGCGCTGCTGCTGGGATACCGGCTGTGGTTCAGGCTGACGGGCTCGCTTCGCGAGTATCACGCCACGAAAAATCCACGCTCACCCTGAGGCCGGCACCATGCTCACCATCGGCCAGGGACAGTGAAGCCGCATGAAAATCGGCGATGCGCCTGACGATGGACAGGCCCAGGCCGCTGCCCGCGGCATCGTTGCCGAGAATGCGGTAAAAGCGGTCAAACACCCTTTGCCTTTCCTGTTCCGGGATGCCTGGCCCGCTATCCTCCACTTCCAGCCGTACCCGGCCTTGCTCCACCAGCAGGGACACATCTACCCGGCCGTTCCGGGGCGTATAGCGAATGGCGTTATCCACCAGGTTGCGTAGCAGAATGCCGAGCATGTCGGCATTACCCTTGATCGTGGCCGTATCGGGGCTGGACAGCCCGAGTTCGATTTCCTTTTCCAGCGCCGCCGGAGCCAGGTCGGCCAGTGTCTGGCGGGCAATGGCCGCCACATCGCAGCCCGCCATGAGAGCGCTGCCGCCCGTCGGCTCAAGCCGCGCCAGGGTCAATAATTGCTCGATCAGATGAGTCGCACGGTCGACGCCCAGAATCAGGTTTTCCAGGGCCGCGCCCCGCTGTGCCTCGTTTTGGGCGCGTTGGGCAACTTGTGCCTGGATTTTCAGCGCGGCGAGCGGGGTGCGCAATTCGTGCGCCGCATCAGCGGTGAAACGCCGCTCGCTTTCCAGCGCCCGATCCAGCCGGCCAAGCAGGGCATTGAGCGCGTGCAGCAAGGGTGTAATTTCGGCTGGCGCGGTGCGCTCCTCCAGGGGAGCGAGATTGGCGGGGTCGCGTTGCGCGACTTCACCGCCGATACGCCGCAACGGACTCAGGCCCCTGCCGACAGCGAACCAGATCAGCAAGGCCAGCGCCGGCAGGGCAATGCCCAGCGGCAGTAGCAGGCGCTGAGCCACGGAGGCGGCCAGTTCGTTACGTACCTCGTGGCGCTCACCCACCTGCACGCGGATTTCGCCTTCTTCCTCCCGCTGGGTATAAACCCGCCAGGGTTTGCCGTCGATCACGGCTTCGGCAAAACCGCTCTCCCGCGTTGCCAGAGGCTCGACCGGCGCACTGGCGGAGCGCAACAGCAAGCGCCCATGCTTGTCCCAGACCTGAAAGGCGATCTTGCGTTCATACTTGTGGCCGGCGCCGGCGCCTGCGCCGGCGATTTCTGTCGCGATGCCGTCATCGTCATCCCTCTCATCCTTCAGATCATGCCTGGCCTGGGCCAGCAGCACCTGGGCCGACTGGGCAAGCTGGGCATCGAACAGCTCGTCGATCTCGTGGTGGGCATCGAAATAAATGAGCACCGCCGTCGCCATCCAGGCGAGCGAGATGATGGCAAGGAGCAAAACCAGCAGCTTGGCGCGCAGGGAGGTCATGCCTTATCCACCAGATAACCCACCCCGCGAATGGTGCGGATCAGCTCAGTACCAAGTTTCTTGCGCAAGTGGTGGATATGCACCTCCACCGCATTGCTTTCCACTTCCTCGCCCCAGCCGTAAAGGCTTTGCTCCAGTTGTTCGCGCGACAAGGCGCGGCCGGCATTTTCCAGCAGATACTGCAGGACGGCGAACTCCTTGGGCGAAAGCTCCACCGCAATGCCCGCCAGCGTCACCAGACGGGACACCGGGTCCACCCGCAGCGCGCCATGAATGATCAGCGGCGTCGCCCGTCCACCGACGCGCCGCAGCAAGGCACGGATTCTAGCCGCCAGCTCGTCCAGATCGAAAGGTTTGACCAGATAATCATCTGCGCCCGCATCGAGGCCGCGCACCCTGTCCCCGACCGTGTCCCTGGCGGTAAGGATGAGTACCGGCGTGTTGTTTCCAGCGCCGCGCAGCCACTTCAGCAAATCCGTCCCGGACAGGCGAGGCAGGCCAAGATCAAGCACCAGCAGCGCATATTCCCCGGCTTCCAGCGCCAGTTTGGCCGCCAGGCCATCCTTTACCCAGTCCACGACGAAACCCGCCTGGGACAGGCCCACGCGGATACCGTCACCGAGCAGTGGATCATCTTCAACCAGCAACAGGCGCATGATATTGCAGAGTCGTTGTCATGAGGGTCAGTCTAACATTCATGGCAAATCGCCGCGCCGAATCATGAACCAAAAGTAGGCGCCTCTAGGCGACAAGTGAAATGTGAAACCACTTGGGCTACGCCCTTGCTGTGAAGCGTGAAATGCAAGAGCAGACATCAGTGGTTGTTTTTACATTTCACGCTTCACAAACAAAGCGTAGCGAGTGACTTCACGCTTCACAAAAC
>JAUYFW010000236.1 GCA_030690835.1 Sulfurimicrobium sp. | reverse complement strand
CCGGAATGTTGTTGAAATCGCCGATGTCCGGCACGCTTACTTCGATGATTTTGCTCATGGCCATGTCACTTTTAACTGTTGAAGACAGGTAGGGTGGATAAAGCGCGTAGCGCGTATCCACCGTCCGCTGGTGGAAACGCTACGCTTTTTCCACCCTACATATTTCAGATTAATTCATGAGGTTATGTGATATCAACCCAGATTATCCATTAGGGCCAAAACACCGCTGTAGGAGCGGCGCCCTTGTCCTCGGGTGTTTTGGCCGGGGGCTCGCCGCGATTCGCGCCGGGGGCGGCGCTCCTACATGCGCGTGCATTCCAATGGATAATCCGGGTTCAACCAGCAATAATGACATAGCCTTAAATTTTGAACCGGCTCACCACGCGGCGCATCTCGCCCGCCAGTTGCTCCACATTGGCCGCGGCGCTTGCCGCCGAGCTGGCCGCTGCGCTGTTTTCTTCCGTCATTTGCGCCACTTGCTCCACGTGGGCGGCAATGTCGTTGCTGGCCACGGTTTGCTCCGCCAGGGCCGAGGTAATATCGTTCACCACTTGTATCACCTGATCCGCGCCGGACTTGATCTGGTTGATGGCGTCCCCCGCCTGTTGCGCCAGGGAGGCGCCGCTACCGACACGTTCCACCGCGTTTTCCATGGTGGTCACGGCGGAACGGGCGCTGCCCTGAATGGCGTTCACCATGGTGGCGATTTCCTCGGTCGCCTTGGTAGTGCGCTCGGCCAGTTTGCGCACTTCATCCGCCACCACCGCGAAACCGCGCCCCTGCTCACCGGCACGCGCCGCCTCGATGGCCGCGTTGAGCGCCAGCAAATTGGTCTGGTCGGCCACTTCCTTGATGACCTGAACTACTGAAGTAATCCGGTCGGACTGTTGTCCCAGGCTATCGATTGCATGGGACGCCGCGCGCACGGTACCCGCGATCTGGTTCATTTCGTCCACCGCGCGGTGGATCACCTGGCCTCCCTGGGCGGAAAGTTCACCTGATTTGCGCGAAATCGTCAGGGCTTCGCGGGCGCTATCGGAAACATGGCTGATGCTCACCGTCATCTGCTCCACCGATGCCGCCATCGCGGAAGCGGCTTCGCTCTGCTGCATGGAGCTTGCTGCCACCTGGTTCGATGATGACGCCAGGCTGGCCACGCCATCCGACACCTTGCCCACGTTGTGGAGCACCGAGCGCGCCGTTTCCTGCATGGTGGCAATCAACTGGTTGAAGGATTTCGCGGTCTGGCCGATTTCATCCTCGCTGCTCACATCCACGCGCCGGGTGAAATCGCTGTCACGCTCGACATCGGCAATGGTGGTGCGGACCTGATTCAAGGGCGTGGTAATGGAACGGATGATCCAGAATGCCAAACCCAGCCCCAGCATCAAACCGCCAACGATGGAAACGATGGCCATATTACGGACAGAATTGAAATTGGACTCCGCTTTTTCGAACTCTTCCTTTGCCACCGCCCCCTGGAGTTCAATCAGGTGGAATATGGTTTCCCGCGCAATATTGTATTTGGGACCCGCAGCATTTTTGGCATTTGCCTTGGCGGCCTCGAAATCCCCCGCGGCAGCGGCGTTCAACGTGACACTGCGCGATTCCTGGAAAGCTTTCCACTGTTGCCCAAAAGCCTCCGCCAATTTCTTTTCCTCCGGCGTGAGGTAGGTTGCCATGTATTTGGTCCAGAGTTCCTCGATTTCCTTGTCCCGCTGCTGTATCTGGCTGATGGCATCCTTCACCACGTCCTGATTGCCGGCGTTGGCCGCGGTTACCGCGCTCAGGCGGACAAGGTTGACCTTGTCAATGATCTTGCCCAGATCCATCAAGGGAACCGTGCAATCCTCATAAACCGTTTGTAGCCCTTTATTGGAATTATTCATTCCGTTCAGGCCAAGCGCTCCGATACCCGCTAACAGAATGGAAAAAAGCGTAATTAAAAAAATCAGACGCGCTTTGATCGTCAGGTTGGAAAACATGTTTGCATCTCCTAAATTTATCCCAGATTATCCATTAGTCCACGTAGGGGCGGTTTTAACCGCCATGGGCGAATGAATTCGCCCCTACAGCATGTATTTACAGCAGCATGCGCCGCACGTCGGACAGCAACGCGCTCAGGAACGAGGTCATGCGCGCGCCCAGCGCGCCATCGATTACGCGATGGTCATAGGATAACGATAAAGGCAACATCAGGCGAGGGGCAAATTCCTTGCCGTTCCATACCGGCTTGATGGTGGAACGGGACACGCCAAGAATCGCCACCTCGGGAGAATTGAGGATGGGCGTGAAATAGGTGCCGCCGATGCCGCCCAGGCTGGAAATACTCATGCTGCCGCCCTGCATTTCCACCGGGGAAATCTTTTTCTCGCGCGCCTTGGCGGACAGCGTACCGAGTTCGCGTGCAATGTCCAGCAAACCTTTCTGGTCCACATCCCGGATCACCGGCACCACCAGACCGTCGGGCGTGTCGGCGGCAAAACCAATGTGGCAATATTTCTTCATTACCAGGCTTTCGCCATCCGCCGCGAGCGAGGAGTTGAATTCCGGATAGGCCTTCAATCCGGCCACCACCGCCTTCATCAGGAACGGCAGCAAGGTGAGCTTGACGCCCTGTTTTCCGGCCTCGTCCAGCATGCCCTTGCGAAAGGCTTCCAGGTCGGTGATGTCCACTTCCTCGAACTGCGTGACATGGGGCGCGGAAACCCAGTTGCGATGCAGATTGGCACCGGAAATTTTCTTGATCTTGGACAGCGGCTTGATCTCGACCGCGCCAAATTTGGCAAAATCCACAGCCGGCATGGCCGACAGCCCCAGATTCAAACCCCCGCTCACACCGCCGCGCGGCTTGGCCAGTTCAGCCTTGACGAAAGCCTGTACGTCTTCCTTGAGAATGCGGCGCTTCGGGCCCGAGCCATTCACCAGGGAAAGATCGACACCCAGTTCGCGCGCAAAGGCACGCACCGATGGACTGGCATGAACCTTGCCGCCGCTTGCTGCCACCACCATCTCTCCCCCCCTGACAAGGGGGGGCTGGGGGGGGTTGGGGGGCGGGGATGCTTGGGCGACCGGGGACGCTGGAGCCGGCACTACAGGCTGGCTCACTGCTTCTTCCGCAACTTCCATGGTCAGAATCAGGCTGCCTTCGGCAACTTTTTCACCGGCCTTGACACGCACTGACTTCACCGTCCCGCCAAAAGGCGCGGGGATATCCATGGTGGCCTTGTCGCTCTCCAGGGTCAGGAGCGAATCCTCCGCCTTGACCACGTCGCCTTCCTTGACCAGAACCTCGATCACGTCCACTTCGGGAAAATTGCCGATGTCCGGGACGCGCACTTCCTTGATATTTGGCACTCTCTTTTCTCCTGAACCTTGCGTCTTGTAGGGTGGAAAAAGCATCGCGTTTCCACCTTCAGTGTCTGGCGGATACGCTACGCTTTATCCGCCCTACATGGCTTAAACCGTCACCGGGTTGGGTTTATTGGGGTCGATACCGTATTTATTGATCGCCTCGCTCACCTTGGCGGCGGGCACCTGTCCTTCGTCGGCCAATGCCTTGAGCGCTGCCACCGCGACGTAATAACGGTCCACCTCGAAGAAGCGGCGCAGTTTCTCGCGGCTGTCGCTGCGACCGAAGCCATCGGTGCCGAGCGTCACGTAGCTTGCCGGCACGAATTCACGGATCTGGTCGGCATAGGCCTTCATGTAGTCGGTGGAAGCAATCACGGGCTCCTTGCCGCCCTTGAGGCATTTCCCGGCATAGCTTTCGCGCTGCGGCTTTTCCGGGTGCAGCATGTTCCAGCGCGCGGCATCGAGGCCGTCACGGCGCAGTTCGTTGAAGCTGGTGACGCTCCACACTTCGGCGGATACGCCGAAATCGTTTTCCAGCAGTTCGGCGGCGGCTTCCACTTCGCGCAGGATGGTGCCCGAGCCCATCAGGCGCACCTTGAGCTTCTTCTTGCCGGCTTTCCTGAGCAGGTACATGCCCTTGATGATGCCCTCCTCCACGCCCTTGGGCATGGGCGGGTGAACGTAATTTTCGTTCATCACCGTGAGGTAGTAATACACATCCTCCTGCTCCCGGTACATGCGGCGCAGGCCGTCCTGGATGATCACCGCCAGCTCGTAGGCATAGGCCGGGTCGTAGCTGACGCAGTTGGGGATGGTCGCCGCCTGCAGATGGCTGTGGCCGTCCTCGTGCTGCAGGCCCTCGCCGTTGAGCGTGGTGCGTCCCGCCGTGCCGCCCAGCAGGAAGCCGCGCGCGCGCGAGTCGCCCGCCAGCCAGGCAAGGTCGCCGATGCGCTGGAAGCCGAACATCGAGTAGTAGATGTAGAACGGGATCATCGCCACGCCGTGGTTGCTGTAGCTGGTCGCCGCCGCCACCCAGGAGGCGAAGGCGCCGGCTTCGTTGATGCCCTCCTCCAAAATCTGCCCGGTCTTGGCTTCGCGATAATACATCACCTGGTCGGCGTCCTGCGGCTCGTACAACTGGCCTTGCGAGGAATAGATACCGAGCTGGCGGAACATGCCTTCCATGCCGAAGGTGCGCGCCTCGTCGGGCACGATGGGCACTATGTGCTTGCCGATCACCTTGTCCTTCACCAGCATTCCAAGGACGCGCACGAATGCCATGGTGGTTGAAATCTCGCGCTCGCCGGTGCCGGCGAGGATAGCGTCGAAGTCCTTGAGCGAGGGCACATCGAGCGCCGCGGCCTTTTGCCGGCGCGCCGGCAGATAACCGCCCAAATCCTTGCGGCGTTGCTTGAGATACTGCATTTCCGCGCTATCCTCGGCGGGACGGTAAAGCGGCACGCTGGAAAGCTGGTCGTCGGCGATGGGAATGTTGAAGCGGTCGCGGAACTGCTTGAGCGAAACGTCGGACATTTTCTTCGCCTGGTGGGTGACGTTCTGGCCTTCGCCGGACTCGCCCATGCCATAGCCCTTCACCGTCTTCGCCAGGATCACGGTCGGCTGTCCAGTGTGCTTGGTTGCCGCAGCGTAGGCCGCGTAGACCTTGAACGGATCGTGGCCGCCACGATTCAGGCGCCACACGTCGTCGTCGGACATGTTGGCGACCATTTCCAGCAACTCCGGATATTTGCCGAAAAAGTGCTGGCGCACGTAGGCGCCATCCTTGGCCTTGTAGTTCTGGTAGTCGCCATCCACGCACTCTTCCATGCGCTTGAGCAGCAGTCCCTTGGTGTCTTTCGCCAGCAGCGCGTCCCAGTGACGCCCCCATACCACCTTGATGACGTTCCAGCCGGCGCCACGGAACACGCCTTCGAGTTCCTGGATGATCTTGCCGTTGCCGCGCACCGGACCATCCAGGCGTTGCAGGTTGCAGTTCACCACGAAAATGAGATTATCGAGTTTTTCGCGCCCGGCCAACGAGATCGCGCCCAGGGACTCCGGCTCGTCGGTCTCGCCATCGCCGAGGAAAGCCCAAACCTTGCGGTTTTCGGTATTCACCACGCCACGATCGTTGAGGTACTTCATGAAGCGCGCCTGGTAAATCGCGGTCAATGGCCCCAGACCCATGGACACGGTGGGGAATTGCCAGAAATCGGGCATCAGCCAGGGATGAGGATAGGAAGGCAAACCGCCGCCATCCACTTCCTGGCGGAAATTTTTCATCTGTTCGTCACTCAGGCGGCCTTCAAGGTAAGCGCGCGCGTAGATGCCGGGAGAGGAATGGCCCTGGATGTACAACAGGTCACCGCCGTGCTTGTCGTCCGGCGCATGAAAAAAGTGGTTGAATCCCACGTCGTACAAAGTCGCGGCGGAGGCGAAGCTGGCGATATGGCCACCTACACCGGGACTTTTCTTGTTTGCCTGCATCACGGTGGCAATGGCATTCCAGCGGATCAACGCGCGAATGCGCCGCTCCAGCGCGAGATCGCCGGGAAATTTTTCTTCCTGATGCACCGGAATGGTGTTGAGATAAGCCGTTCTAGCGGAATAAGGCAGGTTGGCGCCACTGCGGCGCGCCTTGTCGATCATCTGCTCCAGCAGGAAATGGGCGCGCTCCGCACCTTCCAACTCGAGAACCGCATCCAGGGCGTCAAGCCACTCCTGCGTTTCCCGCGGGTCCATGTCGGGGATTGCTGCCATATGATCGCTCCTGAGTAGACATTTATTCAAACCTGTTATGATTCCTTAACTTGGCTGCTTTGGTCAAGGTTTGAATACTGCCCATCACCCCGGACATCGCATCTTGACCAACATAAAAATAGTTGAAAAACAATCGGATATAACCGAACAGTCGGTTACAAAAAGCACTCATATATTAATTGTACTTCCCCCGGCAAAAAGCTTTCCCCAGCTTAGGGACGCATTCCTGCCGGATGTGCTGCGCGCCCGCATGGAACGGCGCGGGGCAAAGCTTGATTCCCTGCAAAAATCCCCCGTGAGCGGCGATCTGGAACAAGGCGCGCTGGCGGCATGGGTCATGCTCGACCCCGGGCAGAGCGCCTTCGAACAGCACACGGCGATGCGCAAGGCGCTGCAAGGCTTGTTGGCGGAAAACCCCAGGGAAATCGTCATCGCCGTCAGCGGCACCCCGGAGCAGCGCCGCCTGGCGGCGGAAAACGCCATTTATTGCACCCTGGTAAACAGCGCCCTGTTACCGCTACGCAAGAAAAAGGACGCGCGCAAGGCACTGCAAAAAATCACGCTATTCGGCCACCAGTCCGGTGATGCTTACCATGCACTGCGCGCGCAAGCCGCGGGCAACACATTGGCACGCGAACTCACCATGCTGCCCGCCAACGAACTCACGCCCGGCCTGTACCGCGAACGCATCCGCAAGCTGGCCAAATCAGAAAGCTGGAAATGCACGGAATTCGACCTGAAAAACTTGCGCAAAATGGGCGCCGGCGCCTTTGTCGCAGTGGCGCAGGGCAGCGAGGAAGAAGACGCCGCCATCGTGCATCTTTCCCACCGCCACCCCGATGCGAAACAGACCGTTGCGCTGGTCGGCAAGGGCATCTGCTTTGACACCGGCGGCCACAACCTCAAACCGGCGCGCTACATGCACGGCATGCACGAGGACATGAACGGTTCCGCGGTGGCGCTGGGCATTCTGCTGGCGGCCAGCCGCGCGAACCTGCCAGTCAACCTCGATGTCTGGCTCGCCATCGCCCAGAACCACATCAGCCCCAAGGCCTACAAACAGAATGACGTGGTAACGGCACTCAACGGCACTACCATCGAAATCATCCATACCGACGCCGAGGGTCGCATGGTGCTGGCCGACACGCTGACCCTGGCCTCGCGTGAAAAACCCGATCTGATGGTGGATTTCGCCACTCTCACCGGCAGCATGGCCACCGCCTTGGGCGCGCGCTATTCCGGCATCTTCTGCAACCGCGAGAAACTGCTCGATGCCGCCCTGGCAGCAGGAAAATCCTCTGGCGAACGGGTCAACGCCTTCCCGCTCGATGCCGATTATGAAGAAGGACTCGACAGCCAGATCGCCGATATCAAGCAGTGCACCCTGGAAGGCGAAGCCGACCACATTCTGGCGGCGCGTTTTCTCCTGCGTTTCATCGAAAACGACACGCCATGGCTGCACATGGACCTCTCGGCCAGCAGTTGCAAGGGCGGACTGGGGGCGGTGGCATCGGATGTCACCGGCTTCGGCGTGGGCTGGGGAATAGCGCTGCTACGGGTGAACGTCAACGTAGCCCATCAATGAATCGTTACGAATTTCGCAGGCATCCGGCTTTGCCAAGGGTAATTCAACTTGGGAACGCCTACGGAATAACTTCCCGATTTAGGCTTCATGTAGGTCGGTTCAAGCGTAGCGGAACCGACAAACCCAAACCACAAGAAGGAAGACCTGATATACAGCCATGTCGGGTAAATGAGCCGCGCATGTCCTGGTCAACCAGCATTTCCTCATGAGAAAGTCGGCTCCGCTACGCTTGAGCCGACCTACATGACTTAACCGTTGCTCTCCCCGTCCTTCGCCGGATAAGCCAGCGCCACCGCCAGGATCACCTCGCGTAGCGCCTTGCGCTGGGGCGGCGGGATGCGTATAAAAGCCTCGATCACTTCCCGATCCTGATAACCCAGCGGCGCCTCCCGGCGGGCGCGCCGCTCGCGCACCCGCGTTTCGATCTCCGCGCCGTAACGCAATTGTTGGGGCTGCACCCGCAGCCACTCCGCCAGCACCAGCAGCTTGTCCTGGCTCGGCAATGTTTCCCCGAGCAGCCAGCGGCGCACCCCGTGCAAGGTCATCGCCTTGCCCCAATAGCGTAGATTTAATTCGCGCTCCAGCACCGCCGGCTTGGGGTCGTAGCCCATCACCGCCATCGCTTCGCGTAACCGTTGCGCAAATTCCATTTTTACATTTTCCATGCAGTCAAGTTACGCCCAAGGCTGGCATAAGGATGTAACTGTCATGTATAGTTACGTGTGCGAGTTAACCGTTGGTTACGTTTGGGTTTGTTTAATCTTTAAAAAATAACAAGGAACTTTAAACATGCATAAAACCATTCCCTTCAAACTTTCCGTCATTGCGGCGCTGACGCTTTCCCTCGCCGGCTGCCTGGGCGGCGGATCAAACCCGGTGGTGCCTGATTCGGCGACTCCGATACCAGCACCGGCACCAGCACCGGAACCGACACCAGCGCCGACACCAGCACCAGAAGCATCAACGGCCAACGGCGTATCCGTCAGCATGACGGGCACGTACACCGCCGTGCCGGGACAAAGTGCCACAAACATCACGGCATCGACGGCCATCGACATCAATGCCACCCTGGCAACCACCGGCACTATCGGCAATGGCAGCAGCACCGGCAATGTCACCGCCGCCACGATCACCAGCATCAACGCCGCCACCTCCGGCGGCGCGAGCTTGACGATGACTAACGGAACAGATGGGGTGACGATCAATAACAGTCAACACCATTTTGATGCGTACAATATCAACGATAACGGCATAAATGGGAACACTGCGGTGGGAAAACTGGATGGCGTTTATGCCGCCGGAGCGGAAAGCACGCCTTACAGCTACATGACTTTTGGCAACTGGAACCAGAACATAAACACCAGTGGCGACAACTGGAATTTTGTCACCGGCGATTACGTTTACGGCAGTGCCACGGCACCGGCCAACATCCCGGTCAGCGGCACGGCAACCTACACCGGCACCGCCGAGGGGTTGTACTTCTCCACGTCCACCATGCCTTTTGAGACCTACGCGGACATGCGCGCGACGGCGGATTTCGCCTCCCGCTCGCTGAGCTTTGCGACCACCAACACCAAGATTTACGACTATTACAACAGTAGTTACGATCAAGCCACCGGCAAAACGACCATAACCACCAATGCGGTTGCCGCCCCTTATATCGACATGAGCGGTACGCTAACTTATAGCGCCAATTCCAACCTCTTCACGGGCAGCGTCAGCGATGGCACCGGACGCAGCGGCACGGCGACCGGGCGCTTCTACGGTCCGGCAGCTGAGGAAATCGGCGGGGTCTACAGCCTCTCGGGTTCCGGCACGCATATAGGGCATTTCGTGGGCAAGAAATAAGCGCCCCGAACACCGCCACGCCTTTTTTCAAGGCAACCCAACCCACGGCTTGGTCCGTGGGTTTTTCTTTTAAACCCGGCCCATAGTGGGAGCGGCGCCCTCGCCGCGATTCGGCGGCGGAATCGGCCCGAGGGCGGGCCTCCTACAGCCGGGGCATTTAAGCCCCCATAAAATAATCGCGCACACCATGACTTTATCCATTATTCGCCGCTGGTTCACCTTGCTTATGCTGTTGTTTTCCTGCGCACTTTGGGCGGAAGATCCGGATAAATCGGGTAGCGATCCGCGCCTGGCCGAGGCCGCGCGCCTCTTCGCGCAACAGGACTACGCGCGCCTGCAACCGCTGATCGACACACTGCGCGCCGTACCAGAGCCGCATCTGGAGGTGCTGTTCCTTTCCGGCATGTTGCACGCACAGGCGGGGCGCTTTGATCAGGCTGTGCAGGAGTTCCGCCTGATGCTGGCGCGCGACCCTGGCCTGATCCGTCCACGTCTGGAACTGGCGCTCTCGCTGCAAAAATCCGGTGACCGCCAGGGCGCGAAATATCACTACGAGCAGGTGCTGACGGCAGGATTGCCCGCACCGGTGATGGACAACATCTACCGCCAGTTGGGCGACATCCGCGAACGCGAGCCGTCTGTCAGAATGACGCTGGAGCTGTCTTCCGACTCCAACCCCAAGCAGGCCACGCACAACCGCATCGTGACTATCGGCGGCCTGCCCTACGCGCTCAACGAAAACAGCCGCGCCGAGCTGGTGTGGGGCGTGGCGGGCACGGCGGACGTGCTCTGGCCGCTGGCGAGCGACCCGAGCTGGTTTTCTCATGCTTACGGGGAGCTTTACGAATACCCGGGGCGTGCACTGGATTCGCAATACGGCCTGGCGACGCTGGGCAAGCGTTTCGAGTGGGGGCGGCACCATATTTCGCTGGAGGTGGGCGGGCATGCTTACCTGCGCCAGGGCAAAAAGCAGTATGACGGCGGCGCCGTGAGCGGCACCGGCTTTCTGCGCGTTTCGCCGCAACTGGCCTTGACCGGCGATGTTTCGCTGAAAACCCTCACCTACCCGGATTTGCCCTATCTCACTGGTAGCATGACTTACCTCGGCGGGATGGCTATTTACGTTCCCAAACCCACGCAACGCTGGGATTTTGGCGTGGGCGTCACGCGTTATCAGGCTAGGGAGACTGCCTACACTTACACCCAACCCGGCGTAACGGCGCGCTTCATGCAGGAATGGCCGGGGGGCTGGATTACCGGCATCAAGGCGCAGGCGCTGCTTGCCGCTTTCGACGCGCCCGACCCGTTTTTCGGCGAAGCACGCCACGACCGCGAAGGCCGCCTGGAATTCGACGTGCTCAACCGCAAGCTCAAGTGGTGGTCGTTCGCACCCCGGTTGGTGGTCGGCTATACGTGGCGCGACTCCAGTCTGGAACTGTACGACTACAAGCGCGCCTATGGCCGCATCGGATTAACGCGGGAGTTTTGAACAAGTCAGTGCGTGCAGGGCGAAATAAGCGAAGGGCATTGCGTCGGATGTCACCGGCTTCGGCGTGGGCTGGGGAATAGCCTTATTGGCTAGTCACTCCGGCAAATTGTAATTGCCGGTTCGCTGCGCTATAGTCGATTCTAACCTTTAGACTTCCTGCGCCGCCGCCATGACAGACTACACACTTCTCACCGACAGCTTTCAGCGACCGATCGAATATCTGCGCTTGTCCGTGACCGACCGCTGTGACCTGCGCTGTGCCTACTGCATGCCGGAGGATTTCAAGGGCTACGAGGAGCCGGGAAACTGGCTTACTTTTGACGAAATCGAGCGCCTCATCGGCGCCTTTGCGCGTCTCGGCGTAAAGCGCCTGCGCCTCACCGGCGGCGAGCCCCTGCTGCGGCGCAATTTACCTGAACTGGCTGGGCGCCTCTCGGCCCTGCCCGGCATCGAGGATCTGTCGCTCAGCACCAATGCCACCCAGCTCGACAAATACGCCCGCGCCCTGCGCGACAACGGCGTCTCGCGCATCAACGTCAGCCTCGACTCGCTGCAACGCGAACGGATTGAAAAAATCACCGGGCGCGATTGCCTGCACAAAATCCTTGCCGGCCTGATGGCGGGCAAGGAAGCCGGACTGGCCCCGATCAAGATCAATATGGTGGCGTTGCAGGGGATCAACGATGACGAGATCGACGCCATGGTGGCATTCTGCATCGAACACGGCTTCATCCTGCGCTTCATCGAATCCATGCCGATCGGCCGCACCGGTCGCGAGGCACGGTTTCTCGACCTGCAGCCAGTCAAACAGCGCCTGCGGGAGCGCTTCGGCCTGATCGAGGGCGTGATACCTGGCGGCGGGCCCGCGCGTTACCTGAAATCAGCCGACGGCAAGTTCAGCGTCGGTTTCATCACACCGATTTCCCAGCATTTCTGCGAGACCTGCAACCGCGTGCGCCTGGCGGTGGACGGGACGCTTTACACTTGTCTGGGACAGGAAGAAAAATTCGAATTCAGGCCGTTGTTGCGCGGCGGCATTTCCGATGTGGAGCTTGAGGACGCCATTCGCAAGGCCATTTCGCTCAAACCTGAGCGCCACGAGTTCGGGGAAGAGCCCGGCAAGATCATCCGTTTCATGTCGTCCACCGGGGGGTGACTTCCGGGTGAGGGAGATCAGGCGCCCTTTTCAGTCTTGCCGGTCACCTCGGGGAATAACGGGTCAAGATGCAAATCTTCCTCCTCTGGCGCCTTGTCATCGAGGACGAATTCCAGCGGTGTATCCAGGGTGGGCATTTCCGGCGCGGGGAGTGCCATAACGGCAGGCACTTCGCTCTCCGTCTCCTGATTGGCCGAATAAAGCGGATTCCCGGCATCGAGCTGACGCCCCAGTTTTTGTACCAGCACCCACAAACCGCTGTCGTCCATCGTCGACTGGCAACGCAGGGCGAGTTGCTCGAACTCCTGCTTCATTCCTTGCGCGCTGTAAGTTTCAAACAGCTTTTTCCATAACTGGACATCATCCAGATGTTTTTCCAGGTATTCCTGCAATAGCTCGATGGCACGATTGGCCCAGCCATAGGCGAGGTAAAGGTCCGCTTCATCCAGCACGGACTCCGCCTCGGTAAAGGTAACGGATTCGCTCTCGGTATCGAAAATGCTGGTAGGTCCATGAGAGAAATCGTCTTCCTGAGTCTTCTCGGGCGCCGTGGTAGTCGCAACGGAAGACTTTTCAGCGGGGAATGGCGCCGGCATGACATACGTCGCGTCGGGGGAAAACTCCTGGCTCAATTCGGCTTCCAGCCAGGCCTCGGCCTGCCGCCTGCGCCACCTCCACCATACCGAAACCAGCAACGCCAGAATCAGGCCCACGCCCGCCATGCCGCGCAGGGAGATGCTCTCCAGCCCGCCCGACAACTTGTCGAGCAGGCCGGGCGAGGTTCGCGCGGGTTGCTTCGCGGGGGCAATGGCCAGCCGTTCACTCATGGCAAGATGGCTATTGGTTTTGGCAAGAGCCACCTGCAACTCGCCAATTTCAGACTCCAGTTGCATGATGCGGTTTTTCATGCTGAGCGTATTGGCGACCTGATCGTCGGCATCCAGCAAGCGCTGCTTTTCACGCAGTTGCTGGCGCTGTTCCTCGGTCAATTTTCCCAGCGCGGATAAATCCAGCCCCTCGGTGGAAAGCTTGAGACGAAACTCCCCCTCGCCGGCAACAAATGCGGGCACGGGCGGCGATTTTTCCAAAGGTTCGGTGACCGGCTTGGCTGAGGCTGGCTTGTGCGCGACTGGCTTGGCTATATTTCGTGCCTTGCCTGGCTTGCCGGGTAAGGCTTCAGGCTTCACGGCCAGCGGCACGGTGGATTTCAAGGCGGGAATCAGAGGCGACACCGGCGATTCGGGGTCGAGCAATACGGTAAAAACGCGGTTCAAGCGGCCCTGGCCGCAATCAGCCTGTATCGATAGCCGGGCAAAGGGTTCGCTGATGGCGTGTTGCGAACTGATTCGCAGTTGCAGCCGCCCATTCACCTCTTCCAGCACCAGACGGGCCTGGGTCAGATAGGTTAAATCGTCCTGCTGTACTGGGCGCACGAGGGAAAAACAGCTGTCATCCAACTGCTCGTCCGCTTCCGCCCGAACCGGAACCGTAGCGCGCAGAGGCTGACCAAGATTGGAATGCAGTGCGATGTCGCCTAGCATCAGGGCGGATGAAGATGAAGTAAAGAGACCGGCACAGGAAATGGCTCCCGTGGCCAACAGCCTTGCTGACAATTTCCCGATCCGCATCCGCATCAACTTACCAATCTTGTCCTGAAATGGGTTCAAGGGTACGAGGCGCAAGCCGCCCCTGGTGCGGATTGTAGCACGTTGTCGTTAAATATTAACGGCGAGGCCATGAAGGGGTTTTCTGCAAAACCGGCATCCGGCGTGAGTTATGTCACGCCGGATCACTCACTCAGGCATTTCTTGCGCGCTTGCGCTCGTTCTCGGTGAGATAACGCTTGCGCAGGCGAATGGATTTGGGCGTGAGTTCCACCAGTTCGTCGTCGGCAATGAATTCAACCGCGGACTCGAGCGTCAGCTGAATCGGCGGGGTCAGGCGCACGGCCTCGTCAGTACCGGAAGAACGCACGTTGGTCAGTTGTTTACCCTTGATCGGGTTCACCACCAAATCGTTATCGCGGCTATGAATACCGATGATCATGCCTTCGTACAGCTTGTCGCCGGGAGAAACGAACATGCGGCCACGATCTTCCAGCTTCCACAGCGCATAGGCCACCGCCTCGCCATTGTCCTGGGAGATCAGCACGCCGTTGTGACGCGCAGGAATGTCCGGCTTCATCGGTGCGTATTCGTCAAATACGTGGCTCATCACGCCGGTACCGCGCGTCAGCGTCATGAATTCGGACTGAAAGCCGATCAGGCCGCGTGCCGGGACACGGTAATCCAGGCGCACACGCCCCTGGCCGTCGGGCAACATGTCCTGCAAATCGCCACGGCGGCGACCGAGCTCTTCCATGACCGCGCCCTGGTTGGCATCTTCCACATCGGCGGTAAGCATTTCAAACGGCTCGCATTTCTCGCCATCGATTTCCTTGAGCAGCACGCGCGGACGCGATACCGATAACTCATAACCTTCACGGCGCATGGTTTCGAGCAGAATCGTGAGATGCAGCTCGCCACGGCCCGACACCACGAACACGTCCGCGTCGCCGGTTTCGTCGACACGCAGCGCGACGTTGGTGAGCAATTCCTTGTTCAGGCGCTCGCGAATCTGGCGGCTGGTAACGAACTTACCTTCCTGTCCGGCCAGAGGGGAGTTGTTGACCTGGAAATTCATGGTCAGGGTGGGTTCGTCCACGGTCAGCATCGGCAACGCCTCGGGCGCGTCGACTGCGGTCAGCGTGACGCCGATACCGATTTCATCGACACCGTTGATCACCACGATATCGCCTGCCTGAGCTTCTTCCAGTTGCACCCGGTTCAATCCGCTGAAGCCCAGCACCTGGTTGATTTTCGCGCGCACGCCCTTGTCCCCCGGACCACGCATCACCAGCACTTCCTGGCCCGGCTTCAAACGGCCACGGGCGACACGGCCGATACCGATGCGGCCGACGTAACTGGAATAATCAAGGGCGGAAATCTGCAGTTGCAGCGGCTGGTCGGGATCGCCACCGGGCTCGGGAACATGCTTGAGGACAGCCTCGAACAACACGCGCATGTTGTCGCTCGGGGTATTGTAATCCAGCGCGGCAAAGCCGTTCAGAGCCGAGGCATAGACCACGGGGAAATCCAGTTGCTCTTCGGTCGCGCCCAGTTTGTCGAACAGATCGAAGGTCTGGTTCACCACCCAGTCCGGCCGCGAGCCGGGGCGGTCGATCTTGTTTACCACCACGATGGGCTTGAGGCCAAGCGCCAGGGCTTTCTTGGTCACGAAGCGGGTTTGCGGCATCGGGCCTTCGACCGCGTCCACCAGCAGCAACACGCCGTCGACCATGGACAGCACGCGTTCCACCTCGCCGCCGAAGTCGGCATGGCCGGGGGTATCCACGATATTGATGTGGTGGCCTTCAAACTCGATCGAGGTGTTCTTGGCCAGAATGGTGATGCCACGCTCTTTTTCCAGATCGTTGCTGTCCATCACTCGTTCAACCACGTGCTGGTGGGCGGCGAAAGTACCCGCCTGCTGCAGGAGCTTGTCCACCAGGGTGGTCTTGCCGTGGTCAACGTGGGCGATAATGGCGATATTACGGAGGGCGCGTGACATGAAAACTTTCCGGTGCTGTAAAAAGCCGACGATTCTAGCATAACTATCTGGTAATTTTCTGGAATACCCGTATAATGCGGCAGCTTGTCTGGTAGAAATCTTTTCCAGGCACATGGTTCATCGTTCCCTGGCCCCTAGAATTCAGCCTTCTGAATTTCAGCTCTACCCCCGGTTAGCGACGATGTTTTAGTTGCGCCGCGCGGTGTTTTGCTGACGTCAATCCCGGTATTTCCGGCATGTCTCGCCGTTCCCTGCCTGCGCATTTGTATTTTTGGAGTAGCCATCACCCCTAGCTCTCTCCCGCATTGCGGGCGAGGGGGACGAAGTGCGCTGCGCGACTCCTTAATTTAAGGAAATATCCGTGTCTTTTGAATCGTTAAATCTTAATCCGTCCATTCTCAAAGCCATCATCGAGAGTGGTTACACCGAACCCACCCCAATCCAGTCCGAAGCAATTCCTGCTGTGCTCGCCGGGCACGACCTGATGGCCTCGGCGCAAACCGGCACCGGCAAAACCGCTGCCTTCATGCTGCCTGCCCTGCACAAGCTGGCAACGCCTTCGGTAGTCAAAAGCCGCGGCCCGCGCGTTCTGGTACTGACGCCCACCCGCGAACTGGCGAACCAGGTCAACGAAGCCGCGCGCAAGTACGGCAAGAACCTGCGCGTGAACACCGTGTGCATCCTGGGCGGCATGCCTTACCCGCTGCAAAACAAGTTGCTGTCGCAGCCTGTTGACATTCTGGTTGCCACGCCTGGCCGCCTGATCGACCACCTGGAACGCGGCCGCATTGACTTCTCGCGCCTCGAAATGCTGATTCTGGACGAAGCCGACCGCATGCTGGACATGGGCTTCATCGACGACGTGGAAAAAATCGCCGCCGCCACCCCGGCCAGCCGCCAGACACTGCTCTTCTCCGCCACGCTGGAAGGCGTGATCGGCAAGCTGGCAGCGCGTCTGCTGAAGGATCCCAAGCGCATCCAGATCGACGCTCAACAAGCGCGCCACGAAAACATCGAACAGCGTTTGCACTTCGTTGATGACATGGCGCACAAGAGCCGCCTGCTGCAACACCTGCTCACCGATGTCGACCTCAAGCAGGCCATCGTCTTCACCTCGACCAAGCGCGATGCCGACATGCTGGCGGAAGACCTGTTTGCCCAGGGCCACTCCTCGGCAGCCCTGCACGGCGACATGAATCAGGGCGCACGCACGCGCACCCTGACCAAAATGCGCCGTGGCGGCATTCGCGTCCTGGTTGCCACCGACGTCGCCGCGCGCGGTCTGGACGTACCCGGCATCAGCCACGTAATCAACTTCGACCTGCCCAAGTTCGCCGAAGACTACGTCCACCGCATCGGTCGTACCGGTCGTGCCGGCGCCTCGGGCATTGCAGTTTCCTTCGCGTCCCACAAGGACATGCAGCACCTGCAGCGCATCGAACGCTTTACCGGCCAGACCATTGCACCGCACACCGTACCCGGCTTCGAGCCGAAGCGCGTGCCGCGCGCCGGCGGCGCACCGCGCTCCGGCGCCGGGCAGGATCGCAAATTCGCCGGCAAGCCTGCTGGTGCTGGCAGCCGTAGCTTTACCGGTCAACCGCGTCGCGAGGGCGGCTTCGGTAGCGGCGAGAAACGTCCCAACGCCGGCGGTTTCTCTCATCATAGCGGGCGCCGCAACGGCTAAGACGTTGTAGCAAACAATAAAAAAGGCGCTGAAAAGCGCCTTTTTTATTTCAAGTCCAACTCTGGTAGCAATTGTCCGCCTCTGAAATAGTTACGCTTTGTTCACCAACCCATCTTCCATGTTAAGCGACCAAGCCCTCAACCCTCCTTGTTGCGCATGAAGTCTGCAGTCTTGAATAATGCCGCAGTCAGTTCCTGGCGTAACTTATCGTCCACGCCCACATCGTTCATG
>JAUYFW010000233.1 GCA_030690835.1 Sulfurimicrobium sp. | reverse complement strand
ATTCTGACCGGATCCTCCAGCCCAGACACCTGGAAAACCAGCGCAGCGCAAGCGCCAACGCTGCTATATCGAGCCCATCCCTGTTTCACCTGCACCGTGCGCGCCGGCATGTCCCCGCTCACGGCAATTCTTCAAACAGTTTGCGTAGGATGGGTGGAGCGCAGCGTAACCCATCATCACGCCATCTCCCATAATCATTCCCCACGTCGAGTTCGCCACCCGCCCAATCGTTGGGATATACCTCGCGCCGGACATACAGGTGAAAAGTCGAATATTGCCATTACTTCACGCAACGTACATGGCCGTGTTTGACCGGATTGTAATGGCTGGCCGAGCACGGATTATGGCCTGAGCTCTAAATGTTCAAATTGCCACAGGCCGTAGAAAAGCCACTTATCGGACGGTCCCGCTCGACTGCTGCATCGGTTGTAGCAGGCGGCTCAGTTCTGCAAAAAACTCGCTGCGATGAGAAACGCCATTACCGCTCAAGCGGTGATCCGCACCGGGATAGACCTTGAGAATGAGGTTGCGTTTACCGGTCTCTTTGAACTTCGATTCCAGGAAACGCGCAGACTCGACCGGGACGCTCTCGTCTTGCTCGCCGATGCCGACAAGGACGGGAATATTTAGCTGGAGAAAGTCAGGGAGAGGCTCGATGTCCATGACGTCTGACCACCAGCGATAGGGGTTGCCATACCAATCTTTCTCGATGCTGCGAGGATCAGTGGCAATCTTCTTCCAGCCTGAATCGACATCGAACCATATGGCGCCCCTCTGCGCGAGCGTAGCGAGCGATTTGCGCATTGAGTAGCCACCGCTGCCGATGATTGCAAGGTGGGTAATTTCGGAGGACAGCCCGGCAACCTTGGTTGCGGGCAACGCACCTTCTGAGACGCCAACCAAGACGACATTTTTGGGCTTGGGCGCGATGGAACTTATTTGCGCCATGATGAATTCTGAATAGTCGGCTGCCCATTGGTCTGGATTGTTTGCGAGATGAAATTCTCGGACGCAATCGAATAGGCCGGTAGAACGGTCAGGCACAAAACGCTTGTTGAGAACGAAAACACGAGCACTGACCGTGAGGCCGCTGACGTAACCAGGCATCACGGATTTCCAACTGGGGCAGCCTGTCCCACCATAGAAGAAGATTGCGGTATCTGGCTGCGAAGCGTCACCGACGGTGAACGAGTAGTAAATGCTTGAACCACCGTCCTTGTACTGAAAAGAAAGGAGAGGAGGCGCTTCGCTGCCGTACATGTGGGCGGTGCGCTGAATGGTCGTGCAGCCAGACAAGGTGAAAACAAGCGACAGAACAAGGAGACTGAGAATGCGCATGGGTTTAGTGGTTACGAGACGCTACGAATGAAAGGGACTTCCCCGTCCCGAGGGTGCGGCGAAGTTGCCGCGAACGGCATCAAGAGTGCCATGATGGAACATGTCGATTCAAATCAAGTTAAGGGGCGCGCCGCTTTTGGCGCGACCCGCTTGAACGAATCGTTAGACTGGACGATTGCTCTACAAGACGCCCTGCCACAAACTTGTGAAGCACACTGGCTATCAATGTTTGATATGGCATGCCTTCTTCAAGTGCGCGTGCTTGAATGTCCATCAAGTCTGGCGTGGAAAGGCGGATGTTGATCCGTTTTTCTTTGAGAAAGGTGGCTGTAGCAGCAGCTTTAAATTTTGCCAACTCTGCTTTTGAAGGAGAGGTGGACTTGAGTTCGCCCTTTTCGTAGGCGGCCAAAATATCTTCCTCAAACGCATCAAGTTTTTTCATTTGGGTTGCTCCTCAGCAAGTAGTCTCTGGTAGCCTTTCTGCTTGGAATTACTGTCTTCAAGAAGTAGTAATCTGGCTCTTCAACGTAAGGCACCAAGTAAACATAGTTATCAAATGTCACGACAAGAACAGACTGGTTTGGATATTTTCCCGTGTTCGGGTGGCGCAATTCATCCAGCAAACCATCCGCCTCGATAGCCAAGGCTACAACCTCAAACGAAATGCCGCGCTCAATTTTAAGCGCCTCGTTTTTATCGTGGTTCCAGCGAAATGGTTTCATGTTTTTATTTTAGCCTGGCGTGTGCCTATCGTCACCTTTTTGTTACGGGTGATGATGAAGGTGATTCCCAGCGTGAACCTGACCTGGATGAAGCCGCGTCCGCCGTTTCTGTGCGTGTGTTGTGGTGCGCCGATGCAGGTGCTGCGACGACGGATTTATGCGCAGCGTCCGTGTTGACTGCCGGATTGGGCACCAAGTTCACATGGCATCGATGAATTCGTCTGGCGATATATCGGCTTGGCGCAGAACACCCGCAAGAGTGCCGATCTTGATTTCGCTGTGCATTGGAACGACACAGCCTTTGGAGCCACGCCGCATGATGACATGGCTACCGGATTGACGAATTTTCGTAAACCCCAATCGTTCAAGCGCCCTAACTGCTGTGGCGCCAGAGACATGCGGTAACTTAGGCATGTGCGGGAACGCTGAACATCGTAACCAGCGGATGTCCAGGTGCAAGAAGAGGAAACTCAGACAAATAGAGCGCTGTGGCTTCCGTTAAGTTGGTAATGGCCTCTTCAACCGTTTCACCTTGAGTCGTGGTGCCGGTTTCTGGATTGAGGGCAACATATCCGCCTTCTTCGGCAGGGGTAAGAACCGCAGTTAATTCCATGACTTATGACTCCGATGGCAGGAAAAGCTAATTGTCGCGCATTCTGGGTGTGGGTGTCCAACGTAGAAGTAACCGGCGCTGCGCGGCTTTATCGCGCAGCGTCCGTGTTGACTGCCGGTTAGGCATGGACTTTCCTCCAAACTGCAACTGTGAACATGACTAGACCAGCCAAAGAAATTAAGATCAATACTGGGTACAACACGAGCAAGTCAATCCGGATGTTACATTCGCCGGAACAGAGGATACGAAGTTTCATTCCGTACTCGTAAGCAAAATATGCAAGCCAAAGAAGCACCGCAGTCAAGACGAGGCGACTTTTCGATATTGCGAACAAAACGGTAAACAGCACGGCTGGCATAAGCGCCAGTAATGGATGCTCGATGAGTGCCGCCATTGTGCGGAGCATGTCCATACCGATGCCTAACGAATAGCGTTTATCCGCCGCCCCACCCAATCCTGCAAGAGTCCCAACTTAATTGGCGGCGGATAAACCTTGTTGGACTGAACCGCGGGGCAGGCGGTAGTTATGGGGATTGTAAGGCTGCGGGGTTGGAAGTCAACCGGCTGTCATGAAGCGAAGGCACTGGGAGAGGAGGAAGTGAGCGATCCGGCTGTGCTGAATATGCCCATCCAGCGTAAAACGCCCACCCGGATTGATGGAGCATTGAAAATGCTAGGGGTCAGTAAAATGCTAGCAAATGCTAGGGGTCAGTTCTAACATTCCAACATTCCATGCTGGTTTTTCTCGAATTTTCGCACCGCTCGGCTCACTGTCATATAGTGCACCCCGAAATATCGCCCAATCTCTGCCATCGTATAAGCGCCTGACAGGTATGCCTGAGCCATCGCCTCATCCTTGTTCTCATGGCGTATCCAGTACTCCTCCAGCGTCAAGGCAACCGATCTTCGATGGGCCTTGGACACCTCTCGCAGCGCCTCGGAATCTTTGGTCTGCCGATGGCGTTCTGCAAAAGCCTCATCCCCCAGCAACAGCTGGTGACGGGTTTTTTCCAGGGGGCTAGGCAAATCCTTGCCCACCATCACGAATTGGCGGTAACTCTTAAGCGCCTCGCTGCGCTGCGAACCGAATTGACCGAGCAGCCATTCCGTATCCAGCCAAGGAGGGGGCGCTTCCTGTTCTGTGACGAAAGGGTAACTACTCCAGCGCCAATCCTCAAGCGATTCCACCATGTTGGCGCGCAGCGGATTCAGCACCACATAGCGCGTCAACTCCAGAAGATAAGTTTCCTTTTGCACCAGAATGGCCTTGTAGCGCCCCTGAAACAGATGTCCCACCAGGCCATGGCGCCGGTTGAAGCGTTGGGTATACAACCCATTTAATTGCCGCATCCCTCCGGATAGATTGCTGTCCACCGTTTCCAGCAGCAGGTGATAGTGGTTGGTCATCTGGCAATAGGCATGAACCACCCAGTTAAACCGGGAACAAACTGTGCCCAACACCTCTAGCCATTCCCTGCGGTCATCGTCGCACAGAAATATATCTTCCCGACGATCGCCGCGCGAAGTGACGTGGTAAAGCGCGCCTGCAAATTCAAGTCTGAGTGGTCTGGCCATCGGCGGAGTGTAGCAGAAAATGTTGGAATGTTAGAACTGACCCCGTTGTTTTTCCAGTAGACCCAAGAACCAACGGCCAACCAGAGCGATATTTACGCCACTGGTAATGCCGACCTTGGTAGCATAAGTTTCGGTAACGTCCATAAGCACGGAGCCGACGATACCCCCCAGAAAAGCCCAAGCCAATATTTCCATCAGTTACCTCGTATGGCCTAACGTAAAGTTGAGGGGCGCGCCGCTTTTGGCGCGTCCCTCTCGAACGCCATGTAGAGGCCAGTCCACGTTATTTTGCCGAGCTGAAGAACTCGCTCTTGCCACCACCCGTGGGTATTTGGTTCAAACTGGCAAGCGCAGAGCCAAGAATTGTCGTGAGCAGCATGTTATGCACAAACAGGAATGCGTTGTAGCAGCACTCTGCATCGGATTCCGAGACGGAAATGTCTCCCATGCACTTGGGATGCATTACACGATTTCTTATCTTCACGGTGTCGTCGATGTTCTTCCTGTCCGCCGAACCGAAGTCTATGCGGACCGGAACACCGTGTCTCATGAGAATTGAGTAGACCAACCGAAGGCCGACCTTAAGCGAATAGCCTCTCGGCTGAACGTAGATCTCGCCTTTGTCGTTGATGGCGTATGACTCTTCCTTCAGCGCAGATATGTCATGAACCGACGCTGTCTTCTTGGTTAGAACCTTCTCCATAACGTACATCTTCAGTTGCCAGGACTGCGCCTCGATTGCTGAGCAAGTCGCTCTAACGAATTCTCTTCGATGCGACTCGGAGGGATCGCTTTCCATTCGTTGTTTCGCCTGCGAAACGCCTTCGGCCAGCACCTTGGCAAACTGGTCAGACGCATAGAAGCTCTTCTTCTTTGTCATGCGGACTCCATGGAATCAAAGGCGAATCAAAAGGGCTAGGCTCGAATTTTCACCGGTGCAGGAGCCGAATAACGCCGAAAGCATACACGTAGTACAGTCGATTGTCCGCTTGCGAAAACAGTGGTCAGCGTCTCTCGTGGCCGATTGTTGTCGGATTAAACCCGCTCAGGACAACGAAATCGCTCAGATCCAACTACCCAGCACAATGCCCTGCCGGCGCAGGTCGTCGAGCAGCGCTGCGCCGTGGGCAAGCAGTTGTTCGGGGGCGGGGTGTTGCAGTTCGGTGGCAATCTGGCGGATGGCGGTTTCGCCGGTGGTCGGCGCGGCGGCGAGCAGGGCCAGCAGGCGGCTGGTGACGGCGTTGATCTGGCTGAATTGCACGTCGTCGCTGGCATCGCGGTAGACGGCAAGGTAAGTCGGCTGCGGTTTGCGCGGCCGGTAGTCCGGGCTGATGCGGTGCACGGGCCAGGTGTAGGCGAGGTTGAGGAGGGCCGGGTTGAGGGCGACCGGGTTGCGCAGCAGGTCGCCGGCCGGGTCGTGTGCGGGTCTCGGCGTATCGATGACATCGACCGCCAGTTCGGCCCATTCGTAATGCGCCAGTTCGGCCAGCCAGACGGGGAGTGGCTGGCGGATGTCAGCCTCGGCCAGATAGCGGACGAATTCGCGCGGAATCTCGCGGAACCATGGCGTGTGCAGCGGCCAGTCGCGGTAGAAGCTTCGGCATAGTCGCCGCCAGCGTTTTTCGCCCAGAATCGCCCGGCTGACCGGGAAGCAGCGGTCGACAAAGCCGCAGATGTTGTTGAAGAGCAGTTCCTTGTACACCGCCATGCGTCGGGCCGGCACGCCGGGCGGGCGGGGGGCGTGTTGCGGGTCGCGCAGGTGGGCGGCGAAGGCGCGCTGGAAATCCTGGAAATCGGGTGCAGGCGCGGCGTTCATCAGGCGGCCTTTCGGGATGCTGCGGCCTGCAGACGGGCAATTTGCTCGACTTCCACGGTCAACCGGAAAAAATCGGGAAAATTGAAATCGCGTTCGAGGCAGGTCGGCACCTCGCCACCGATGCGGGCGTAGGCGGCTGCGAGCAGCGCCCACACCGGGTCGATCACTTCGGCGCCGTGGGTGTCGATGAGCAGCCCGTCCGGCTCGACATAATGGCCGGCGACATGGACGTAGCAGCTGCGTTCGAGCGGCAGGGCGTGCATGAAGGCGAGCGGGTCGAAGCCGAAATTCCGGCTGTTGACGTAGATGTTGTTGACGTCGAGATGGAGCAGGCAGTCGGCTTCGCGGACGATGGCCGAGATGAATTCCGCCTCGCTCATCTCGGCGCCCGGCGGGGCGACGTAGTACGAGGCGTTTTCGATACCGATGCGCTGGCCGAGGATGTCCTGCGCCCGTCGGATGCGTTCGACCGTCCATTTGACGGCCTGTTCGGTGAGCGGGATCGGCAGCAGGTCGTAGAGCTGGCGGTCGTCGGCGCACCACGACAGGTGTTCGGTGTAGAGGCTAATGCCGTGCTCGGTCATGAAGTTCTTGATGCGGCGGAGCAGTGCTTCGTCCAAAGGCCCGGGGCCGCCGAGCGAGAGCGACAGGCCGTGGCAGACGAAGGGGTAACGCTCGGTGAAATGGCGCAAGTCTTTGGCCGAAAGCCCGCCCATGCCGGCCCAGTTTTCCGGGGCGATCTCGAAGAAGCGGATGGCCTCCGGAACGCCGGCCTTGAGCGGGGCGATCAGTTCGCGGCGAAAGCCGAGGCCGGCGCCGTGGGCGTGGCGTGCTGGCATGGAAAAGGCTCCAGTCGGGGAGAAAAAGCGGGCGGGGAGAAATGGCGGGCAGGGACAGCCCCGCGCCGCCGGGTTTCAGGGCCGACTTACTTCTTGGCACCGCAGCTTGCATCCTTCTTCTTGTCGGCGCCACACTTGGCTTCGGCTGCCTTCTTGTCAGCGCCGCACTTGGCGTCCTTTTTCTTGTCGGCACCACACTTCGCCTCGGCGGCCTTCTTGTCGGCACCGCATTTGGCATCCATCTTCTTGTCGCCGCCGCAACTGCCGTCCTTCATCTTGGTGTCGGCCTGGGCCAGCTGGTAGCCGGCTTCCAGCTTGGTGGCACCAAACGGATTGTCGGCCGCGTGGGCAACCGGGCTGAGGGCAACAGCGGCAAAGGCAGAACCGACAGCCAGCGATACGAAATTTTGTTTTTTCATGATTTTCTCCGTTGAGATTGAGGTGGTCGGATCAGTCTTTTTGACTCATCCAGGCGCCCGTCACCTGACGCATGAACACGAACTGCTTTTCAGCCCGTCGGCAACCGATACAAAACGCCAGGTGCAGGCGAAACTGGAGGCGCTCCCAACGGCTGAGCGGGCGTTCCAGTTGGAGCGAGGCGAGGCGGGTTGCTTCGTGGCAGCTGATCATTCCGGTTCCTGTCATTTGTCGTGGGCTTGGGGCCTGCTCAATTAGTCGGTGCGGCAATCAAAACCTTACATAAACCTTGAAACCTCAGTTGACCGCTCATCCCTGTCTGGTCTGCCGCGTGAATACGGGCTCCCCTGCCTTCGATGCC
>JAUYFW010000230.1 GCA_030690835.1 Sulfurimicrobium sp. | reverse complement strand
CGGAGCAGTTGAATTCGTCCACGGTCTGGAGCCTCGTCTGCGATCATCTCAAGCATGTCCTCGCCGGGGTGGCGCCACCTACAACGCAGAGGATGATCGGAAATTATGCGAACGGAATTGGGTAACTACGGTTTTTAGGTTAAATAGTGCACTCAAACAGGCTGGATTGAAGGAGTGATTCCATGCGCTACATGGTCGTTATTGAAAAAGGTTCTTCTAGTTACGGCGCTTTCGTCCCGGATTTGCCCGGCTGTATCGCTGTTGGCGAGACTGAAGCAGAAGCACTTACCCTTATTGAAGAAGCAATCCAGTTTCACCTTGAAGATATGAAAGCTGGCGGTCTTCAAATTCCACAACCTGCGTCCAAAAGCACTTTTTTGAAGTGGCTCTGGCTGCCTGACTGATTCCTACTTAAACGGATTTTCGACTTAGCCCGCCTGCGGGCTGTGAGTCAGCTTTCCATAAGCCGCCAACAGCCGCTGATGCATGTCGCACCCGTTCAGCGCCAGCCCCGGTGCCTCCACACCGAAAAATCTCAACTCGCCACTGAGCAACGCTTCCGCCTGCCGCAAGGTGTCCGCTCCATAAAGCTGCAGCAGCGCGGCGCGGTAAGGCGCGGCATCGCCCAGGTTGAGCAAATTTTCGATGCAGCGGTAAACGCGCCTGCGCCCGGCGTCGAGCTGTTCGAAATGGCGAATCCAGTCACAGCCTTCGCGGATCGCGTCTTCATCACCGATGGCCAGCGCCAGCAGGGTTTTCAGCTCGCCCACGCGCAGGTCGCTCCAGAAGGAGCCGGCGTCGGGCGCGAGGCCGATCAGGGCGGCGACCGGGCGCTGGTCGGCCAGGCCGAGTTCGTTTAGTGTCTCCATCAGGTCGGCGCATTCGTCGTCGTCGAGGTCCGGGAGGTGCAGGATGGCTTCGCGCAACTCGTTGCCGACGCTGTTGTTCTCCCATTCCAGATCGTCGACCGGGTAGATTTCCGACATGCCCGGCACGATGATGCGGCAGGCGTAGACGCCGAGGTGGGTGAAGTCGGCGGTGTAAATTTCATGGCCCATGGCGTGGATGCGGTCGACCAGCCAGACGTAGTCCTCGGCGGTGGTGGTGCTGAAGTTCCAGTCGCGGAATTCGAAATCCGGTGTTTGCCCGAGGAAGTTCCAGCTGACGATGCCGCTCGAATCGACGAAGTGGATTTCGATGTTGGGCGAGCTGGCGATTTCGTCCAGGTCGAAGCCCGGCTCGGGGAAGCCGCCCAGCGCATCCAGCGCACGGCCCTGCAGCAGCTCGGTGAGGGCGCGTTCGAGCGCGATCTCGAAGCGCGGGTGGGCGCCGAAGCTGGAGAAGCAGCCCTGGTCTTCCGGGTGCAGCAGCGTCACGTTCATCACTGGATATTCCCCGCCGAGCGAGGCGTCCTTGACCAGGATGCCAAAGCCTGCCGCGCGCAGGGCGCTGATGCCGGCTGCAATGCGCGGATAGCGGGCGATGACTTCTTCCGGTACGTCCGGCAGGCAGAGGCCTTCGCTGATGATGCGGAACTTGATGTGGCGCTCGAAAATCTCGGACAGCGCCTGGGTGCGTGCCTCCTGCAGGGTATTGCCAGCCGACATGCCGTTGCTGACGTAGAGGTTGCCGATGATGTTGACCGGAAACCAGATGCTGGCCTGGTCGCGCTGGCGCACGTAGGGCAGGGCGCAGATACCGCGTTCGGCGTTGCCGGAGTTGAGATCGACCAAGGTATTGGCGTCTATGCTGTTTTCGGGATTGTAGAAGCGGCGCAGCTCGGGGGTCAGCAGCTCTTCCGGCCACGCGCCGCTTTCGTCCGGCTGGAACCAGCGCTCGCGCGGGTAGTGTGCGAAGCCGCGCTGGGCGGGTTGTGCGCCGAGATAGTAGTGCGTCCAGAAATAATTGCAGGACAGGCGTTCGAAGAACTCGCCCAGCGCGCTGGCCAGCGCCGCCAGCCTGGAAGCGCCCTTGCCGTTGGTGAAGAGCAGCGGACAGTCGCGGTCGCGCACGTGCACCGACCAGATGCCGTCCACCGGATTGAGCCAGGAGCGTTCCTCGACGTGGAAGCCGATGGCCGCAAGCCGCGCCTGCATGGTGTCGATCGAGGATTCGAGAGAGGCGTCCTTGCCGGCGATGAAGTTTTCTGTGTGCATTGGGTGTCCTGCCAGGGTGTGATGTTTTAGGGGGTCCGGCCAAGCTTGTAGGCCTGGAAAAGCGCATTCTTGAGTTCACGATGTTGCTCGAGATCGTTAATGCCCAATTCGTGTGTGGCGATAGCCTGTAACAGACCGAACGTTTTCAATTCTTGCTGCCTGGCGACAAAAGCCTCCAGGTCAAACTCCCCGCCCGTCAAAAAGTCCGCGGCTAATCCGTGAGCATTATCAAAGCGAATTTCTTCCTGCTGCATGACTTCATAGAGATAGGAGTAGGTGTCGATGCCATTCTTCCTGGCCAGGATCGCATGCAGCGATGGCAGCGAAGCGTCAAACTCCAGGAAATCGTCCAGTTCGATCGTCGCAAATAGGGAATAGGTCTCGCCCTTGAAAGAGAACTCGACATGGGCGTCTATGCTGTTTTTCATCTTGTTTGCCAGTGCTGAATAATTGTGAGGGTTGCGTTTGGCTCCGGGTTAAACGATTTTCTTTTTTCGCCCACTTTGGCATCAAACTTTTCCTTGTTGATGACAAAGCGCTCGTGGCGCCCCCTGGAAATCACCTCCACGCCATCGTGGGCTTCCACGGTAAAGAGCAGACGGCGACCGTCCACCTCGATCAGTTCAACACGTGCGGTCACCTCGAATTGATGCTGGTAGTGGATGCCGGGTTTCAGGGTTTCTTTCATCGAAACGATTCTCCCTTCTTTAACGTGAAACAGTTTTGTGAAGCGTGAATTCACTCGCTACGCTTTGTTTGTGAAGCGTGAAATGTAAAAGCAGGCTCAGTGGATGTTTTTACATTTCACGCTTCACAGCAAGGGCGTAGCCCAAGCGGTTTCACTTTTCACTTGTCGCCTAGAAGCGCCTACTTTTGGTTCATGATTCTGGGCGGCAATTCGCCATGACCGTTAGTCAGGTCTTGGAAAATTGTTTTTATCCTACCCCGATGCCCATAATATGTCTTCATG
>JAUYFW010000228.1 GCA_030690835.1 Sulfurimicrobium sp. | reverse complement strand
GGCCACTGACCTCTGTTTCCTGGTCCCCGGCCCCTGCCGAAGGTCCGCCAATCAGTATGGCGGAATCTCTGTTTATACTACCGGTCTCGGCAGCATCTTTGCGCGCTCGGCAATCTCCGGAACCTTGTGTTCCCATTCTATTGCCATGAGATGGACGCCTGCAACTCCCTTCATCTGTTTGAATTCTTCGATCTGCTCGCAGGCAATTTTAATGCCCTCATCGGCCTGCAGTTTCTTGTCGACTCCCTGGAGGCGCTTGATAAGCTCGTCAGGAACATCCATGCCCGGCACGTTGTTCTTCATGTATTTTGCCATACCAACGCTTTTCATGGGAGTGACTCCGGCAAGAAGATATACTTTTTCTGTGAGCCCCATCTCGTTTGACTGCTTCACCCAGATCCTGAATTTTTCCATGTTGTATATGCACTGGGTCTGGATGAAATCGACACCGGCCTTTATCTTCTTTGCAAGGCGGTGAACTCTCCATTCAAAAGGATCCGCAAACGGGTTTGCCGCCGCGCCTATAAAAATTTTAGGCGGATGCCCGATTTCGGTTCCTCCCAGAAATTTTCCTTCATCGCGCATCTTTTTTACCATGCCGATAAGCTGCATTGAATCTATGTCGAAAACGCCTTTTGCCTGCGGGTGGTCGCCGAATTTCTGGTGGTCGCCGGAGAGACAGAGCATGTTGCGGATTCCGTGCGCATATGCGCCGAGGATATCACTCTGCATGGCAAGACGGTTGCGGTCACGGCATACCATCTGGAAATTGGGCTCAAGACCTTCCTGAAGAATTATAATGGAAGCGGCCCAGCTCGCCATGCGAACCACGGCCGTCTGGTTGTCCGTGATATTGACCGCGTCCACCATGCCTTTCAGATACGAAGCCTTTTTCCTGACTTCATCCGCATCCGTTCCGCGGGGGGGACCGAGTTCACCGGTAAATGCAAAATGACCTGCCGTCAAGACTTTTTCCAAATTGCTGCCTGATTTCATATCCGTATCCTATATTTTTATTGCCCCGTTCGGGGAGAAAAATCCTCGCCTTGTGACGAAGATTCTTGTTTGAATTTTATCCTAAAAGAGTTCTATAAAGATATTTAAATGCTTTTCACTCGAACCCTGCCGAAGGCCCGCCTAGCGGTATGGCGGGAATCCTTTACTTCTACACCTTCTCCGGCTTTTTATATCCCGGCTGTACCACTGTCCTCGGAATCTGGTTCTGCCAGTCGGAAGGAGGAGTAATTTCCATGATACAATCGAGGCGGTTCTGTGCC
>JAUYFW010000223.1 GCA_030690835.1 Sulfurimicrobium sp. | reverse complement strand
CCGACATTCTCGCGCCGGAAGCGGCGCACGTCGATGCTGGTCCGGCCATCGCGGTAGATGTCCTTGCCATTCATGCTCATCACGCCGGCGCTGGGGTCGAGAATCAGGCTGATGCACAACAGCAGCGTGGTCTTGCCCGATCCGCTCGGGCCGATCAGCGCCACCAGCTCACCGGCCTGGACATCGAGATTGACATTATCGAGCGCGGTCACCGCCAACTCGCCGCTGCCGAACACCTTGCTGACCCCCTGTACACTGAGTACCGTCATGTCAGCCTCCCAGCGCGAGCGATGGCGGCGTGCGCAGCGCCTGCACGATGCCGAGCAGGCTCGCCAGCAGACCGCCAACGAAGATCACTGCGAAAGTGATGAGCGTTTCGGACGGTAGCAGCACCAGGGTACGCGGGAAGCGCTCGTAGGTGAGTTCGACCAGCACGTAGGCGAAAATGAAGGCGGCGATGGTGATCACCAGCGACTGCTCCAGGATCAGGCGCACGATCACCCAGTTGGTGGCGCCCATCAGCTTGAGCGTGGCGATGGCCTTGATCTTCTCCATCGTGAGCACGTAGATCAGCAGTGCGATGATGATGATCGAGACCGCGATCAGCAGGATGCGGAACAGTCCGAGGATGGCGGTCATTTTCTTCAGCTTCCCCGCGACCACGAGCTCGATCTGCTGGGCCGTGGAGTAAACGATGAAGTAGAGCCAGTCCTGGATATGCAGCGCCACCCGCGCCGGATCGGTGCCGGGGCGCAGGCGCACCAGCACCGCGTTGATGGTAGCGCTGTTCGCGGAAACCAGCGGCAGCAGCCGCTGCGCCTGCTCTGGCGTATTGCCGGCCGCCTCAAGGCGCTTCAGGCTCGCCGCGCGCGCGGTCTCCAGCGCCCGGTTGTCCTGCTGATAGAGAACCTCCTGCGCATCGGCGAGCGCGAGATAAACCAGCGGGTTACCGCCGGAATCCACCGCGCCCTTGGTGAGGCCGACCACGGTATAGTCGTGCCAGCCGAGATGCACGCGCTCCCCGAGGGCGACGCCAAGTTTCTTGTCCGCTACCATTTCGTAATGGGCGCGTTCGATGCCGCGGCCGGCGACGATACGCCCGGGTCCGCCCAGGCCGCCGAAGACGTCGTAACCGATAATGGTGTACTGCTGCTCCTTGCCGCGAACCTCGCGCTGCACCCCGTAGGTGATCCATGGCGAGGCCTGCGCCACCCCCGGCGTGGCGGCGACGC
>JAUYFW010000192.1 GCA_030690835.1 Sulfurimicrobium sp. | reverse complement strand
ACGATCGGCGAATTGAGGGTTATGCTCGGCGATCAGGCTTTTCCCCTGAAATGGGAAGAGGCCACGATGGATGACGGGAAACCCCTGGTGGTGTCAATTCTTGAAAAAAACGGCTCTCTCTTTCTGGAATTCATCAAAACCAGAGAGGGCCTTTGGGCAGAGAGCGCCGGTGTCATATGCAAAACAGGCACGGACCTCGAAACCCGGTTTACCGGGGAGCAGATTCGCCTGGGGCCGGCGGCCGGATGGGTTTTGCGCTACACCCTGCGAAACGGTGGCAAATTCACGCTGACGAAGCTCGGGGCGGGACAGCTGCGAATAGCGACAAGCGGCTGGGGTGGAATTTTTTCTCCCAGATAGCCGTGTGGACGATAGCTCGACTGGCGCATTTACATTACAATTAAACGGCAGGTACGCTACGCTTTGTCCACCCTACCCCAGCACTTGCGCCCCCCTACACCACCATGACGACCGACCTGTTCGCCGACGCGCCCCCTTCCCCTGACGGCCCTTTAACAGAGGACCTCCTTAAAATCGTCCGCGCCATGGCGCTTTTGTGGTCGTTCCATCCACGCACCACGCTGCTCAATGCCCTGCGCCTGCTGGGCTACCATCGGGGGGATGGACGCGCCTTCACCGCGGAGAATATCAAGGAGCTGCAAAAGATCCTGCGCGAGCGGGGTTTGCTGCTGGAGCACCCGGTTCGCCAGGGCTATTACCGGCTGGCCGCGCCGTTGCGCGGCGAGTGGTACCGGAAGATACTCGCCAGGGATAACTGGCAAGTCCTGGAACGCGCACTGTATGAACTCGCCGGCGTCCACCTGGGCTACGCGTCCTCTTCCTACTGGCGAGTGTATGACCGCGACGCAACCGTCGCCATCGTCCGCCTCAACCTGCTCGGCGGCGCACCCGTCGAGGCGCTGAACAAGATGAAAGCGCAAATCGAGTACAGCATGGACTGGTACGGCATCCTCAAGGAAGCCGTGCTGGAGGATTTCGACCCGGAAACCTTTGTCCGCATTGTCCCTGAGTGGCGCTGGAGCCTCGCTCTTGAAGCGATTGCCGGCGTGTCGCTGGATTGGAACGCCAGCTTGCTGCCCATCGCCGAATGGGCGCTGGCCCAGGCCACGCGCAAGAACGCCGATGTCCCGCGTTACATTTACCTTGGCCTGGCGGAAATGCTGCTCAATCGCGGCCAGCGGAAGCAGGGCCTCGCCTTGCTGGAAGGGTTGCAGGGCGGCGCAAGTGACGCCTTGCGCGCCTTTGCGCTGGCGCAGGAAGGGCGCTGGAGCGAGGCCCAGACGGCTTTTGAGGCCGCGATCAAGCTGCGCCAAAGCGAAACCGGCGCGCGCAAGCGGATTTTTCCCGAGAGCCTGGCCTGGATATACCCGCTTTGCCTGCTGGCCCAGCAGACGCCCAAACATCTCGAACTGGCGCGCAAGTTCTGCCTGAGCGAATCCGGCAAACGCACACCCGACATCAACCAATGGTGGGGCCTGTGGGTGCATGCCATCGGCTCGCGACTGGGCGAAACGGCGCTCAACAACAGCGCCTTCATCCCTTACAAAGCGAGCGGCCTGAACGGGCTGGAGAGCCTGTGGCGCATCCTGCTCGCCGCCTGGCTGGGCAGCGAGACGCTCAAAATCAAGGGAAAAGACCTGGCGCTGATACAGGAAGTCATCAATATCCTGCGCCGCCATCTCACTGCTTGCGGCTTCGACTGGCTGATCGGCCAGCTGGATGGCGCCCAGGCCATCCTCGAAAATCGCCCACCGCCCGCCGGATTCTTCATCGCCGGTCAGGAAGACCGCTGGCGCGACGTGCTGGCCGCACTGCAAGCCCTCTCCTCGGAAAAGGCCACGACCGATGGCGGCACGGAAAGCACGCGCCTGGTGTGGGTGGTCCACATGGGCAAGCAGGGCGAGGTGAAGGACATCGAAAGCCTTGAGCAGAAACGCGGCCCGCGCGGCTGGAACAAGGCCAAGGCCATCAGCCTGGGCAAGGTCGCCGCCAATGCCAACCTGCCGCCCTGGGATGCCAAGGTTGCCCGCGCCATCCGTCAGGATGGCCGCAGCGCAAGACAGCGCACACTGGACAAGGCCGCCGCCATCCAGGCCCTGATCGGCCACCCGGCGGTGGTGCTGGCGCAGCGCCCGGAGCAGTTTGTCGATCTGGCCGAAGGCTCGCCGGAAATCGAAGTGATCAAGAAAGGCAAGAGCGTCACGCTCAAGGTCACGCCCCCGCTGCGCGACATCGAAAATAACGACGAAGCCTATTACTGGAGCAGCGAGGAAAAGCGCGAAGCCGAAGCCCTGCGCCTGATTACCCTGCGCGAAGACAGCGCGCAACGGGTCAGCGTCATTCGCATGAGCGCCGCCCAGCGCCGCGCGGCGCAACTGCTGGCAGGCAAGGTCGAGATTCCGGCCAGCGCCGAGGAGGCGCTGAAACAAACCCTGCACGCCCTGTCCAGCCACTTCCAGGTGCATGCCGACCACGTTCAGGCGGCGCGCGAGATCGCGGCGGAATCGCGCCTGCGCGCCGAGCTTTCGCCCGCCGGCGACGGCCTGTTCCTGCGTATCGTGGCCACGCCGCTGGGCGAGAACGGCCCGCGCCTCAGCCCCGGCATGGGCCGCAAACGCCTGATGGCCGCCATCAACGGGGAAACCGTCGGCGCCGCGCGCGATCTGGTGCTGGAACAATCCCATCTCGATGCCGTGCTCGACGCCCTACCTTTCCTGGACGATTTCGAGCTGGACGATGGCGCTGCCGAATGGGACGTGTCCGAGCCGGAAGATGCGCTGGCCATGGTCGAAATCCTCCCCACGCTCCCCGCCATATACGGACTGGACTGGCCCAAGGGCAAGCCGGTGCGCGTGATGACGGTGGACACCGGGCAACTGGCGGTGAGCGTCAAATCCGAGCGCGACTGGTTCCGCATCAGCGGGCAGGCGCAACTGGACGAAGGCCTGGTGCTCGATTTCGCCGCCCTGCTGGACGCCGCGCGCAGCCGGAGCCGCTTCATCCCGCTGGGGAACGGCGCCTATGTCGCCCTCACCAAAGCGCTGAAGGAACGGCTGGCCGACCTCGCCGCCGTGATGGAAAGCGACAAGCACGGCGCGCGCCTGCCCCACCTGGCCGCCGCCTGGGTGGACGAGGCGCTGCAAGGCGCGCAACTGACGTCCGACACGGCTTTCCGCCAGGCCATCGCCCGACTGCAACAGGCGCAGGAACACACCGCCGCGCTGCCCCACGCCCTGCAAGCCGAGCTGCGCCCCTACCAGGAAGACGGTTACGTCTGGGCCAGCCGCTTGGCGCAGGCCGGCTTCGGCGCCTGTCTGGCCGACGACATGGGGCTGGGCAAAACCCTGCAGGCGCTGGCCCTGTTGCTGGCGCGCGCCGAAGGTGGCCCGGCGCTGGTCATCGCCCCCACCTCGGTGTGCGGCAACTGGCTGGCCGAGGCGCTGCGCTTCGCCCCCAGCCTCAAACTGCACATCTATGGTGAAGGCGAGCGTGAAACCGTTCTGGGCAATGCGACTGCCTTCGATGTGGTGGTCGTCTCCTACACGCTGTTGCAGCAGGCCGGCGAAGCGTTTGCCGCCAAAGCCTGGCACACCGTCATCGCCGACGAAGCCCAGGCATTCAAGAACGCCGCCGCCAAACGCAGCCAGGCGGTATTCAATTTGCAGGCGGATTTCCGTCTCGCCCTCTCCGGCACGCCAGTGGAGAACCGCCTGGCGGATTTGTGGAGCATCATGCGCTTCGTCAACCCCGGCCTGCTCGGCACGCTGCCGAAATTCAACGAACGCTTCGCCAACCGCATCGAGCGTGACAAGGACAGAAGCGCCCAACACTTGCTGCGTCGTCTCATCGGCCCCTTTCTGCTGCGCCGCACCAAAACCCAGGTATTGCAGGAACTGCCGCCGCGCACCGAACTCATCATCGAAGTCGAACCGGACCACGCCGAAGCCGCGCACTACGAAGCCCTGCGCCGCCAAGCCATTCTCGAAGCCGAGCAAGCCATGACTGCCGCACCCTCCGGCCAGGCGCGCATGAATATCCTCGCCCAGCTCACCCGCCTGCGCCGCGCCGCCTGCGACCCACGGCTGACCACGAAGGACTTTCCGACACCCGGCGCAAAAGTGCTGGCCTTCGCCGAACTGGCAACCGAGCTGGTCGCCAACGGCCACAAGGTGCTGGTGTTCAGCCAGTTCGTCGATTTTCTCGGCCTGCTGCGCCAGCCGCTCGACGCGGCGGGCATCGCCTATCAATACCTCGACGGCGCCACCCCCGCTGCCGAACGCACCCGCCGCGTCGCGGCCTTTCAGGGCGGCGAGGGCGATTTATTCCTCATCAGCCTCAAGGCGGGCGGCTTCGGCCTCAACCTCACCGCCGCCGACTATGTCGTCATCACCGACCCCTGGTGGAACCCCGCCGCCGAGGACCAGGCCATGGGCCGCGCCCACCGCATGGGGCAACAACGCCCGGTCACGGTCTACCGCCTGGTCAGAAAAGGCACGCTGGAAGAACAGATCGTCGGCATGCACCACGACAAACGCGCCCTGGCCGAAAGCATTCTGAGCGAAGGCGACGCCGCCGCGCTGCCGTCCACGGATGAATTGATTGCGTTAATCCGGGGGTAGGGTGGGCAAAGGCTGCAAGCCGTGCCCACGCGGTTAAACTTGAGAGTCGAAGATGGCTGGCTCATTTTTTTAAGCGCGCCGTTGAATTTACCAGAAATTAAGTGTATAAAATATCCATGGTTCTCGAGATCACAGGTTCGGACGGGTTAACCGTTAATGGGAGACGCCTATCGACACTTCAACGATTAATTATCTGTAGTTGCTACCCAAGTCAGTATTCGATGACTGACCTACGTCGGCATCCCATAAGCCGACAAATAACGCCGCATTAATGCGGCGTTATTATTTTCATGAAGCGTTTTGGTTGTTTGCTCATAATTTGGAGCCCTTTTCAGCCACCGTAGAATTTTCCCTCCCCCGGCGGCCGGGTCTTGAAGCGCTTGTGCAGCCAGAAATACTGTTCCGGCATCTCCTTTACCCGCTCCTCGATGAACTGGTTCATGCGCAGGGTATCGGCATGGCTGTCGCCGCTGGGGAAGTTGTCCCAAGCCGGGTAGAAACGCGCCACGTAGCCCCTGCCGCCGGGTAGCTGGCGCGTCACCACCGGCACCACCGCCGCGCCGGTAAGTTTGGCGAGGCGCGGCAGGGCGGTGACGGTGGCGGCGGGGACGCCGAAAAATGGCACGAATTCGGCATCGCGCGCGCCAAAATCCATATCCGGCAGATAGTAGAAAGGCAGGCCTTGTTTCATCGCCTTGATGACCGGCTTCAGCCCTTCCTGGCGCGACACCATGACGCAGGGGTTGAAGCGGGTTCTGGCATACAGTAACAGCTGGTCGATCGCCGGGCTTTTTTGCCGGCTGTACATGGAAACCAGGGGGTGATCGGCGGTCAGGCGCACGCCGCCCATGTCGAGGCCGACGAAATGCGGGGCCAGCCAGATCACCGGTTTGTCCTGCACGGCCTGCCAGTGTTCCAGCCCTTCTATTTGAACCAGGCGACGCAGGCGGCGCTCCGATGACCACCACAGGATGCCGCGATCGAGCAGGCTCTGTCCGAAAGCGCGGAAGTGCGCGCGCACCCGTTTTTCGCGTTGCTGCTCGCTCAATTCCGGAAAGCACAGGCGCAGGTTGATGCGCGCCACCCGCCGCCGCTCGCGTCCCAGCCGGTAGAGCAGCATGCCCAACCCTTTGCCTATCGGTGCCAACAGCGGGAGAGGAAGGAAATGCAGCAGCCAGAAGATGAAGATACCGATGCGGATCACTGCGCCCCTTTCGGCGTCTTGTAACGATTGTAGCTCCACAGGTATTGCGCCGGGTTGCGGCGCGCCAGGTCTTCGACCGCTGCATTGAGCGCGCGCGCGGCCTCTGTCGCGTCCTGCGGCAACGCTTCCGGCAGCGCTTCGAACCACAGGTCGTAGCCCTGGCCGCCGGGCAGGCGTTCCGCGAATACCAGCACGAGGGCCGCGCCGGTGGAGTGTTGCAGGCGTTGCACCAGGGTCATGGTGTAGGCCGGGCGGCCGAAGAAATCCGCCCACACGCCATCGCCCTTGCCGGGCACCTGATCGGGCAGGATGCCGGCGGACTGGCCTTTTTTCAGCGCCTTGAGCAGCGCCTTGACGCCCTTGAGGTCGGTCGGCGCCATGCTCACCTGGCCGCGCCCGCGCCCCGCCAGCATGGGGGGTTCGGTCCAGCGCAGCTTGGGTGGACGATAAAGGATGGTGATCGGCATATGGCTGGCGATGAACAGGCCGACAATCTCGAAGCAGCCCAGATGCGGCGTGAGGAAAAGGATGCCGCGGCCATCGCGCGCCAGCTCTTCCGCCTTGTCCCAGCCCTCCACCTTGCGCACCAGTTGCAGCACTTTTTCATAGGGGCGCAACCAGATGGCGGGCAGTTCCAGCACGCTCTTGCCCGCCTCGCCGACCGCCTGGCGCAGCAGTTGGCGGCACGCCGCCGGTGAAGCGCACAGGCCGCTCTTGGAGATGTTTTCGCGCATGCGCGCGGCGTAACCGCCGGATGTCCAGTAGACCAGCCAGCCAGTTGCGATGCCGAGTGCATGCAACCATGCCAGCGGCAGGCGCGCGAAGTATCGAAAGAACCATTGCATATCGTAAGTTATCGCCTGGCGATTCCTAGTCCCCCTCTCCCGTCTCGCCAGAGCGAGCAGCTTTGCTGCCGCTCTCGGCGGGGACACTCCCTGCGGGTGCAGGGAGAGGGCAATAATAATAAGGGAAACGGGCATGGCAATTTGCCATTCCCGTTAGGTTGAACCCGGATTATCCATTGGAATGCACGCGCATGTAGGAGCGCCGCCCCCGGCGCGAATCGCGGCGAGGGCGCCGCTCCTACAGCGGTGTTTTGGCCCTAATGGATAATCCGGGTTGAATTATCGCATATCCAGCCAGAAGTTAAGGGTTACGGTAGTTTGCGTGGTGTTTTTTGGTTATTATCAAGGGTTGAAAAAACAAGGAGTACATGACATGGCTAGAATGGTTAAATGCGTCAAGCTCGGTCGCGAAGCAGAGGGCTTGGACTTTCCCCCCTATCCCGGCGAACTGGGCAAGCGCCTGTACGAAAACGTTTCCAAGGAAGCCTGGGCGGCATGGGTCAAGCAGCAGACCATGCTGGTGAACGAGAACCGGCTTAACCTGGCCGACCCCAAGGCGCGCAAATACCTGTCCGAGCAAACCGAGAGCCATTTCTTTGGCGCCGGCGCCGACAAGGCCCAGGGTTACATACCGCCAAGCCACTAAGTTACGGCAGTTTTTAGTTTTGAATGTTTAGTGTTGAATTGCGGCATGCGCTTCGCGCCTGATCCGATAATCCCGGATTATCCATTGGAATGCACGCGTATGTAGGAGCGCCGCCCCCGGCGCGAATCGCGGCGAGGGCGCCGCTCCTACAGCGGTGTTTTGGCCCTAATGGATAATCTGGGATAATTAAACATTCAACACTAAGCATTAAAAATTGCTTTTACTTAACACTATCCTCAGCGATCCAACATGACCTCCAAGTTCAATGCACCGGAATATTTCATCAACCGCGAACTGTCCCAGCTCGCCTTCAACCGGCGCGTGCTGGAACAGGCGGCGGACGATTCCAACCCCCTGCTGGAGCGGCTGAAGTTCCTGTGCATTGTCAGCAGCAACATGGACGAGTTTTTCGAAATCCGCGTCGCCGGGCTGAAGGAACAGATCAAGTTCAAGAGCGTCGTCACCGGGCCGGAAAAAATGTCGCCGCGCCAAGTGTTCGACCAGGTGAGCCGCGAGGCGCACATTCTGGTCGAGCAGCAATACAAGCTGCTCAACGAAGTGATCCTGCCCGCCATGGCGCGCCAGGACATCCGCTTCCTGCGCCGCACCCACTGGAACCCGGAGCAAAGCGAATGGATCAAGGCATACTTCTTCCGCGAAGTGATGCCGGTGTTGACGCCGATCGGCCTCGATCCCGCCCACCCCTTTCCGCGCGTGGTGAACAAGAGCCTTAACTTCGCCGTGGAACTGGAAGGCAAGGACGCCTTTGGGCGCAGTTCCGATGCCGCCATCGTGCAGGCGCCGCGCGTACTGCCGCGCGTCATCCAGTTGCCCAAGGAAATCGCCGGCCACGAGTACGGCCTGGTCTTTCTCTCTTCCATTCTTCATGCCCATGTCGGTGAACTTTTTTCCGGCATGCATATTAAAGGTTGCTACCAGTTCCGCGTCACGCGCAACTCCAACCTTTTCGTCGATGAGGAAGAGATGACCAACCTGCGCCTGGCGCTGCAGGGCGAGCTTTCGCATCGCCATTATGGCAATGCGGTGCGGCTCGAGGTGGCGGACAACTGTTCGCCGGAAATGGCCGAATTCCTCCTCAAGCAGTTCGATCTGGAGCCGGACGACCTGTACCAGGTCAACGGGCTGGTGAATCTGGTGCGCCTGTTTCAGATCCCGGACCGGGTGGACCGCCCCGATCTTAAATATCCGCCCTTTATCCCGGGCCTGCCGCAAGGTCTGGACGAAAAGCAGCCGGACATGTTCCAGGCCATCCGCAACGGCGATATATTGCTGCACCAGCCGTTCCAGTCCTTTAACCCGGTGGTCGATTTTCTCCAGCAGGCGGCCGACGACCCCGATGTGCTGGCCATCAAGCAGACGGTGTACCGCACCGGCTCGGAATCGGTGCTGATGGAGGCGTTGATCAATGCGGCCAAGAACGGCAAGGAAGTGACGGTTGTCGTGGAACTGCTGGCGCGCTTCGACGAGGAGGCCAACATCAACTGGGCGGCACGTCTGGAAGACGCTGGCGCCCATGTGGTGTACGGCGTGGTGGGCTACAAGACCCATGCCAAGATGCTGCTGGTGGTGCGGCGCGAGGAAGGTGGCTTGCGGCGCTACATGCATCTCGGCACGGGCAACTACCATCCGCGCACCGCCAAGCTGTATACCGACTTCGGCCTGTTTACCTGCAACGACGATATCTGCAGCGATGCTTCCGACGTCTTCGCCCAACTCACCGGCCTGGGCAAGGCGGCCAGGCATACTCACCTGTGGCAATCACCGTTCACCATGCACGCCCAGATTATCAAGGCCATCCGCCAGGAAAGCGCGCACGCCAAGGCCGGCCTGCCGGCGGCAATCATTGCCAAAATGAATTCCCTGCTCGAACCGGAAGTGATTCAGGCGCTCTATGAAGCCTCCTGTGCCGGCGTGAAGATCGACCTCATCGTGCGTGGCGTATGCGCGCTGCGTCCGGGGGTTCCCGGCGTATCCGAAAACATCCGCGTGCGCTCGGTGATCGGGCGTTTCCTGGAACACAGCCGGATTTTCTATTTCCGCAACAACGGCGCCCAGGACGTCTACCTCTCCAGCGCGGACTGGATGAATCGCAACCTGTTCCGGCGCATCGAGGTGGCCTTCCCGGTCCTCGATTCGCGCCTCAAGAAACGCGTGATCCGCGAAGGCCTCGAACCTTACCTCAAGGACAATGTTCAGACCTGGGAAATGGATGCGGACGGCGTTTACCGCCGCAAGGTATCGCGTCGCGCCAAGCCGGTGTCGGCGCAAGGCGAACTGCTGGCCCTGATGGCGGCCCGGCTGTCATGAGGTCCATTCTGGTTGCCAATCCCAAGGGCGGCAGCGGCAAAACCACGCTGGCCACGCATCTGGCCGGCTACCTCGCCAGCCTGGGACGGCAAGTGGTGCTGGCCGACCTGGACCGTCAACAATCCGCCGCCGGCTGGCTCAAGCGCCGTCCGGCGCATCTGCCCACCATTCACAGCCACCAGGCGCGCAAGCCGACGCTGCAACCCGACTGGATGGTGATCGACTCCCCGGCCGGCTTGCACGGCGACAAACTGTCCGCCGCGGTCAAGCTGGCGGAACTGGTGATCGTACCGGTGCAGCCTTCCGCCTTCGACATGCTGGCGACCGGCGATTTTCTGCGCGTGCTGCGCGAGGAAAAGGCGATACGCAAGGAAAGGAGCCAGGTGGCGATGATCGGCATGCGGGTGGACCCGCGCACCAGATCGGCCGCAGAACTGGCGGAATTCCTGCTGGCGGTGGAATTTCCGGTGCTGACCTATTTGCGCGACGCCCAGTTGTACGTGCAATGCGCCAACCAAGGCGTGAGCCTGTTCGACCTGCCGCCCTCCCGCGCCGCGCGTGACGTGGAGCAGTGGCAACCCATACTGGAATGGCTTTCAGTTAGCTAAGCATGGCGACCGAAATCGAACTAAAACTTCTCATCAACCCGGCGGATATTGCCAGGCTGCGCCGTCACCCCCTGCTCAAGGCCCATGCCGCGGGCCGGGCAAGCACCCGGCATCTGTTGAGTATTTACTACGACACCCCCGACCTGGCCTTGCGCCAGCAGCAAATCGCCCTGCGCGTGCGCCGCGTGGGCGCGCGCTGGGTACAGACGGTGAAGGGTGGCGGCGAAGTGCGGGCGGGCTTGCACCAGCGCGGCGAATGGGAAGACGAAGTGGCGCACGAGCGCCCCGATCTCACCAAAATCAACTCGCCGTCCTTGCTCAAGCTGTTTTCCTCCGCTGCGGTACGCGACCGGCTGCAGGCTGTATTCACCACCGAATTCAAGCGCACTACCTGGCTGCTGCGATGGGACAATGGCGACGAGGTGGAGCTGGCCCTCGACCAGGGGGATGTCAAAAGCGGCGGCAAGACCACGCCGGTATGCGAAATCGAACTGGAACTGAAACAGGGGAACCCGGCACGCCTGTTCCTGGCTGCCCTGGAATTACAGCAGACCATCCCGCTGCGCCTGGAAAATGTCAGCAAGGCCGACCGGGGCTATCGCCTCAGCCAGGCGGCGCCGTCCCTGGTGGTCAAGGCCGAAGCACTAGCCATGGCTCCCGACATGAGCGTCACGCAGGCTTTCCAGTCGATTGCCTGGAACTGTATCAGCCACTGGACAGCCAACCAGGAAGGCGCGCTGGTCAGCGACAACCCCGAAAACATCCACCAGATCCGCGTGGCGCTGCGCCGCCTGCGCTCCGCGCTGCCGCTCTTCAAGTCGGCCATTCCCAGGGAAAGTTTCAGGGCCATTGGCGAGGAATTGAAATGGCTGGCCAATGCCCTGGGCCCGGCACGCAACTGGGATGTTTTCGTCACCCAGACCCTGCCGCCCATTCTCAAGCAATTCCCCGCCGACAAAGCTTTACAGCAACTGTTTCAGGCCGCCAGGCGGGCTCAGGCGTCCGCCAGGGACGAGGCGCACATGGCGCTGCGCTCGCGCCGCTACGATCGCATGCTGCTCACGCTCGGCACCTGGCTGATGGCGGATGGCTGGCACGCCCATACCAGCACGGAACAGAAACTGCGGCTCGACGCCCCGGTCATCGAACTGGCCAGGCGGGTACTGAGCGCTTGCCATAAAACGCTGCATCAGCACGGCCCGGCCCTATTGACCATGCCAGCCGAAGAACGTCATGAGGTTCGCATTGCTGTAAAGAAACTCCGCTACGCTACCGAATTTTTTGCCGCACTGTTTCCGCCCAAGGCGGCGTACCGCTATATCGAGACGCTGGCCGTGTTGCAGGATGAGTTGGGCGTGCTGAACGACGCGGCGACAACCGACATCCTGCTGCAACACCTCAAGTTACAGGACACCATGGCAATCGGTGCCATTTCGGGCTGGTGCGCGCACGGCGTGACAGTGCATCTGACAAGCATGGATGCGGCGTGGCAAAAATATTACCGCTGCCGCCCTTTCTGGAAATAAAACAATGGAAGAAAGCCCCTTCAAGGGAAAAACCGGTCTGCGTCGCGTGTGGAACGCCATGCACTATTCCTTCGCCGGCCTGACTGCCGCCTACCGCCATGAGGACGCCTTCCGCCAGGAAGTGGCCCTGTCCCTGTTGCTGATCCCGGTGGCCCTGTTCCTCCCCGTCGCCGGCACGGGCAAGGCGCTAATGGTGGCGAGCGTAATGCTGGTGCTCATCGTCGAACTGCTGAACTCCGCCATCGAAGCCACGGTGGACCGCATCTCGCTGGAAAACCACAACCTCGCCAAACGCGCCAAGGATATCGGCAGCGCGGCGGTGCTGCTGGGTTTGCTCAATGTCGTGATCGTGTGGGGGCTGGTGCTACTGGGCTAATCCTGCGGGGCGCTACACCTGCGCGGAATTTAGTGAGTACGGTTCAGAGAGAAAGAACGGATGCCAGTGCCGGCTGAAATTTGCTGATGTCATT
>JAUYFW010000185.1 GCA_030690835.1 Sulfurimicrobium sp. | reverse complement strand
CCTCACATTCACAAGCAAGGAGGCAAATCATGAAAAAGATCAGCTTGATCGTCGTATTGACCGCGGCACTGACCGGCCAGGCGTATGCCGGAGACTGGAATAGTGATGCCGTGGTTGGCGGCGCGTTCGGCGGTGCGGCCGGTGCTGCCATCGGTTCGGCGCTGGGCGGACGCGATGCCGCCATTGTCGGCGGCCTGCTGGGCGGCGCGACCGGGGTCGCGGTGGCTACCCGCGATAACCAATACCGCCGTGTAGAGCCTGTCCATTATCGCCCGGAGCCTGCTTATTACCGCCCGGAACCCGCTTATTACCGCCCTGCGCCGGTCTATTATCGGGCAGTCCCGGTGCAGCGTGTTTATTACGAGCGTTACGATAACGGCCCGCGCCACGATCATCGGCACGTCCGTCATCACGAATACCGCCACGGCGACTATGACAATCGCGGCTACGGCGGGCCGCGCCATGGCCGCAACCCCGAACGCCGCGACTGGTAATCAGGGTGCGATGACGCCACAAGGATTTGTGGCGCCTTATCCCGCGTCAGGCCAGCGGTTCGACGCTATAAACCGCTACCATGCGGTGTTCCTCGCCGGGCTGCACCGTCACCACGTTGTCGACCGCATTGGCGGTTTCCACGCACACCATGCCGCGATGGCCTTCAGGACCGAAATCGCCCATCTTGTCGGCTTTCTCGGTCCATGGATTCCATACCACGGCCGAGCGGGCAGACTGGCTGGCAATGCGGATGCGGCGCTGCAGGCCGCTGTCTTCGATCAGCAGGTCGGTGCTGGTGTTGAGATAGACCCGGTCCACTTCGCTTTCGATCACGATGGCGCCGTGCTGGGTCTTGCGCGTGGTGGGGCCGACCTTGTCGAGATAGTCGCAGCCGTCGAGGCCGGCGATTTTCATTTTCGCCACGTCGCTGATGTGGAAGTAGGTATGCAGCGCTTCGCCCAGCACGAAGGGCGCGTCACTGTTATTGCGCGTCACCAGTGCGACCTTGAGCGCGCTGCCCACCGTCACTTCGAGCTCGGCGCTCGAGGCATGCGGCCACTGCGCGCGCGTGGCGTCGCTTTCCACCAGACCGAAGCGCAGGAAAGAAGCGCCATCCGCCATGGCTTTGGTTTCCAGCACCTGCCACATCACGGTGCGGGCAAAGCCGTGGCCCGGCAGCGCCGCGTCCGTGGCGTGCGGGCCGAACCACGGCCAGCAGATCGGCACGCCGCCACGGATCGACTTGCCGGGAGCGAACTTGGCGAATTTCGACAACCAGATCACCGGTTCCTGGTCACGCGGCTGGAAGGTCATGACATGAGCGCCCTGCAGGGCGATGGTGGATTCGGCCAGGGTATTGGCGACTTCAGCCACCACCAGCCCGCCAGGGCCTTCCTTGAAAGCGACATGGCCGGGAATGGCGAAACGTTGGTTGAGGTCAGCGATGGTCATGGTGGGCTCCTGTTGTGGGTCGGCAAACATTTTGCCGGGGTTGAGAATATTGTTGGGATCGAAAACCTGCTTGATGTCGCGCATCAGTTGTAGCGTCACGGGGTCGATCTCGCGCGCCACGAAGGCCCGCTTCTCGCGCCCCACGCCGTGTTCGCCCGATAGGGTGCCGTCGAGGCGCAGCACTAGGGTGAAAATTTCGTCCAGGCAGGCTTCCGCGCGTTGCAGTTCCTCGGCGTCGTCGGGGTTCACCAGCAGGTTGACGTGAATATTGCCGTTGCCGGCATGGCCGAAATTGGCATTGGCGACGCGGTATCTGGCGCTCAGGTCGGTCAGGCCCTGCAGCAGTTCGGGCAGGCGCGACACCGGCACCACGACATCTTCGTTGATCTTCTTCGGTGCGATATCGCGCAGCAGGGGCGAGAGCGCTTTGCGCGCCACCCACAGTGCCTTGAGGTCGTTCACGATTTCCGCCCGGATCAGGCCGTCGTTGCTGCACGCGGCGCGGATAGCTTCCGCGCTGGCGATGATTTCGCCAGCCGCGCCGTCCACCTCGATCATCAGTAGCGCACGGGTTTCTTGCGGCAACAGGCCAGGGTGATGGCTGCGGATCAGGTCGAGCGATGCCTGGTCGAGAAACTCCAGCGCGCTGGGCAGGGCGGGCTGCGCCATGATGGCGGCGATCGCCTGGGCGCAGCTGGCGATGTCGCGGTAATGGGCGGTCAGCCCGCCGACCGCCGCAGGCAAGGGCGTGAGTTTGAGCGTGGCTTCGGTAATGATTGCCAGCGTGCCTTCGGAGCCGATCAGCAGGCGCGTCAGGTCGTAGCCCACCACTCCCTTGGTGGTGTAGCAGCCGGTCTTGATGATGTCGCCTTTGCCCGTTACGGCTTTCAGGCCCAGCACGTGGTCGCGGGTGACGCCGTATTTCACCGCATGCGGGCCGCCGGCGCAGGTGGCGAGGTTGCCGCCGATGCTGCAATAGGCGGCGCTGGAAGGGTCGGGCGGCCAGAAAAAGCCGTGCGGCCGGGCGCTGTCCTGCACTTCCTGGTTCAGCACGCCGGGCTCGCACACCAGCACGCGGTTGGCGGGGTCGACGGCCAGGATGCGCCGCATGCGTTCGAGGGACAGCGCCACGCCGCCCTGTTCCGGGATGCTGGCGCCGGTGGTGCCGGTGCCGCGGCCGCGCGGCGTAAGGGGGATGGCGAACTCATTGCATAGCCGGACGATCTGTTGAACTTCTTCCGTGCACGTGGCGAAAACCACCGCCTGGGGCGGAAAAATCTTGCGGCTGTTGTCGTAGCCATAGGCGTAGCAGCTTGCCTGGTCGGTCAGCAGGTTGCCGCTGCCGATGATGGTGCCGAGGCGGGTGAGGAAATCGAGGGGCAGTGTCATTGCGAGCGCAGCGAAGCAATCTTGTTCTTATCGGGTGTTGATGCGCTAAAAGATTGCTTCGTCACTTCGTTCCTCGCAATGACAGTCAGAGGGCGCGAATCTTGGCGATGGTGGAGGTGGTGGAGCGCTCGAACAGGAATGGAATGGAATGCACCTGCCCGCCCCATTCCAGCACTTCGCGTGCGCCGACGATGTTCTCCACGGCCCAGTCGCCGCCTTTCACCAGGATATCCGGGCGGCAGGCGAGAATCAGTTGCAGCGGCGTATCCTCGTCGAACCAGGTCACCAGGCTGACGCTTTCGAGTGCCGCCAGCACCGCCATGCGGTCCTGCTGGTTGTTGACAGGGCGGTCGTCGCCCTTGCCCAGGCGTTTGACCGAGGCGTCGGTATTGACCCCCATGATCAGGCTCGCGCCCAATGCCCTGGCCTGCGCCAGGTAGGTGGCGTGGCCACGGTGGAGGATGTCGAAGCAGCCGTTGGTGAACACCAGCGGGCGCGCCAGGGATGCGGCCCGTGCCGGGAGATCGGCCGGGGCGCAAATCTTGCGCTCGAAATCAGGGGCGGAGTAGGTCAAGGCGTATCAGTTCTCATATTCGAACACCTTGACCACCTTCTTTACGTCGCTGGTGGTGCGGGCGATTTCCACCGCGTCGTCGGCTACCTGGCGGGTGACGATGCCCAACAGGTAGACCACGCTATTTTCGGTGACGACCTTGACGTGTTGTATCGGGAACTTGTTGGCGTCGATCATGCGACCCTTGACCTTGGAGGTGATGTAGGTGTCGTTGCTGTGCGACGAGAAGGGCGTCAAGGGGCCGATAGTAATCTCGTTAAGGACAGAAGCCACGTTGGATACGCTACGGACCAGTTGCTCCGCCTCTTTTTTCAGCGCTTCGGAGGGTGTCTGGCCGGTGAGCAGGACGTTGCGATTGTAACTGTTCACGGTGACATGCACGGTGTCGTTGAATTTCTCGTCAAGGCGGCGGGTTGCCTTGAGTATGATGGCCTGGTCCTCGATATAGGCACCGGAGGTGCGGCGGTCGGCTGCCATCAGCGCGCCCGCTCCGACGCCGGTGGCGACGACCGGGAAACAGCCTTGCAGGGCGGGGATGACGGCCAATAATAGTAACGGAAGAAATTTACGCATTTATTCAACTCCTAACAGCAAACAGTCAATGGCATCACACAGGCAATGGATGATGAGCAGATGTACTTCCTGAATACGCGCGGTGCTATCGGAAGGGACACACAAGTGGATGTCGCCTGGGCGCAAAAGTTCACCCATCTGGCCGCCGCCCTTGCCGGTGAGGGCGATGACGCCCATTTCGCGCTCGTGGGCGGCTTCGATCGCCAGCATCACGTTTTTTGAGTTGCCGCTGGTGGAAATCGCCAGCAGCAGATCCTGGGGTTGGCCCAGGGCGCGCACCTGCTTGGAGAAAATCAGCTCGAAAGCATAATCGTTGGCGATCGAGGTGATGGTCGAACTATCGGTGGTAAGCGCCATGGCGGCCAGGCCGGGGCGTTCCATCTCGAAGCGGTTGAGCATTTCCGAAGCGAAGTGCTGAGCATCGCCGGCAGAGCCGCCGTTGCCGCAGCTTAACACCTTGCCGTCGGCCAGCAGGCATTGCACGACCAGTTCGGCGGCGAGGGCGATGGGTTCGGCAAGCAGGTCCAGCGCCTGCAACTTGACGTGGGCGCTGTCGGTGAAATGATGGCTAATACGGGAAATCAGATCCATAAATTCAAGATTCCTGGTAATTCGAATTCAATTTCAAAACACCAATAATTATGTAGGGTGCGTCCCACGCACCACAATCATTGGTGCGTGGGACGCACCCTACAATTCCACTATTGATTTAGAAATGGAATAACAGGTGCTGGATTCTATGCGCTAAAGGCATCTTTAATCCATTCCATCTTGCCGCCATCGAGCAGCAACGCATCGAAACGGCATGGCGGTTGAGCCTTTTGCTGTTGCAAATAATGCTGCGCCGCGCGGATCAGCTTGCTCTGCTTGTGAGCGGTGATACTGGCCCCAGCGCCGCCAAAATGATTGCTCTTGCGTAGCCGCACTTCAACAAATACCAGCGTGCCGCGATCATCCATGACCAGGTCGATTTCACCCGTGCGGCAACGGTAATTTCTCGTCACCAGTCTGAGCCCTTGTTGTTGCAGGAATGCGGCGGCAAGATTTTCCGCCTCCTGGCCGAGCTGGATCACGGTGTCGATAGCGTGGCGTCTCCATCGCGAAACACCGCCAGCACGCCCTCGCGGTTGATCTGATGCGCGCTGCCCAGGCTCAGCCGGCCCGTCACTCCATCCAGGTTCAAGGGCGCGTCAGTCGGGGTGGTTTGCAGCAGCAATGCCAGGCGCCAGGCATCGATGCCCAGGGCGTAAAGGCGTTCCAGATCGGCGCTGAGCGGCGCCTGGGGGCGCGGATAGGCCATCACGGCGACATGATCCGGCTGCAGCAGCCACGGCATGTCGATGAAGCGGACGCCGTTCAGGTCGTGGTATTTTTCCGGGGTGTTTTTCCCCGCATAAATCTGCGAAGTCGCATACATGGGGGTGTCGAGGTTAAGGTAAGGCCGCAGCAGGCGGGCCTCGCCGCCGTCCATGGCGAGGAACAGCATGTCCGCCGGGCGTCTCTGCAATGCGTCGCGTATGGCATCGGGGTTGGTGCCATTGAAGTTGAGTTGGGCGACAAGTTTGCCGCCGAGTTGCGACCACTCTTCGGCAAAGGCCAGCTGCATGCGCTTCGCCAGGCTATTGCCGGAGGCGATGATAACGGCTGCTATGCGACCTTCGCCAAAGGCCGCCCGAGCAATCTGGCGTGCTTCGAGGTCCGCCGCCAGTCCCAGCAAATAGAGCTGCGGCGGGATATCGCTGCCCGACTCCGGCAGGTTCAGCGCCAGGGTGGGGACGCTCACCTGCTTGCTGGCGGCAAGAGCGGTAACGCCGTTTTTGGTGAGCGGGCCGACGACGATGCGTGCGCCTGCTTGCGTTGCCCGCCCGTATGCGGACACAATGTCATCAGTCTGGTCGCTGCTGGGATAGACTTTAATCGGTAGATCGCCCGCCTGGACCGCGGCGGCGGCCATGAAACCCTGTTTTACCGCCTCGGCGGCGCGGCCAAAGGCGGGAGATTTGAGCGGTAGCAGCAACGCAATATGCGCATTATTGGCCGCTGGCGGTTTAAGCTGCTGGGGTGGCAAAGCCACACCGGCAGCCGCAGGCGGTGCTATTCCGGCCAGTGGCGAGAGCGTGACCTCGGCTTGGGGCGCAGGCCCGGTCTTGGCCGCTGGCGGTAATTCGACGCTAACCGCTCTTTCGGGAACGCCCGCGCAGGCCGCCAGTGTCACGGCGAAAAACATCAACAGAAAAGTGAGGAAACGTTGCATCAGGGCCAAGATATAAGTGCTGTTGGAACATTATATGTGGTTGCCACGCCGATTGGAAATTTGCGGGACATCACCTTGCGCGCGCTGGAGATATTGAAGTCGGCGCACATCGTTGCCGCCGAGGATACCCGCAATACTTCCCACCTGCTGGGCCACTTCGGCATTTCCGCCAAGCTGGTGGCATTGCACGAGCATAACGAGCAGGTCGCCGCGCCCAAAATCATCGCGGCGCTGCAGGCGGGCAAGACGGTGGCGCTGGTGTCCGACGCCGGCACGCCGGGAGTGAGCGATCCGGGCGCGATACTGGTGCGCGCGGTGCGCGCGGCGGGCCTGCCCGTGGTGCCGCTGCCCGGCCCCAGCGCCGTCATCTGCGCGCTTTCCGCCGCGGGTCTGGATGCGCCGCATTTCCTCTTTTACGGCTTCCTGCCATCTAAACCCGCCAACCGGCGCAAGGCGCTGGCCCCGCTGCAATCCCTGCCTTATACCCTGGCATTTTACGAGGCGCCGCATCGCATCGTGGAAACGGTAGCCGACCTGTTGGCGGTGCTGGGCGGCGAGCGTGAAATCATCTTTGCGCGCGAGCTGACCAAGCTGTTCGAGAGCATTCATGGCTGCAAGCTGGCCGATGCACCGGCCTGGCTGGAGGGTGACCCCAACCGCCAGCGTGGCGAATTCGTGCTGCTGGTGTCGGGTGCGCTGCCGGCCGAGGAGCAGGGTATCAGCGTTGAAGCGCAGCGGGTGTTGGCTTTGCTGCTGGCGGAACTGCCGCTGAAACAGGCGGTCAAGCTGGCGGCGGAGATCAGCGGGGAGAAGAAAAATGCCTTATACGATCTGGCGCTACAGTTAAAATAAACACAGCTTTCTTGACGGATCACACCATGGACATCCTGACCCTCACCCGCCCCGACGACTGGCATCTGCACCTGCGCGACGGCGCCGACATGCAGTCCGTCCTGCCGGACACCGCGCGCCGCTTCGGGCGTGCCATCGTCATGCCCAACCTGCGCCCGCCGGTAACGACGACCGAACTGGCGCTGGCCTACCGTCAACGGATTCTCGACGCCCTGCCACCTGGTTCCGATTTTCAGCCACTGATGACGCTCTATCTCACCGACAACACCGCGCCCGAGGAAATTGCCCGCGCCAAGGCCAGCGGCATGATTCATGGCGTGAAACTCTACCCCGCCGGCGCCACTACCAACTCCGATTCCGGCGTGACCGACATCCTCAAGTGTCAAGCCGCGCTGCAAGCGATGCAGGAGCACGACCTGCCGTTGCTGGTGCATGGCGAGGATACTCACCCGCTGGTGGACGTGTTTGACCGTGAGCAGGTATTCATCGGCAAGGTGCTGGTGCCGCTGTTGGATCGCTACCCCCGCCTGCGGGTCGTATTCGAACATATCACCACCCGCCAGGCGGTGGAATTCGTCAAGGCAGCCTCTACCAATGTCGCCGCCACCATCACCGCCCATCACCTGCTCTACAGCCGCAATGCCATGTTTGCCGGCGGCATGCGCCCGCACATGT
>JAUYFW010000241.1 GCA_030690835.1 Sulfurimicrobium sp. | reverse complement strand
CGCCCTCGGCGCGAATGCGGTCGCAAATCGAGCCGAGGGCGGCGCTCCTATATCGGCGGTTTATGGTAACACAGCGGGTAGGGTTTTTAGTTCGGGGGTCAGGTGAGGCGCAATCGCCTGTAACAACTGGCCGAAAACCTTGGGGTTTCCGGCCACGATGTTGCCGCTCTTGAGGTAAGTTTCATTGCCTTCGAAGTCGCCCACCAATCCGCCTGCTTCCTGCACCAGCAGGCAGCCGGCCGCGATGTCCCAGGAATTGAGACCGATTTCGAAAAAGCCGTCAAAGCGCCCCGCGGCGGTGTAAGCCAGGTCCAGCGCGGCCGAGCCGGGGCGGCGCAGACCGGCGGTTTTCTGGATCAGATCGCGGAACATGCCGAGATAGGCGTCGATATGGGTGAAATCGCGGAAGGGGAAGCCGGTGCCGATGAGGGCGTCACTGAGCTGTTTCTGCTTGCTGACACGCAGGCGGCGATCGTTGAGGTAGGCGCCGCGACCCTTGCTGGCGGTGAACAGGTCGTTGCGGACGGGGTCGTAAATGACCGCCTGGGAGATTACGCCTTTGTGCAGCAAGGCGATGGACACGGCATATTGCTGGAAGCCGTGGAGAAAATTGGTCGTGCCATCGAGCGGGTCGATGATCCACTGGAATTCCGATGAGCCACGGGCGCCGCTCTCTTCTGCTAGAATTTCGTGGTCCGGGTAGGCCTCCAGCAGAATTTCAATAATCGCGTTTTCGGCGGCGCTATCCACCTCGCTGACGTAATCATTCTGGCTTTTTTGCTTGATGGTGAGCAGGTCGATGTCGAGGGATGCGCGGTTGATGATGTTGCCGGCGCGGCGCGCGGCCTTGACCGCAATGGTGAGCATAGGATGCATAGTGGTTTTCGATGGCTTTAATGAACAGGAATTGGACGCTATTTTACATGGGAAAGACACCTTTTGAGTAACTCCGTGTTGGACAACATTCGTGTCGTGTTGAGTCACACCAGTCACCCCGGCAATATCGGCGCGGCGGCGCGGGCCATGAAGACCATGGGGCTGAACCATCTTTTTTTGGTGAATCCCAAACAATTTCCCGATGCGATGGCTGATGCCATGGCTTCCGGCGCGAACGACCTGTTGGCGAATGCCGTGGTCTGTTCCAGCCTGGAGCAGGCCTTGCAGGGCGCGGTGCTGGTGGTGGGGCTGACCGCGCGGCACCGCGACCTGTCGCACTCCATGTTGACCTTGCGTCAGGCGGCGCCGCAAATACTGGAGCGGGCGGGCGAGGCGCCGGTGGCGCTGCTGTTCGGCACGGAGATGTCGGGGCTGTCCAATGCCGAACTGGAAAAATGTCAACTGCTGATTACCATCCCGGTCAACCCCGAATACAGTTCGCTCAATCTGGCGGCTGCGGTGCAGGTGGTGGCCTATGAGCTGCGCACCTGCGGCATCTTGACGGCGCCCATATCAAAAGACTTCCCCCTGGCCGCTTTCGAGGATGTGGAGCGGTTTTATGAGCACCTGGAGCGCGTCCTGATCGAGATTGATTTTCTTGACCCACTGGATCCCCGGCGCCTGATGACGAGGCTGCGGCGCCTGTTTTCCCGTGCCGGGATGGAAAAGGAGGAGGTGAATATACTGCGGGGGATTTTGAAGAAGGCCGCTCGAGGGCGGATTCCCAAGTAAAATAGTTGACTAAATCACTTGGTTATAGAATAATGCGATCATTGTATCCTTTTAGACATCATGTTCAAACATTTGCGTGAAGATATTGCAGTGGTGTTCGAGCGCGACCCCGCTGCCCGCTCCCGTTGGGAGGTGTTGACCACCTATCCCGGCGTGCACGCCATCCTGTTTCATCGCCTGACCCATAGGCTGTGGGGGTGGAAATTTTTCTGGCTGGCGCGTTTCACTTCCCACTTTGCGCGCTGGACAACCGGTATCGAAATTCACCCCGCCGCGCAGATTGGCCGGCGCGTGTTCATCGATCACGGCATGGGCGTGGTGATCGGCGAGACGGCGGTAATCGGTGATGACGTGACGCTTTATCACGGCGTCACCCTGGGCGGCACTTCGTGGGAAAAGGGCAAGCGCCACCCTACCCTGGGCAGGGGCGTGGTGGTGGGCGCGGGTGCCAAGATTCTCGGGCCGATTACCATCGGGGAGGGCGCCAAGGTCGGCTCCAACGCGGTAGTGGTGAAGGATGTTCCGCCGGGTGCGACCGCCGTGGGTATTCCGGCAAGAATTCTCGACAGCACGCAAGCCGAGAAGCGCGAAAACCAGGCGAAGAAAATGGGCTTCTCCGCCTATGCCATCAGCGAGGACATGAACGATCCCATGGTCAAGGCGGTTCATAGCCTGCTCGATCATACCGTGGTGACCGATCACCGCATCGAGAAAATATTGCTTCATCTGCAGCGTCTGGGCGCCGAGATTCCGGATAGCGAAGCGGCGAGCGAGAAATTCGACGTCAGTTATTTGAATAAAATAGTTGACTAAAATGGTAGGGTTTCATATAGTGGTGGCAAGTTAAGTAGAGCCAATGTTTAATTTTGAATGTTTAGTTTTAAATTGAAGTAGTCGCGCCGAAAAGGCGCTCATACATTAAAAATTCAAAATTGTTTTGCCTTTAACTTACATCCTAAAAATACGAGGCTAATATGCGTTTGACCACCAAAGGACGTTTTGCGGTAACGGCGATGATCGATCTGGCCATGCGTCATGGCCAGGGGCCGGTAACGCTGGCCGGCATCAGCGACCGGCAACGGATTTCCCTGTCCTATCTGGAGCAGTTGTTCGGCAAGTTGCGCCGCCATTCCCTGGTGGACAGCGTGCGCGGGCCGGGCGGCGGCTATTGCCTGGCGCGTGAGCTTGACACGATTTCGGTTGCGGACATCATCCAGGCGGTGGACGAGCCGATCGATGCCACCAAGTGCGGCGGCATGGGTAATTGCCACGACGACCTTCCCTGCATGACTCACGATCTGTGGACCAACCTCAACGTGAAGATTTTTGATTATCTGCAGTCGGTGAATCTGGCTCAGCTGGTCGCCGCTCAGGGCGGGGCCAAAAAACCTCAGCTACATCAGCAATTGGATAAGCGCTTTAAACACGACAAGATCGGCGAGGCTGTGGCTTCCACCTGATCCGTTGCGCCAATCATGAGTCAGGTGTATTTCGATCACAATGCCACCACGCCGCTGGATGACGCGGTTCTGGCGGCGATGATGCCCTATCTGCAGGAGCGCTTCGGCAATCCCTCCAGCCGTCACGGCTTCGGGCGCAGCGCGCGCCAGGCGGTAGAGGAGGCGCGGGAGAAAGTGGCGGCGGCAGTGGGCGCGCACCCCTCGCAAGTGATCCTGGTGAGCGGCGGTACCGAAGCCAATAACCTGGCGATTCGCGGCATGGCGGCCGCGCTGCCGGCGTCGCAAATAATGTGGAGCAACATCGAACACCCCAGCGTGGCCAGGCCCTGCCAGGACTTGCAAAGGCAGGGCTGGAAGCCGCGCCCCGTGGCGGTTGACCGGGATGGGCGTTATGACCTGGACGATCTGGCACAGTCGTTGCGTGAACCCACCGGACTGGTGAGCGTGATGTTGGCCAATAACGAAACCGGGGTGGTGCAGGATGTGGCGGCAGTGGCGCAAAGCGCGCGTGCCGCCGGGGCCTGGGTGCATACCGATGCGGTGCAGGCCTTGGGCAAGATCGAGGTGGATTTTTCCAGCCTCGGCGTCCATGCCATGTCCTTGTCGGGACACAAGATTTATGGCCCAAAGGGCGTCGGCGCAGTGGTGATGGACAAGCGGGTGGAATTGATGCCGCAGATCAGCGGTGGCGGCCATGAAAAAGGCTTGCGCGCCGGAACCGAGAACGTGCCGGCCATCGTCGGATTCGGCCTGGCATGCGAGCTGGCGGTAAGCCGCAGGTTGCAGGAAGCGGAGCGCATCGGTGCGTTGCGCACCGAAACGGAGCGCGGCGTGGTGGCGCTGGGCGGTGTGATGTTCGGTGGCGCGACGCCACGCCTGGCGAATACCAGCTACTTCGCTTTTCCCGGCATCGAAGGGGAAACCCTGCTGATGGCGCTGGACCGCGCCGGATTCGCGGTTGCCAGCGGTTCTGCCTGTTCCAGTGGCAGCACGGAGCCGAGCGCGGTACTGCTGGCGATGGGGGTTGCACCCGAATTGGCCAAGGGCGCCATTCGCGTGAGCCTGGGGCGCGCCAATACCCGGCAGCAAGTACAAGAGTTTATTGCAGTATTGCAGGTTGAATTGAGACGCCTGCGATCCATGTTAAGTAAAAGCAATGTTTAGTTTTGAATTGGCGTAGTTGCGCCGAAGGCGCTCATCCATTAAAAATTCAACATTAAAAATTCAAAATTGTTTTTGCTTTTTACTTAGCCGTAACAATGGTGTGATTTTGGAGAAAGCGATGAAGTTACCGATTTATCTGGACTATTCCGCGACGACGCCGGTGGACCCACGGGTGGCGGCAAAGATGATCCCTTACCTGACCGAGAAATTCGGTAATCCGGCGAGCCGCTCCCATGCCTTCGGCTGGGAAGCCGACGAGGCGGTGGAAAACGCCCGTCAGCAAGTAGCCGCGCTGGTCAATGCCGATGCCAAGGAGATTGTCTGGACCTCCGGTGCCACGGAATCCAATAATCTGGCCATCAAGGGCGCGGCGCATTTCTACTCCGGCAAGGGCAAGCATCTCATCACCGTGGCCACCGAGCACAAGGCGGTGCTGGATACCTGCCGCGAACTGGAGCGTCACGGATTCGAGGTGACTTACCTCATTCCCGAATCCAACGGCCTCCTGGACCTGGACAAGTTCACCGCGGCGATCCGTCCCGACACCATCCTGGCCTCGGTGATGTACGTCAACAATGAAATCGGCGTGATTCAGGACATCCCCGCGCTGGGCGAGATCTGCCGCGGCAAGGGCGTGATTTTCCACGTCGATGCCGCCCAGGCCACCGGCAAGGTGGTAATCGACTTGCAAAAACTGAAAGTGGACCTGATGTCCTTTTCGGCGCACAAAACCTACGGCCCCAAGGGCATCGGCGCCTTGTATGTGCGCCGCAAGCCGCGCATCCGCCTCGAAGCGCAGATGCACGGTGGCGGCCACGAGCGCGGCATGCGCTCCGGCACGCTGGCGACGCACCAGATCGTCGGCATGGGCGAAGCATTCCGCCTCGCCAAGGAAGAAATGGCAGCGGAAAACGAGCGTGCCCGTATGCTGCGCGACCGACTCTACAACGGTCTCAAGGAAATTGAAGAGGTCTATGTCAACGGCGACATGGAAAACCGCGTGCCGCACAATCTCAATATCAGTTTCAGCTTCGTCGAGGGCGAATCGCTCATCATGGCGATCAAGGATCTCGCGGTGTCGAGCGGTTCCGCCTGCACCTCCGCCAGCCTGGAGCCTTCCTATGTGTTGAAGTCCCTGGGGCACAGCGACGAACTGGCGCACAGCTCGATCCGCTTCTCCATGGGGCGCTTCACCACCGAGGAAGAAATCGACTACGCGATTCAACTGCTCAAGAACAAGATCGGCAAGCTGCGCGAACTGTCGCCGCTGTGGGAAATGCACCTGGACGGCATCGACCTGAGCACCGTGCAATGGGCAGCACACTAAATTAATCATGTAGGTTGGGTTAGGCCGCAGGCCGTAACCCAACAATCGACAGGAGAATAAAATGGCATACAGCGAAAAAGTACTGGATCACTACGAAAATCCGCGCAATGTCGGCTCTTTCGGCAAGGAAGAAGACGGGGTTGCCACCGGCATGGTGGGTGCGCCGGCTTGCGGCGATGTGATGAAACTGCAGATCCGGGTCAACAAGGACGGGGTGATTGAAGACGCCAAGTTCAAGACTTATGGCTGCGGATCGGCCATCGCTTCGAGTTCCCTGGTGACCGAGTGGGTCAAGGGAAAGACGCTCGATCAGGCACTGGACATCAAGAACACCCAGATCGCGGAGGAACTGGCGCTGCCACCGGTGAAGATTCACTGCTCGATCCTGGCGGAAGATGCGATCAAGGCCGCCGTGGCCGACTACAAGGCCAAGCATGGCGCAAACGTGGTGGCCGATGCGTGCAAGGGGGCGTGCTGATCATGGCGATTACAATGACCGAACAGGCCGCCAAGCATGTCAGCAACTTCATCGCCAAGCGCGGCAAGGGCGTGGGCCTGCGCCTCGGCGTGCGCACTTCGGGCTGCTCCGGCATGGCCTACACAATGGAGTTTGCGGATGAAATCGGCGCCGATGACTTGCAGTTCGAAAGTCATGGCGTGAAGGTACTGATCGACGCCAAAAGCCTCGCCTATCTGGACGGCACCGAACTGGACTACACCCGCGAAGGACTGAACGAGGGCTTCAAGTTCAACAATCCCAACGTCAAGGATGCTTGCGGCTGTGGCGAGAGTTTTAATGTGTAGCTGTCAGCTATCAGCCGTCAGCCGTCAGCAAGGGCAGCGCGGTTGGTTCAAGCTGATTGCTGAAAGCTGAGCGCTATCAAATGCTTTTCGATTTCAGCAAAAACCATTTTGAGCTGTTCAGCCTGACGCCATCTTTCCAGATTGACGGAGCGCGACTGGACCAGGCCTACCGTGAGATTCAGATGCTTGTGCATCCGGACAAGTCGGCCCACCTGGGCGATCAGGAGCGGCGCATGTCCATGCAGTGGGCAACGCATGCCAACGAGGCTTATCAAGTTCTGAAAAATCCGCTTTCCCGTGCACGCTACCTGCTTCACCTGCACGGCGTGGATACCCAGGAGGAAAGCAATACCACCATGCCGGCGGAATTCCTCATGGCGCAGATGGAGTGGCGCGAGGCCATCATGGAAGCGAAGGAAGCCCAGGACGCGAGCGACATGGAAGCATTGCACCACCGCTTGCGCGGCGAAGTGCGCGCGCAGCATCAGGAACTGGGGAAATTGCTGGACGAGCAGGCGGACTACCAGGCAGCGTCCGGCCTGGTGCGCAAGTTGAAATTCATGGAAAAACTGGGCGAGGAAATCGATAACGCCCTGGAGTTGATGGAAGCCTAACCCCTCCCGGCCTCCCCTTGTCAGGGGAGGAGCGTCCGGCTTCCCCCCTGACAAGGGGGGATTTGAGGGGGGTTAGCTTGTGGTTAAAAGGATTCTTAATGGCATTACTGCAAATCGCCGAACCCGGCATGAGCGCCGCACCGCACCAGCATCGTCTGGCGGTGGGCATCGACCTTGGCACTACCAATTCCCTGGTGGCAACGGTGCGCAGCGGTCTTGCCGTGGTATTGAACGACGAAAATGGTCGCCCCCTGCTGCCCTCGGTGGTCCGTTACACCACCGACAGCGCGGAAGTGGGTTTCCATGCCCAGCAGGTGCAGGCGGTAGACCCGCAAAATACCATTGTCTCGGTAAAGCGCTTCATGGGGCGCGGGCTGTCCGACATCACCGATGCGGCGCACATGCCCTACCGTTTCGTGAGCGAACCCGGCATGGTGCGGATCAAAACTGTCGCCGGCGTGAAAAGCCCGGTGGAAGTCTCGGCGGAAATCCTCAAGGTGCTGCGTCAGCGCGCGGAAAAATCCCTCGGCGGCGAACTGGTCGGGGTGGTGATCACCGTCCCGGCCTATTTCGACGATGCCCAGCGCCAGGCCACCAAGGACGCGGCGCGGCTGGCGGGTCTCAACGTGCTGCGCCTGCTCAACGAACCCACCGCTGCGGCAGTCGCTTATGGCCTGGATAACGGCGCCGAGGGCGTGTACGCCGTTTTCGATCTGGGTGGTGGCACCTTCGATATTTCCATACTCAAGCTCTCCCGTGGCGTGTTCGAAGTGCTGGCCACCAACGGAGATTCCGCCCTGGGCGGTGATGATTTCGACCATCGACTCTATTGCTGGATACTCGAACAGGCGGGATTGTCCGGATTGAATCATCAGGATACCCGCCTGCTTCTCACCCATGCGCGAGCCGCCAAGGAAGCACTGACCGAGCACCCGGAGACGCGCATCACGGCTGTGCTTACCAGCGGTGAAATGGTGGACCTGAAACTGACGTCGGATATCTTTGCCGACATCACCCAGAGCCTGGTCAAGAAAACGCTGACCCCGACCAAAAAAGCACTGCGCGATGCCGGTTTGTCCGTGGAAGAGGTAAAAGGCGTGGTGATGGTCGGCGGTTCCACCCGCATGCCGATTATCCAGCAGGCGGTGGGTCAGTTTTTCGCGCAGGAACCGCTCAACAACCTCGATCCGGACAAGGTCGTGGCGCTGGGTGCGGCGATCCAGGCCAATGTCTTGGCGGGCAACAGGGGTGAGGACGACTGGCTGCTGCTCGACGTGATTCCCTTGTCGCTCGGCCTGGAAACCATGGGTGGTTTGACCGAAAAGGTGATTCCCCGCAATTCCACCATTCCCGTGGCGCGTGCCCAGGAATTTACCACCTACAAGGACGGCCAGACCGCCATGAGCATCCACGTGGTGCAGGGCGAACGCGAACTGGTGAGCGACTGCCGTTCCCTGGCCAAGTTCGAATTGCGCGGCATCCCTCCCATGGTGGCCGGCGCGGCGCGCATCCGCGTCACCTTCCAGGTGGATGCCGACGGCCTGCTCTCCGTCACGGCGCGGGAGCAGAGCACCGGCGTGGAGTCCTCCGTGACGGTCAAGCCTTCCTACGGCTTGAGTGATGCACAGATTACGCAAATGCTGCAAGCCTCGCACGAGCATGCCAAGGACGATATGCTGGCCCGTGCGCTGCAGGAGGCGCGGGTCGAGGGCGGGCGCCTGATCGAGGCGGTGGAAGCCGCCCTGCACGAAGACGGCCATTTGCTGAAAGCGGGGGAGGGCGAGGGTATTGCCACCAAGATAGATATACTGCGCACCGCCATCGCCGGCGAGGACCATCGCCGTGTCACCCAGGCGCTGGAAACGCTCAACCACGCCACCGAATCCTTTGCCGCGCGGCGCATGAATGCCAGCGTCAACAAGGCGCTGACCGGGCACAAGCTGGAAGAACTGGAAAATTGATTTTATAGCCATCAGCTATCAGCTTTCAGCCGTCAGCTTTTTCTGCTGATAGCTGATAGCTGACGGCTGATTACTGAGAGCCAAAAATGCCCCAACTGATCGTTCTACCCCATGTCGAACTATGCCCCGAGGGCGCGGTGATCGAAGCCAAGCCCGGCATGTCCATCTGCGACACCCTGCTCGAAAACGGTATCGAAATCGAACACGCCTGCGAGAAATCGTGCGCCTGCTCCACCTGCCACGTGATCGTGCGCGAAGGTCTGGACTCCCTCAATGCAGCGGAGGAACTGGAAGAAGACATGCTCGACAAGGCATGGGGACTGGAACCCAATTCGCGCCTGTCGTGCCAAGCAATCATCGACGCTCAGGATCTGGTGATCGAGATACCCAAATACACTATCAACATGGTCAAGGAAGGACATCACTGATATGAAATGGACCGATGTTCACCAAGTCGCTATCGCGCTGTATGACAAGTATCCCGACACCGACCCGCAATACGTCCGCTTCACCGATCTGCACCAATGGGTGACGGCGCTGGATGGCTTCAGCGACGATCCCAGTCGCTCCAACGAGAAAATTCTTGAGGCCATCCAGATGGCCTGGATGGACGAAGCCAGCTGATTTTCCTGCCAAAAACGGGGCACTTGGTTTTTGAGCGCGCCGGGTTCTTCTACTGCATCCACGTTTGAGTTAAGGGGCGCGCCGCTTTTGGCGCGTCCCGCTTGAGCGAGAGGCTAACTATGTGATTGCAAGACATAATGCCATGCGTATCAGTTACTAAGCCGATCCAACCAAACACCCGGCTCACGATACTGATGGAAGAACGAAATCACCAGCAACTCATCTGGACTTGGCAGATAGATGAGCGTGTAAGGAAATTTACGAAATAGCACTCGATAAAACGCTTCTTCGATGCGCAAATGGCCATAGGGGTTACGAAGTGCCGACGCAACTGCCGCGTCAGCGGCACGGGCGAACTCAAAGCCAAGCCCCAGCGCTTTTGACTCGTACCAAGCTTGCGCTTCCAGAAGCTCATGCTCTGCCTCTGGACGGAGCACCACCAACATCAGGTCTGATCCGGAAACAGCTTGACTCGAACCTGTTCCCACGGGACAGCAGTGGAAGGATCAGCACGATGTGCAGCAACGCGACGATGCAACTCATCCTTTTGAGCTTGCGACAACCCAACGGTATCAGGCGCCTCCGCAGCAATGCTATCCCAAATGTCCTCGACGAGCTGGATGCGCTCGGAGACAGACAGCTTCATGTATTCAGTGGTGGCGGTGGGAGGAGTATGCATGGGCGTAGTATAAATCAAGGCTAACGTTCAAGGTAAGGGTTGAGAATTATTCGAGATTGCCACTTTTGTTCATCTTTTGATTCTGATAGAGAAACCGTGGTGCGTCCCCAATTGTTCAATTGTTCGCGGGTCAGGCAACAACGTGGTTCAAGGAGCGGGCGCCCATCCTGTGCGCGTGCTGCGGGGCGGTGATGGTGATTGTGAAAACGCGGATTCGCTCGATGTTCTCCCGGGTCATGCCGGGGCCCATTGCGACTCAGGGAGCGCATTGACCATGTAAGCGTCACGCCCTTTGCAAGGCGCCGGGATTCAGCGCCCGCAAGCTGAGGCGCCGGCTTGCCTTGAATCGGGGAAAATCGGAGCACAATAGGCTCGCCAACGAACAAAACGGGCATCGACTGCCGCAACGGCATGCATGAAGCGGGCTCTCCAGCCCCCGCCCTCCCGGTAGAGCTTCAAACCGGGGTAGTTCCCAAAGACATATTTTCTAGGTGGCCCGATCCGCACTCAGGGACCGGGCTCGTCCAACAAACGGTTCAGATCGTGGCTCGCTTCGCGATCACGATCTAACCTTATTCGTTAGCCAACCCTTCTTCCTTTAAGTGGCTTACCTATAATCTGCCACACGTTATGCTCTCAAAAATTGAAGGAGTGCCTTGTTGAAAACTTTGGGCTGATCCATCAAGGGTAAATGCCCCGCATCTTGAATGCGGTGAATTTTTGCATTCGGCATGATCCGGGCGGCTGTTTCACCATAGGCGATGGAGAAGAAATTATCATCTTCCCCCCAAATGATCATGGTTTGATGCTGTATTTGATGAAGCTCTCCCTCAGGCATTGTAGATACCGCTGCACCCCG
>JAUYFW010000172.1 GCA_030690835.1 Sulfurimicrobium sp. | reverse complement strand
GAGCGCGTGAAGCGCCTGGCTGACGCCCGCCACCGCACCCCGCACTGGCTGATGCGCGAGGCCATCCGTCAGTACGTCGAGCGCGAGGAAAAGCGCGAGGCGTTCCGGCAGGACGCCATCAATGCCTGGCAGGAATATCAGGAAACCGGCCTGCATGTAACGGGTGAAGAGGTTGAGGTTTGGCTTGCCAAGCTGGAAGCCGGCCAAGATGCTGAGCCGCCTGAATGTCACGTCTGATCTGGTCACCAGCGGCATTGGGCGACGTGCAACGCCTTTACCGCTTTCCGGCCGCAAAAAACGCCGACGCAGCCAGGCGAGCGGTAGCAGCAATCCGCACCGGTGTGAAACCCATCGCGTATCAGCCCGGCATCGGCCGCCCTGTCGAGGGCATGGAGCCCGAATGTCGCGAATGGCTTATCGATTTTGGCGATAGTGGATATATCGTGCTGTACCGCTATGATGGTCAAGCGGCTGTCATTCTGGCAGTGCGTCATCAGCGGGAAGTCGGGTATTGACGCCCCCCTCACCCAGAGAACTGTTGCACAAAAACCACACAATCCCTCTCCATGTTGCGCAAACCCCAAATTTGCCTTGCCAGCCGCTTTGACTTTTTGCAAGAATGGCACCAACTTCTCAATAGGGAGGTTAAGTAGCCCGGATATCCGAACTACTAAGCAACTCTAAAACTCAACTCTTAGGAGAGATTCATATGAACAAAAAACTTCTGGCTGTCGCAATCGCTGCCGCTCTGGCCCCTGCTGCTGCAATGGCCGATTCCGGCAACGTGACGATTTACGGTTCCGTGCACATGTCCGTGGAAAGCCTCAACGGCGGCAACAATGGCGCAGTACCTGTTGCTGACCTGTATCGCAAAACCAACGTTTCCAGCAACTCTTCCTACATCGGCTTCAAGGGTAGCGAAGATCTGGGCAATGGCCTGAAAGCCATCTGGCAGATGGAATCCCTGGTAGGCATGGGCGATACCGGTGCTGGCACAAACGTCAACAGCCTGACCAGCCGCAACAGCTTCCTGGGTCTGTCTGGTGGTTTCGGTACCGCGATCCTGGGCCGTCACGACACCCCGGTGAAACTGCTCGGTCGCAAGGCTGACCTGTTCGGCGACCAGATCGGTGAATCGCGTAACCTGATCAGCGCCGGTGGTGCCACTTTCGATCTGCGTCCTGACAACGTGGTTGCCTACGTCTCCCCAACCATTAGCGGCTTCAGCGGCATTCTTGCCTACGTGACCAACGTTGGTGCTGGTGCCGCTGCTCCTCTCCCGATTACTGCTGTTAGCGCTTCGGGTAACTACGAAAGCGGCCCGGTGATGGTTGGTCTTGGTTATGAAACACATAACATGTCGAATACCGGCACCGCAGCTAATGGCGTTGCTGATGACAAGATCATCCGTCTCGTTGGTGGCTACACTTTCGGTGACGTAAAACTGGTTGGCTTGTACCAGAAAGCCAAGTTTAATGACGCTAACGTCGTTTTGGATGCCGCCACGAACGAACGCAAAACCTGGGGTCTGGGTGCCGCATACAAGATGGGTGCAACCACGATCAAGGGCCAATACTACAATGCTAACGACCTGAGCGGCTGCGCTACTGGTATTGACTGTAGCGCCACTGGCGCCAAAATGATCGTTGTGGGCGCGGACTACTCCCTGTCCAAGCGTACCACGGCTTATGTTGCTTACGCCAAGACCAACAACGATTCTGGCGCAACTGCTGGCACTGGCGCATCGTACTCTGCCTTCGGTGGCGGCCATGGCGACAATCCTGGCACCGTTGCCGGCAAAGACCCGAGCGGTTTCTCCCTCGGTATGAAGCACTCCTTCTAATTTCCGGCCGGCTAGTCCGGTCTGATAAGAAGATTAAAACGGGCGCCTCGGCGCCCGTTTTTTATTGCCTGCGTTTTTTGCACACTACCCACATAGATTTTCAATTAAGCAAGGGTGGGCAAAAGCTGCCAAGCCATGCCCACGCGGTTAAACGGTGGGCACGCTACGCTTTGCCCACCCTACGCCGCAACCGGGTGAAGCGCCCGGATACGCAGGGCAATCTTGTCTTTCAAGTTGCGCGTGGCCGTCCGCATGTCATACTCGCTTTGCAGATTCAGCCAGAAACGCGGCTCCATCTCGAAGTAAAGTCCGAGTCGCAACGCGGTGTCGGCGGTAATGGGCCTCGCGCCATGCACAATGTCGCTGATGCGGCTGGGCGAAACGTCAATGTCGGCAGCGAGTCTACGGGCGGTAATTCCCATGGGCTTCATGAATTCTTCCAGGAGAATTTCGCCGGGGTGAATCTCGTCAAGTAGTTGTGCCATTTTCTGTGCTCCTTTTGGAGTTCCTTAGTGATAATCAACAATTTCAACACTATGCGCGCCATCCTCGCGCCACTCGAAGCACACCCGCCATTGATCGTTAATGCGGATACTGTGTCGCCCCTTGCGGTCGCCTTTCAACGCTTCCAGGCGGTTTCCGGGCGGCACCCTCAAGCTGTTTAGCTCGGTAGCCGCGTGCAGTTGAAGCATCTTGCGACGCGCCACCCGCTCGATGTTCGTAAAACGGGGAACCACTTGGCTGTTAAACAGCGTTTCGGTGTCGGGACATGCAAATGAGTGAATCATGCGCAATAATGTTCCGCGTTACGGAACCTGTCAAGCAGGGCGGCTCTTCTGTGGCGCGCTACGCTTGACATCCGGACTATCCAGCCATAATACTAGCTAATTTATTAGCTAGGTGCCGCGCAATGGAAACCCGAATCGTCAATATTCACGATGCCAAGACCCATCTCTCCGAACTGCTGGCGCAGGCCTTGGCGGGCGACGAGGTGATCATCGCCAAGGCCAACAAGCCGCTGATCAGGCTGGTGCCGCTGGAACAGCCAAAGAAGAGGCGCGTGTTCGGACTAAATAAGGGAGGGGTGTTATATATCAGCGATGATTTCGACGAGCCTTTTCCGGATGAGTTCTGGCTGGGCGATGGGCCGGTATGAATTTGCTGCTGGATACCCATGCTTTTATATGGCTGTGGGAGGATATTTCCAAGGTTCCTACGCGCGTACTGGCGGCGTGCGAAGATCCGGAAAACCAGCTTTACCTGAGCATCGCCAGCGTGTGGGAAATGCAGATCAAGGTAGCAGCAGGCAAACTTTCATTTCAGCAGCCACTGGCTGAGATTATCGAGCAGCAGAAGAACGAAAACGGCATCTCGATTCTGCCCGTCAGCCTTCCCCACATCTGGCAACTCGCCACCCTTCCCTCGCACCACAACGATCCATTTGACCGTATGCTCGTTGCGCAAGCTGCTGCGGACAAGCTGGCGCTGGTAACAGCAGACCGGCATATGGCCCGATATCCGGTTGAACTGTTCTGGTAATGGCCGTTCACCTGTCATGCCGCTTGGGATTTGTTGGGTTACGGCGCAAAAAACGCGCCTAACCCAACCTACATTTTGTAGTAGCCCTGATGCCACGCCACGAACTTCTCCACCCCTTCTTTTAGCGGCGTTGCCGGCGAAAAGCCCACTGCCTGGCGCAAGTCATCAATATCAGCGTAGGTTGCAACCACGTCGCCATCCTGCATCGGCAGCATGTTCTTGACGGCTTCTTTTCCCAGCGCATTTTCTATCGCGCCGATGAAAGACATCAGTTCCACCGGCTCGTGATTGCCAATGTTGTACACGCGGAACGGCGCATAACTGGTGGCGGCGTCCGGCTGTGCGGTGTCGAACGCGGCATCGGGGGTGGCGGTCTTGTCCAGCACGCGCACCACGCCTTCGACGATGTCGTCGATGTAGGTGAAGTCGCGGCGCATCTTGCCCTGATTGAACACGTCGATCGCGCGTCCGGCGCGAATTGCCGAGGTAAAGAGCGAAGGCGACATGTCGGGGCGCCCCCATGGCCCGTAAACGGTGAAAAAGCGCAGACCGGTAGTAGGCAGGCCAAAAAGATGGCTATAGGTATGCGCCATCAGTTCGTTGGATTTTTTGGTAGCTGCGTAAAGGCTCACCGGATGGTCCACGTTGTCATGCACGGAAAAAGGCATGTGGGTGTTGGCGCCATAAACGCTGGAACTGCTGGCGTAAACCAGATGCTCGACCTGGTTGTGGCGGCAACCCTCCAACACGTTGAGGAAGCCGACGATGTTGGATTCGACATAGGCATGAGGGTTTTGCAGGGAATAACGCACGCCGGGCTGGGCGGCAAGATTTACCACGCGCTGAAATTTTTCCGTGGCGAACAGTTGCTGTGCGGCCTGCTGATCCGCCAGGTTCATTTCAATGAATTTGAAGCCGGGCAAGGGCACGAGTTGCTGCAAACGGTCGCGTTTCAGTTGCACATCGTAATAATCGTTGAGATTGTCCACGCCAACCACTTCATTGCCCAGGGCCAGCAGGCGCTGCGCGGTGTGCATGCCGATGAAGCCGGCCACGCCGGTTACCAATACTTTCATTTCATTTTTCCCTTTGTAAGGCCATCAGCTTGGCGTATTTCACGAAGCTGTTGTTGCAGCCGATGAGTATATGTACCAGGCCCGGCACCCCATCGAGGCAGCCCAGGCGCAAAAAATAGAACCGTATGAACCGCACTAGCGGACTGAGCAACAATCGTCCGAGGCCGGCGCGGTGCCCGGCACGGTACATCGTCTGCGCTTGCAGCGTGGTGTAGCGATTTTGTTTGTCCAGGTAAGCGGGGAGGCTTTCCGCCGATTCATGCAGCAGATCGCCATGCAGCGTGCCGACGGCTTCGTCATGCAGCACTTTTTCATGCACCGCGTCATCGCTCCAGCGCGCATGGTGGCGCTCGAACAGGCGCAGGCTCATGTCAGGGTAGCCCTCGCCGTGGCGCAGATAACGCCCCATGAAGCAGTTGCTGCGCGCCATTTTGTATGCCGTGAAGCGCGGCTGTTGCAAGGTATCGAGAATACTCTCGCGCAAGCCGTCGCTCACGCGTTCGTCCGCATCCAGGCATAACACCCAGTCGTTACGCGCCTGACTGACGGCAAACTGCTTTTGCCGCCCAAAACCCAGCCAGGGCTGGACAATCACCCTGGCGCCGTATTTTAACGCGATTTCCGCCGTGGCATCGCTGCTGCCGCTGTCCACGACGATGATTTCATCCGCGAAAGCCGCGCTTTGCAGACAGGCTTCGAGCTGCCGTGCGGCATTCAGGGTGATGATGACGACGGAAAAGGGCATGGTTTGCATGGTTCGTTATTATGCCGTAGCCAAGGTAAGCTAAAATACCGCATGCTGAAAATATTGCTGGTCAAGACCTCCTCATTGGGCGATGTCATCCATCAACTCCCTGCCGTCACGGACATTCGCACGCATTTCCCGGACGCCAGGGTGGATTGGGTGGTGGAAGAAAATTTTGCCGAATTGCCCGCCTTGCACCCCGGCGTCAGCCGGGTCATTCCGGTGGCGGTGCGACGCTGGCGGCGCGCCTTGCTGAATCCAGCCTCCTGGCGGGAAATGACAGCATTCAGGCATGCCTTGCAAGGCCTGCGCTACGACCTGATTCTGGATAGCCAGGGATTGATCAAAAGCGCGGCCATCAGCCTCCTTGCTCCCGGCCCACGCTGCGGTTTTGACCGCGCCAGTGCGCGCGAGCCGATCGCGGCGCTGGCCTACGACAAGACCATCTCCATCCCGAAAAATCTGCACGCGGTGGAACGCAACCGCCGCCTGGCGGGACGGGCGCTGGGCTATGAACCCGAGTCACCAGTGGACTATGGCGTTGCTACCCCGCAAACAGAATTGCCGTGGCTCGGCGCACAACCCTATGTCGTGCTGCTCCACGCCACCAGCCGTGCCGACAAGGAATGGCCGGAGTCTAACTGGCTTGAGCTCGCGGCCCACCTCCACGCTTCCGGGCTACGCTGCATTCTGCCTTGGGGCAGCCCGAAAGAGCAGGCGCGTAGCGAACGGCTCGCAGCACAGATGATGAACGCCGTCGTTGCCCAGCGGCTGAATTTAACCCAGGCCGCTGCGCTGCTGGGCAATGCCCGTGCGGTGGTCGGCGTGGACACTGGCCTGACCCATCTTGCCGCCGCACTAAAAGTGCCGGTGGTTGCGCTCTACTGCGCTTCCGAGTCCGGATTGACCGGGGTTTATTCCGCCGGCCCTGCCGTGAACCTGGGACAGGCGGGCCAGGTGCCACAGCCGGCTGAGGTCATCGCGGCACTTTCTGGCGTGATGGCGGCATGAACTGGCGGCCAAACCGAAAAGCCGCGACGAAGGCGCACTGCGTCCCCCTCTCCCGCATGCGGGAGAGGGCAGGGGTGAGGGCAACAAGCTGGATCTACACCTCCGTTCTGTATCTGCTGCTGCCCTATGTGATTTTTCACCTGTTGTGGCGGGCGCGGCGCCAGCCTGAATACCTGTATCACTGGGGTGAGCGTTTCGGGCGTTATGCGACTCGCTCAATGCGCCCGGTGATCTGGCTCCACACCGTTTCGGTGGGCGAAACCCGTGCTGCCGCACCGCTGGTCAAGGCCCTGCAGGCAAGTTACCCGGCGCACCAGATTCTCCTGACCCACATGACGCCAACCGGGCGCGAAACGGGCGAGCAACTGTTTGGCAACGACGTACTGCGCTGTTATCTGCCCTACGATTACCCCTTCGCGGTGCGGCATTTCCTTGCCCATTTCAGGCCGCAACTCGGCTTGTTGCTGGAAACCGAAATCTGGCCCAACCTGGTTGGGGCCTGCCATGACGCTAAAGTGCCGCTGTGCCTGGTGAATGCGCGTTTATCGCAAAAGTCGCTGCGGCGCTACGCCCGCTTTGGCGGACTCGTTCAAACCTGCTTGCGCCAGTTTGCCGCTGTGGCCGCGCAGACCAGGGAAGATGCCCGGCGCCTGGCGGAACTGGGCGCGCAGGATATAGAAGTGATGGGCAATCTCAAATTCGACATAACTCCTCCCGATACGGCCTTGGCCCTTGGCCACAGCCTGCGCCAGGGATTCGGCCCAACCCGGAAGGTGTTTCTCGCCGCCAGCACCCGTGAAGGAGAAGAGGAGCGCATCCTCGACGCACTGCTGAAGATCGACGTCCCGGACCTCCTTACCGTTATCGTCCCGCGCCATCCGCAGCGTTTCGACGCGGTCGCGCAACTGCTGGAGCGGCGCGGCATACGTTACCAGCGGCGCAGCGCGCAACTGGCGGTAAGCGCGGAGACGCAGGTGCTGCTGGGCGACAGCATGGGAGAAATGTTTGCTTACTATGCCGCCTGTGATGTGGCATTCATCGGCGGCAGCCTGTTGCCCTATGGCGGCCAGAACCTGATCGAGGCCTGCAGCGTGGGCAAGCCTACGATCCTCGGTATGCACACCTTCAATTTTGCCGACGCTGCTGAACTCGCGGTGGAAGCGGGCGCCGCGCTGCGGGTCGCGGATGAATTCGAGTTGGCGCGGGAAGTGCGGAAATTGTTACTGGATCCGGAGTTGCGCCTGCGCATGGGCCAGGCCGGGCTGGAATTCAGCCGACAACACCAAGGGGCAACCGGGCGGGTGATGGCGTTGCTGCAACGTTTGCTGCCATCATCCCATGCTAGCGGGGATGTAGGTCGGGCTTCAGCCCGAAATATCGGGCTGAAGCCCGACCTACATTAAAGCACGTAGCGCGCCAGATCCTCGCTCTGCGCCAGCTCCTTGAGCCGGTTGTCCACATAGCCGGCGTCGATGGATATCGTCTCGCCACCGTGCCGGGCGGCGTCGAACGAGATTTCTTCGAGCAGCTTTTCCATCACCGTGTGCAAGCGCCGCGCACCGATATTTTCAGTGCGCTCGTTCACCTCGTAGGCGATCTCGGCCAGGCGGCGCACGGCGTCCGTGCTGAATTCGAGTTTAACGCCCTCGGTCTCCAGCAGCGCCTGATATTGACGCGTCAGGCAGGCGTCGGTGCTGGTGAGAATTTGTTCGAAGTCGCTCACACCCAGGCTGGTCAGCTCGACGCGAATGGGCAGTCGGCCCTGCAACTCGGGCACGAGGTCGGAGGGCTTGGCGAGGTGGAACGCACCGCTACAGATGAATAATATATGGTCAGTCTTGACCATGCCGTACTTGGTAGTGACGGTGGTGCCTTCCACCAGCGGCAACAGGTCGCGCTGCACGCCCTGGCGCGACACTTCCGCACCCGAACTTTCCGAACGACTGGTGATCTTGTCGATCTCGTCGAGGAAAACGATGCCGTTCTGTTCCGCGTTATGCACTGCGGCGATTTTAAGCTCCTCATCGTTGACCAGCTTGAGCGCTTCTTCCTCGCTCAGCAGTTTCATCGCTTCGCGTATCCTCAGCTTGCGGGTTTTGCTGCGCGCGCTGCCCATGTTCTGAAACATGCCCTGGATCTGCGAAGTGAGGTCCTCCATGCCGGGCGGCGCGAAGATTTCCATGTGCGCCTGAGTGGCGGCGACATCGATCTCGATTTCCTTGTCGTCTAGCTGGCCTTCGCGCAGCATTTTGCGGAACTTCTGCCGCGTGGCGCTTTCCTTGTCTGCATCACTGCCATCGCGTGCTGGTGGCAGCAAGGCATCGAGAACGCGCTCTTCGGCATGCTCCTCGGCACGGAACTGGACCTTGCGTGTTTCCTGTTCGCGCATCTGCTTGATGGAAATTTCCACCAGGTCGCGGATGATCGAATCCACGTCGCGCCCGACATAGCCCACTTCGGTGAATTTGGTCGCTTCCACCTTGATGAAAGGGGCGTTGGCGAGCTTGGCCAGACGGCGCGCGATTTCGGTCTTGCCGACACCGGTCGGGCCGATCATGAGAATGTTCTTGGGCGTAATTTCCTGGCGCAACGGGTCGGCGACCTGGGAACGCCGCCAGCGGTTGCGCAGCGCGATGGCCACGGCACGCTTGGCCGCATCCTGGCCGATGATGTGCTTGTCGAGTTCGTGGACGATTTCCTGCGGGGACATTTCAGACATGAGTTAGCTCTCAGTTGTCAGCCATCAGCATTCAGCTGTCAGCTGATTATTCCAATACTTCAATAATGTGATTCTGATTGGTATAGATGCACAGATCGGCGGCGATGGTCAGGGATTTTTTGATGATTTCCGCTGGCGTAAAGTCGGTGTGATCGAGCAGCGCGCGCGCCGCGGACTGGGCATAGGCGCCGCCGCTGCCGATGGCGAGCAGGCCTTCTTCCGGCTCCAGCACATCGCCGTTGCCGGTGATGATCAGGGAGGTTTCGTGGTCGGCAACGGTGAGCATCGCCTCCAGACGGCGCAACATGCGGTCGGTGCGCCAATCCTTGGCGAGTTCCACGGCGGAGCGCAGCAGGTGACCCTGATGCTTTTCCAGCTTGGCTTCGAAACGTTCGAACAAGGTGAAGGCATCCGCCGTGCCGCCGGCGAATCCGGCGAGAATTTTGCCGTGATAGAGGCGGCGTACCTTGCGCGCCGTGGCCTTGACCACGATATTGCCCAGCGTGACCTGGCCGTCCCCGCCCATGGCAACGCTACTGCCGCGACGGACGGAGAGAATGGTGGTGCCGTGATATTGTTCCATAAGGCGGATCGGAAGGATAAAAGCTGATTATAGCCCGGATGTTTCATGGGTTCGCGTGATGATCGCGCAGGATTTTGATTGATAGGGAAGTTTTGCGAAGGAGCGGTGTAGTTATTCATACACCCGACCGAGCAAAATCTTTCCTAACGATCAAAAGACCAGCGAGGGCGCGCGAACTCATGAAACATCCGGGCTAACCCCGGCAGGTAATGACTCAGCGCGACTTTTTGCGAATCAGCGTGGCGAACTCGGACACGCCCATCATGAGAAACAGCGCTTGTACCATTTCGTTCGCTTCCAGGATCAGAACTTTCTTGCCCGCCTGGGTGAGGTTGATCAATGCGCTCATGAAGTTGCCCACGGCGACGAAGTCCACCCGCGTTACCCCGGCCATGCTGATGCGGATTTCCTGCCTGTCCGCCGCGTAGTTGGAAAGATCCTGCAGTTGTGACTGGCTGGCTTCGGAAATCACGCCGCGCATGGCAAAGGATTCGCCAGTTTCGGCTCCCGTTGCCCCCGGGGAGGGTGTTGGGGATTTTTCCTGGGCGGCCACCAGGGCCGGCTTGACCGCCTCCCAGGCGGGCGGGGAGATTTCGAAATTTACCGCGTACTCGATGGCGAGCTCTTCATATTCCGCTTCCCTGCCCAGCCATTGGTAAAGCTCGAAGAGCAATAGCCAGGCCAGGCGATCCTCATCGCCATGGCCGTCCGCCGCGATCTGCTTTTGCACCACCTCGATCAGGCGGTCCACGCCTTCGAGCTGGAGCAGCTTGCCTTTCTTGCGGCAGCTGGATAATCCTTCCCGCATCAACTTGCAGCCGCCTAGTTCGACGCTGACGACATCGCGTAAATCCACCCTTGCGTTGTTTGCGCTCTGCGCCAGCTGGCAGAGTTTTTCCAGTTGCGGGCCGGCGGCAAGTTTGCTGCCCAAGGTCAGCAGGTCTTTTTGTTGTCCGGCGTCAAGCTTCCTGGCTGGCGCGGGCGCCGCGGGGACTTTCCAGATCGGCGCGGAACGCTCGAACTTGACCACGAACTGCATCGACAATTCGTCAAATGCCGGCTTGTTGTTCTGTACCTGATTCAGGTCGAACAGCATGAGCCACGGCTGCATTTCCTTTTTTTCCGGGTAATCCTGCAAATACTGACTCAAGGTCGCCAGCGCCTGATCCGCCATGTTGTTGGCGTAATAAACCGCCGCTTCTTCCACCGCCGATCCGGCTTCCGCGCTGATGCTTTCGAACACGACGATTTCTTCACCCGGCTGGTGCGCCGCCGCGGGCGCCGGCACAGCCATGGGGGATGAGGCAAGCCGAGGCTCGGGCTGGGGTGCCGATGCGGTCGCAACGGCGGCAGGCGCCGGCTTTTTCGGGGCGGGGGCGGGGGCTGGCTCAGCTTGCTTGGACTTGCGTAAGAAAGAAAACACGGGGTTGTCCTACAAGGTGTGTAAATAGTCCTACAACAACTTTAGCATTCTAGGCCGTTTTGCCCTGATTGCTCAATAGGGGATTCCCTGATTTCGGACCAGCCCAGCTTCCGAGCAAGCCCAAAACAGCCAGCGCCCACACGATGACCGCCCCAGACGGCAGGTCGCTCCAGGCGGAAAGCATCAGGCCCAGTGCGTAACTTATGCCGCCCAGCAAATAGGCCAGGGCCAAGCGCAAGCGGGGCGGGTAATGGCGGGTGGCCAGCGCGGGCACGATCAGGCTGGCGAATACCAGGTAGATACCCACCAACTGAACCGATGCGGTTACCGCGCAGGCGAACACGGCGTAAAAACCGAAACGCCCCAAGTGCTCGCGCCAGCGCAGCCACACACCGAGTAAAATGGCGGTGAGCCAGGCTGCCGGCCACAACTGGGCCGGGCTGACCCACAAGATCTGCCCGACCAGAAGATCCTCAAGTTGCTCACCACCGTGAGGATTCCCGGCCAACAGCAACGCGCCACCGCTTGCGGCCAGCACAAACACCACGCCGATCAGCGCCTCCTGCACCTCCGGCCAGCGCTTCTCGGTGTAAGTGAACAGGGCCGCCCCCAGTAACGCCGCGCTCACCGCCGACATCTGCACCGCCCAGCCCTGCGGCTCGAACCCCAGGCGGTCGGCGGCGATCACGCCCAGCCCGGCGATCTGGGCCACCGCGAGGTCGATGAACACGATCCCCCGCGCCAGCACCTGCATGCCCATGGGCACATGGGTGGCGAGCACCAGCAGGCCGGCCAGGAAGGCGGGCAGCAGCAGGTACAGGCCAAGGGGAAAAATATTCATTTTGCCGCCGTCAGCAGTTTCTGGATGGTGTCGTCGAACAGGCCGAACAGATCACGCGCCTGTTCCGATCCGCCCACGGTAAAGGGCAGCGCCACGGCGTGGATTTTGGCCCTCTCGGCCAGCCATTCCGAAGGCCGCCCATCCTGGTAGACGGTACGCAAAACCATCTTCGCCGGTTGGCGCGAGAGTTGCGTCAGCACTTCGCCCAGGTGGCCGCTGCCGGGTTCGACCCCGGGTTTGGGTTCAAGCGTTGCGATTTCCTGCAGCCCCAGCCAGCGGCTGAGGTAGGGAAAAGCCTTGTGCTGCACCACCACCGGCATGCCCTTGAGCGGGGCCGCCTGTTTTTCCCAGCGCTGGATGGCGGCTTGCCATTTGTCCGCAAAGGCCCGGTGACGCGCCTGATAGTGTGTTGCATTGGCGGGGTCGAGCTGGCTCAGACGTTTGGCCAGCGCATCCGCCACCAGCGCGATGTTGCGCGGATCGGTCTGGATATGGGGGTTGCCCGAGGCGTGGACATCACCATCGGCACGGTCGAGGCGGGCCGGGATTTCGAGCTTCCGCACGTAAGCCGCAGCCTCGAAATAACCCGGTTTGCCAGGCTGGATATTGGCGTTGCCCGACTGGCGCAGCAGAATCGGCAGCCAGCCGGCTTCCAGTTCCGCCCCGGTGCAGGCGAGCAGGTCCGCGTTGCGGGCGCGGGCGAGCAGGCTGGGTCTGGCCTGGATGTGGTGCGGGTCCTGCAGGGCGGTGGTGGCGTTATAGACCGTCACCCTGTCGCCGCCCAGCTCGGTGGCCAGCGCGCCCCATTCGGGTTCGCAGGCGAGAATGTTGAGGGTGGCCAGTGTGGGCAGTGAAAAAGCGCCCAACACACTCATCAGTATTATTTTCAGCATGTTTTTCATGACTGCTCCTTAGAATTTGTGTGCGCCATGAGCGCCCAGACTCATGATGTATTGCAGGAAAAGCTGGTTGTCGGTGACGCCCTGGCGCGACTTGTCCTGCGCCAGTTGCAGGCGCAGGCGGCTGTATTCGCTGGGGGAATAATCGAACATCAGGCTGTTGCGCGAGGGGTTGTAGACGGGTGCGCTCAGGTTCGCGCTGTTGACTGCGCCGTAATCCACCGTGCCGCTGTCGAGCCGGTCGGCGCGCAGGCCCACGCGCCAGTGCGGCATGAACTGGTAAACCCCTTGCAGGTACCAGCCGGTCTGGGTGGCGCTATAGCGATCGATGCTATTGGCGAAAGCAGTGTCGAAAGTCAGGTCGCCATTCTCCTGGCGGCGGAAGTACTCCCCCTGCAGCTTGAAGTTGCGGTCGGCAACATTGCCGTTGGGCGCCCATTTCCACACGAAATCCGCCAGCCACAGCTTGCTGCCGCCATCCAGCGCATTGCTGACCGGATTGCCTGCAATGTCGAGGTCGTCATATGCCCGCGCCTTGGCCGTGTTGTGCAGCCAGGAGATACCGGCACGCCAACTGTGATCCGTGCCTATGTCGTCGCCCGCGTGGGCAAACAGGGCATACGAGCCGATGCCGTTCTTGTTGCGCTCCGAGCCGGGGAAGTTGCTGCCACGCCCAGCCTCGGCGCCCAGTTCGACGAAAGTATCGGTCGGGGCGATCCATTTCAGTTGCACCCCGTCATTGCCATACTGGCGGCCGAGAAAAGCCTTGTAGGCCAGCGGAGCATCAACGAAATCCCAGGCGTGGGGATGCTGTTCGTTGAGGTAGCCGATGCCGGAATAGAAGCGCCCGGCCTTGGCGCTGAGACCATGCCCCAGCGTGGTGGTCTGGATCGCCGCCTCTTCCACGCCCAGCGTGTTTTCCGGCGATAGGGCGAGGGTAAGATAACCGTAGAAATTGGGGTCGATGTTGGCGCTCACTACCAGCTCCGACTCGGCCAGACTGAAACCGCGCGTGCCGGGTGCAATTTCGCCGCCGGGGATGAAGCCGCTGATGCGGTAATCCGCCGGGTCTTGCGACAGGTTGGCGTAAGTGCCGGACAGAATCAGCGCTATGGCGGGGTTGAAAGCGTTGGCGGCATTGGACGGGGTGCTTGCCGTGGCCTGCGTGGCGATGGGTTCAAGCTGGGCGGCACGGTTCTCCGCCTTGCCGGCCATGGCTTCGGCGCGCTGCAGGCGTTGCTCCAGCGCTTCGATGCGCGCTTCATAGCTCTGCCTCAGCGCTTTGATTTCGTTGCGGATTTGTAGCATGTCCGCGCCATCTGCGGCGAACGCGGACAGGGGGGCGCCCAGCATCAGTGCGATGCCGGACGCAATAATTTTGCGTCTAAACATGGGAACCTCGTCAAAACAAAGGATCAATAAAGGCCATCAAGGCCGTTTGAAGACGTTGCTCAGACGAGGACGGGCGGGGCTCGGGCGTGGTAAAGCGGGGCGGGCCGCGACAGCAGCGCCGGGGGGGCAAGCGCAGGATGCGGTATGTGGGCGACTGCGGCCGGCATGGCCAATGCGCTGGCGGCAAGCGCGCTGCCGACACCGGCATGGACCACGCATTTGTCGCAGGCGGGCGAGTGCGGGAGCTGCTTGTCCTGTTGGGATTGGGTGGGTACCGGTTCGTTCAGGTGCGACAGGGCGTGAATCGCCGCGCCCTGCTGCGCAAACAGCAAGGCGAAGGCAAGCAGCAGAAACAGTAGCAGTCGCGAACGGGCTTTCATGGGGTTGTACCCTACGCTTCTTTTAAAGCCGGAACAACGTCGGGCGAGCAGTCGAATGCGTGGCACAAGACCATCGCGCTACTGTTCCGTTTCCTGCGGGCGCTGTCGTGCCGCCTCCGCGGCGAGCGCGGCATTGATTTCCCGCATCACGCCGCCGAGATCGGCCGGCTTCTCGACGCGTTCGAAGCGGCCGGTCAGCTTGACCGCGGTGTGCAGCTCGCCGGCCTCGTAAAGCGACCAGATTTCCTTGCCGTAGTCCGTCTTGCGCAGCTCCGGGGCGAAACGTCCGAAATAGTTCGCCAGGTTTTCAACGTCCCGTTCCAGCATGCCGCTGGCGTGTTTGTTGCCCGCGGCGTCAATCGCTTGCGGCAGGTCGATGATGACCGGCCCGTCGCTGCCGACCAGGACGTTGTACTCGGACAGATCGCCGTGGACAACCCCGGCGCAAAGCATGCGCACCACCTCGGTGAGCAGTGCATGGTGGTACGCCCGCGCCAGTTCCTCCGTCAGCACCACATCGTTAAGCCGTGGGGCGGCATTGCCGTTGATGTCGGTCACCAGTTCCATGAGCAGCACGCCCTCGTGGAAGTTATAGGGCTTCGGCACGCGCACGCCGGCGGCGGCAAGACGGTACAAGGCGTCCACCTCGGCGTTCTGCCAGGCCTCTTCCTGCGACTTGCGGCCATAGCGCGAGCCCTTCTCCATGGCGCGCGCCTGGCGGCTGCTCTTGACCTTGCGGCCCTCGGTGTAATCCACGCTCTGGCGGAAGCTGCGTTTATTGGCTTCCTTGTACACCTTGGCGCAGCGAATCTCTTCCCCGCAGCGCACCACGAAGACCATCGCCTCCTTGCCGCTCATGAGCTGGCGGATGACGTCATCGACCAGGCCATCTTCTACCAGCGGTTGGAGTCTTTTTGGGATTTTCATCGTTTCTAACCGCCTCTCTGCCGGATGACCAGGCCCTTGAGGAAATTCCTCAGCAGCTGATCGCCGCATGTCCGGTAATTTTTATGGCCCTTCATCCGGAACAACGCGCTCAACTCGGGTTTGGACACGCCAAACCCGGCCAGTTCCAGGATCTTGTGCATATCTTCTTCCTTCAGTTCAAAGGCCACGCGCAGTTTTTTCAGAATGGCGTTATTGGTCAGGCGGCGTTCCGCTTTCTTGTGCTGCTCCGGCCGGGGCTCCATCTTGCCTCTTCTGTGAATGATCAAGCCATCCAGAAACGACACCAGAACATCATCGCCGCACTCGACAAAACCGTCTTCCTCTTCTTTCTTCAGGAAGCTCGTGACATCGGATGGCTCCACGTCGCGCTCGGCCAGCTTGATCATCGCCACCACTTTCGTGTCGCTCAAGTCCAGCGCATAGCGAACGCTGCGTAATACGTCATTATTGATCACTGATTTACTCCAGATTCGATTAAACGATGGGGCGTTAAATAACGCATGTCGCCGAAGGGCTGGGCTTGCAGTGGCGGGGAAAGCGGCACGGCCTCACGCAGCTGGAGCAACAGTGTTTCCCTCAGGCAGGCCGGTCAGTGTCAGCGCGCCGCCAAGAGAGCCAATTACCCGCATGACGTTCTCTAGCCGCAAGGTAGGTTTGCCCGCCTCCAGCTCGACGATAAAGCGCACCCCGACCCCCGCGGCAAGCGCCAGTTGCGGCTGGGTCAGACCAAGCCGCTTGCGTGCTGCCCGGAGGGTTTGACCCAGGGCGATGGGGGTGTCGATGGGGATATTCATGATTATTTCCTGTTCGGGAAATTATCGCGAGATACGCATGCTAAAGCAAGATAAATTTCCCGAACGGGAAATCTCGGGGCGAGTGCGGGTTTTGATCTCATTCGCGAGGAACCTCTTCATCGGCGATTCCATGAGCGACCATGAATGACAGCAATCTGGGATTATAGATAGCACCGCAAATGGCTTTACCGTAGCCGGCGTTTGCGTTATCGTGTTTTGCGGTGAGCTATTAAGCTATATATTCAGCGGCTTTCCATCAACTTGGCGGAAAAGCGCATGGAAATCTACTCAAACAATCTGATGTCTCCCCCCACTCGAACTGCCCAGATGAGAACAACTGGCCTGCACACATGTGGCGTGACTAAGCTTTAAGGGTCTTAGGAGCCGTTATGGCAATGCAAAAAAATCCGAATCAAGTCGTCCGAATTGCCACCTCAAGCCTGAATTTCGATCCGGAGAATCCTCGCTTTTACCGGTTGAATAATGCCCACTCCGTACCTGACGTCATTGAAGAAATGCTCGACGACGAAGGCGCTCAGGACTTAATGCGATCCATTGGCCAGAAAGGCTATTTTGAGGGTGAACCCTTGTTGGTAACGGAAGAAAACGGGGAATATGTCGTCGTCGAAGGGAATCGCCGCCTCGCTGCCGTTAAGTTGCTCAACCAACAAATCCTGCCCCCGGCCCGGCGTGGCGCCAGCGTTGCCCAAATCCGCGCCGAGGCCATTGAAGACGCCCCTACTGAACTCCCCTGCATCCTTTACTCATCCCGTCGCGAAATCATGCGCTACCTCGGCTACCGGCACATTACCGGTATCAGGGAATGGGATGCTTTATCCAAAGCCAAATATTTGGCCGACATCCGCCGCGAATTCTACCCAGAACTTTCACAGCCCGAACAGATGAAATCCCTGGCAAGGGACATCGGCAGCCGTTCTGATTACGTCGCGCAATTGCTTACCGCCTTGTCGTTATACATCCACGCTGATGAAGCCAATTTTTTTGGCCTGCCGATACAAGCCAAGGATGTTGAGTTCTCCTACCTTACGACCGCTCTCAGCTACAGCAAAATCACCGACTGGCTGGGGTTAGAAGGGCGCACCGATATCGACATGCCCGGCCTTGACACAGGCAACCTGAAACGCGCCTTCGCATGGATGTTTTCCAAGAACGCTCAGGGACGGACGATCATCGGAGAATCCCGCAATCTGGATCAATTAGCCGAAGTCGTTAGCAGCCCTGAGTCCGTGCAGATGCTGGAAGAAACCGGCAAGTTGAGCGAAGCCTACCTATATAGCGAAGGTCCACAAGTAGCATTGGAAAAGGCGCTGGAACTCGCCTCCGAACGCGTAAGATTCGCCTGGAATATGCTTCCAAAAACCAAACCTCTCACCACAAAACACCTCGAACTTGCTGAAACCCTGTCGGAAGACTCCCGCTCAATTCGCAGCTACCTGCGCGAAAAGCTGGAGGACTAAAGCATGCTGGAAGCTCTGGAAAGCGTTCCCGGCAGCACGGCGCCGCTGCTCTGGACAGACTACGTCGAATTGCGGGCACTGATTCATCCGGATCGCTGCTTCTCGCGGGGCGATCTTTCAGGTCTGGAACGCCGGATGCGTGACACCCGCGGTCAGGGCTTTGCGGCTGAATCGCGCTGGCGTGACCTCATTAACTTTGCTGGTGTCCGGCGTCATGAATTTGGCGACAGCTATCCGTTCGCTGTTTCCGACGATGAAGACACTCTGGAACTGCGTAACGACGGAACGCCAAAACAAACCACCTATTTGCACTTGCTGCTGGCTGCGTTGATGCGGCATATACCAGGCAATCGGCGCACCGACCTTGCCAGGAATTTTGAAGAAACCTGCTTTGCAATATTCACCAAGCTGATGCCAGATGGGGCTGAAATCCGTGCCACTTGGGCCAATGCGGGGAATAATGCCCTCTACCAAGGCACTCTTTACCAAAAAATGTGCCAAGTTGCCGCAGACTTGCGCTGCACCGCGAACTTCAAGGAACGCGACTTCATCCGGAGCGACTCCGGAGACGGTGGCATTGACCTGATCTCATGGCATCCGATGGCGGATGAACGCAAGGGCATGCCCATTTCATTTGCCCAATGTGGCTGCTCCAAAAGCGACTGGCGCTTCAAACAACTCGAAGCCTCACCCGCCAAACATTACCACCATCTGCCGGTCATGCACCCGTGGGCATGCTACTACTTCCTGCCCTTAGACCTTCGCCATCCTGACGGAGACTGGGCTCACGAGAACGACATCGGGCAGGCTATTATTGTCGATCGGCTGAGGCTGGTTCGCCTAGCCACCCAGTACGCGTTGCATGAATCGCTACCGGCACTCCCTCTGCTGTCTGAAGTTTCGGTGCTGAACTACGCATAACCTTTACCCAGCCTGCATACGCCTCTGTACTAAATGGGGTCGGCTATGAATGGCACTTACTTAAGCATTCGTCATGGAGATTTCGGAGCTAACAGTCAAGCCAGAAGAGCCAGCACCAAATCTGGAGCTTCCCTTAACCATTTCCCCTGCCCGACGCTTCAACCCCTCCCAGCCTCCCCTTGTCAGGGGAGGAGCCAACCCGCTTCCCCCCTGACAAGGGGGGGCCAAGGGGGGTTTGATGGCTATGCAAAATGCTTAAGTAAGTGCCATTCGGGTCGGCTATCGCTTAATCCCACACATCCGGCAGCGCTCGTGCCACCGCCTCAAATAACGGCGGCGGCACAGCGTTGCCCGCCACCTTATAGCGCATATCCAGGCTGCCGCGCTCAGTATCAGGAAAAACAAAATCGCGGGAAAATCCCTGCAATCGCGCTGCTTCCCGATAGCTGAAGCGCCGCGCCGGGGAGTCCGTCTGAAACTGCCAGACGTTGTGTTCCAGTTTCTTGAGCGGCGGGCTCATTGGGTGCAATGGCATATGGCGCGGGTTTGCCACAATGGTTTTGGAAGGCTGTTCCCAGCCTCGGCGACGATCCCGCGAGAGGTAGTACCAGTGGAAATCCCGGTCGTAAAACTCTCCTTCCGGCCATTCCGGCATATCGCCAATCGCATCCCGGATAGAAAGGGGGGCAGCCGCTCCGCCACTGCCGTGGGTCGGATGGGGAAACTGATATTCCAAGCCCAGATCATTGCGCACACCGACAATGAAAATGCGCTTGCGTTCCTGCGCCACGCCGTAATCAACCGCATTGAGTACATCCGCCTTGACACTGTAACCAGCCTCGCGGAAGACGCGGAACTGATCCTCCAGCAGATGGGCAAAATTTTTCCTCACCATGCCAGAAACATTTTCAACAATAAAAGCCTTGGGCTGGATAGCCCGCAATGCCCGCGCAAATTCCAAATAGAGGGTATTTATCTTCCTGGATGAGTCCCGCACCCCCCCCTGGCTAAACCCCTGGCAGGGATAACATCCCACTAGCAACTCTGCCGCCGGAAATTTTTCGATTTTGGCAACATCACCTACCACATACTCGGTGTTTGGATGGTTAGCCATATACACATCACGGGCGTAAGGTAGAAGGTCATTGGCCATGAGCACCTCAAATCCAGCCGACACCACTCCTGCGTCCGACCCGCCGCACCCTGAAAACAATGAGACCGCTGTTGGCATAGCTCTTTGCTCTTTCCCCAATTATTTCCGTGTGGCCCTGCGCAGACTCAGGGCTTCTGTAACTCGTTTCACACAGTCGTCCACATTTTCCTTGATTTCATGTTCCCATAGCCGTACAGGTAGCCACCCAAGGTGGATGAGTTTGCTATCCGTCCATTTGTCCCTTGCTATGTTATTCATCAATTTCTTCTGCCAATAAGTTGTGTTGGATTTTGGGATATGGCCGTGGGACGGACAGCCATGCCAAAAGCAGCCATCGACAAACACGGCTACTCGTGGCCCAACGAAAACCAAATCAGGTTTTCCTGGCAGAGGCATTGTTCGGCCTAAGCGGAAACGTAGTCCTTTGGCCCATAATTTGCGCCTTACCAAAATTTCAAGATCAGTATCGCGGCCCCTTATGCGAGCCATTAGATAACTCCGTTGCTCAGTAGTGAGCCTGTCGACCATAGCGCAAATATCCAAATTTCTCATCGCCAGTTGGGAGAGTGCTTGAATGCCGCAGCCTGCTTAATGCTCGGCAAGTTATAGATACGTGCCAACTGAGAAATCTAGAATTATCAATATATAGGGGACGTAGCCCGATTGTCCCGCCAACACACTGAAAGCCCGCCTCGCTCACGGGGATTAAAATACATACTGCTAATCGTGCTTGATCCAGTCAACGACCGTAAGCGCGGGGACACGATTAAACTCCCGCGTATTATTCGTGACCAGCGTTACGCCCAGACTTAGTGCATGCGCGGCTATCATGGTATCCAGCGGGCCTATGGGAGTGCCCTGTTTTTCCAGCGCCGCACGCAGTACCCCATAAGCGACCGTTGCCTGCTCATCGAATGCCGCAAATTCCAGTGGCAGCATGAACTCATCCAGTGCCGCCTGATTTCTGGCTTGGTGCTGGCTTTTGGAAACGCCGTAGCGTAGCTCTGCCAGCGTTACGGCTGAGATGCCAATGTCGCCGACCTGATATTCACTGAATTTTTGTAAGGCGTGAACCGGCTTGCGTTTGATCAGTGCGATGCAGGTATTGGTGTCCAACATCACAATCATGCAAAAACATCCTCACGGGGCTGTTGTTGCGGCTGGTTGCGCTCGGACATGAAATCGGGGGTGAATTTATCCAGGCTACCCAGCAAGGAATCCCAAGAATGTAAAATCGGGATCAGCATCACCACATTACCGGTTTTTTTGATGAACACCTCTTCGCCCTCGAAGCGGAATTCCTTTGGAAGCCTGACCGCTTGGCTCTGGCCATTTTGAAACAGTTTTGCGATTTTCATGGTGGCCCCGGCTATTGAAATATAGTTTATTAGTATATACCCGGTCGCATCATCGTCAACCGGATTTTTGTAATGGGGCAGGTTAAAAAACATGGACTGCGTTTTATCCGGCGGCCATCAAACCAACTCATCCCCTACCCGTACCGGCAGATCAGGGACATTCAAGGGGCGCGAGGCGGACTGATGCCGGGTAACTTGTTTATAGGCCCGGCTGCCAATGCGGCAATACGATTGTTCAAAGATCACGCCCCAACTCAAAATGCCGTTTTACTGTCTTCGGCATCAAGCCGATCCAGGATTGCCAGCGCTTGGCGCACATCGCCGGTGGCCGCCAGGGTGCGGAAATGATTTTCGGTATCCCACGCTGCCAGCGCCTGCAAATCGGCGTGATAGCTGGACCGCACCATCGGTCCGCAGGCGGCATTCTTGAAGCCCATTTCGTTTGCCGCGCGGGAGAACGCCTCGAACTGCTGCGGTGTCACGAAGCGCGTCACCGGCAGGTGGTGGCGCGAGGGTTGCAGGTATTGGCCGATGGTCAGCATGTCCACGTCGTGGGCGCGCAGGTCACGCATTACATCAAGGATTTCCGCGTCGGTTTCGCCCAGGCCGACCATCAGGCCGGATTTGGTCGGGATGGCGGGGTGTTTTTGCTTGAAGGCCTGCAGCAGTTGCAGCGAATGGGCGTAATCGGCGCCAGGGCGGGCCTGTTTGTAAAGGCGCGGCACGGTTTCCAGGTTGTGGTTGAATATGTCAGGCGGCTCATTGCCGAGAATTTCCAGGGCGGCGTCCATGCGGCCACGGAAATCGGGCACCAGGGTTTCGATGCGGGTGTGCGGCGAGGCAGCGCGCACGGCGCCGATGCAGGCGGCGAAATGCCCGGCCCCGCCATCGCGCAGATCGTCCCGGTCGACGCTGGTGATGACCACGTATTTCAGCTTCATGGCGGCGATGGTGCGCGCCAGTTGTTCCGGCTCGCCGGCATCCGGCGGCAGGGGCTTGCCGTGGCCCACGTCGCAGAACGGGCAGCGCCGCGTGCACAGGTCGCCGAGGATCATGAAAGTGGCGGTGCCGTGGCTGAAGCACTCGCCGATATTGGGGCAGGAGGCTTCCTCGCACACCGTGTGCAGACCGTGCTCGCGCAGGATGTGCTTGATCTCGCCGAACTTTCCGCCCGACGCCACCTTGCTGCGTATCCACGCAGGCTTGCGCAACGGCTCCTGGGGCACGATCTTGATCGGGATGCGCGACGTCTTGGCGGCGCCTTTGTGAAGTTTTGGGTCTGCCATGAGAACCTTGATTTAAACCACGGAGAGCACGGAGGACACGGAGGTTTGCGTGGAAGAATCTCCGTGCTCTCCGTGTCCTCCGTGGTTAATTCGTTTTTCAGTATATCCCAACTGCAACAGCAGATGCCGCGCCAGTTCCTCCGCCAGCGTATCCGCATCAGCGTTCACGCCCTGGTCGCGGGTCTGCGTCACCTCCAGCCCGGCATAGCCGCAGGGATTGATGCTGGCGTAGGGCGTGAGATCCATGTCCACGTTAAGACACAGGCCGTGGTAGCTGCAGTTGTTCCTGATGCGCAATCCCAGCGCGGCGATCTTGGCATTGTTCACGTACACGCCGGGCGCCTTGTCGCGCCGCGCGGCCAGCACGCCATGGACAGCCAGCAGATCGATCACCGCCTGCTCCATGCGGCGCACCAGTTCCTTGACGCCCATGCCGTGCCGCTTGAGGTCGAGCAGGATATACGCCACGACCTGACCAGGGCCGTGATAAGTGATCTGGCCGCCGCGGTCAATCTTCACCACCGGAATCTGGCTCGTCCGCAGCAGGTGTTCCGGCTTGCCGGCCAGACCCTGGGTGTAAACCGGCGGATGCTGCAACAGCCAGATTTCGTCCGGGGTTTCCGCATTGCGCTGGGCGGTGAAGTCCTGCATGGCCTGGAAGGTGGGCTCATATTCCACGATGCCGAGGTATCGCACTTTGAGTGAAGCGTGAAAAGTGAAGTGTGAAGCGGGTAATGGCGCCTCTCTAGTCCAACTTTTCACATTTCACCTTTCACTCTTCACGCTCTAAAGCGCCATCACCACCAGCGGATGCGCGCTGATTTCACGGTAAAGATCGTCCAGTTGCTGTTTCGACGTGGCGTTGATGGTGCAGGTGAGAGACAGATACTTGTTGCCGCTGCTGGCTTTCATGCTCACGCTGGCTGCGTCGAAATCCGGCGCGTGGCTCAGCACGACTTCCACCATGGTAGCGGCGAAAGCGTCCTCCATCCGCCCCATGATCTTGATGGGGAAGGCGCAGGGGAATTCCAGCAGGGTTTCCTGGGTGCTCATATCCTGATCATTCATGGCGAGGGTTGGCGCATTATGGTGGCTTTGTAATCCTGGTAAAACTGGTCCATTTTGCGGAACAATGGCCCCGGCTCGCCGGTGCCAACCGGGCTACCGTCGAGGCGGGTGATGGCCTGCACTTCGCGGGTGGAGGAAGTCAGCCAGATTTCATCCGCGCCACGCAGCGTGCTTTCGGCTACCGGCGCCACGCGCGAGGGAATGCCATGGGCGGCGGCAAGCTCCAGCACCACGTCGTAGGTGATCCCCGGCAGCATCAGGTGATCTTTGGGCGGAGCAAGCAGGACGCCATCCTTGACGACAAAAATGTTGCTGGCCGCACCTTCGCTGAGGAAGCCGTCGCGCAACAGCACGGTTTCGGCGGCGCCGGCGTCCACCGCCAGCTGGCGCAGCAGCACGTTGGGCAGCAGCGAAATGGCCTTGATGTCGCAGCGCAGCCAGCGGTTGTCCGGCGCGGTGATGGCCACCACGCCGTGTTCCCGCAGCGCTGGGGCGGCGGGCGCCAGCGGGCTGCTCATCATGAATACGGTGGGCGGCGTGTCCTGGGGAAAAGCATGGTCGCGCCTGGCCACGCCGCGCGTGATGTGCAGGTAGAGGTATTGGTCCTCGCCCTCGTTGCGCGCTATCAGCCCCCGCACCAGTTCATGCCATTCGACATCCGAATGGGGATTGAACAGGCGAATGCCGTCCAGGCTGTGCTGCAATCGCTGCAAATGCTCGGCAAGACGGAAAGGATGGCGCGAGTAGGCCGGGATCACCTCGTACACGCCATCACCGAAGATGAAGCCGCGGTCCAGCACCGGCACGCGGGCTTCTTCCAGCGGCAGAAAGGCACCGTTCAAATAGACTATTTGAACCACAGCTTGACGCTATCCAGCGCACGCCCGAAGACATTACCCATCGCCACGTTATCCAGTGCCACCAGCGGATAACTGGCAAAGGGCTTGTCGTCCAGCGTGAGCTGGATAGTACCCACTACCTGGCCGGCGGAAATCGGGGCGAGCAACGGCTGCTTGCTGGTCACCGTGGCTTTGAGGCGGCTGTAATAGCCTTTGGGCAGGGTGACCAGGAGGTCCTGGCTGACCCCCGCCCTGAGCGTTTTCTCGCTGCCTTTCCATACCGGCAGGGTGGAGATGGTCTGATTTTTGGCGTAAAGGCGTTTGCTTTCGAAGAACTGGAAGCCGTAATTCAGCAGCTTCTGGCTTTCGGTGGCGCGCACATGGTCGGAAGAGGCACCCAGCACCACCGAGATCAGGCGCATCGGCTCGCGTTTCGACGTGGCGATGAGGCAGAAGCCGGCGGATTCGGTGTGCCCGGTCTTCATGCCGTCCACGCTGGGGTCCAGCCACAACAGGCGGTTACGGTTGGGCTGGGTGATGTTGTTGTAGCGATATTCCTTCATCGAGTAGAACTTGTAGTCCTCGGGGAAGTCGCGGATGATCGCTGCGGCCAAGAGCGAAAGATCATAGGCCGTGGTGTAATGCTGCGGGTGCGGCAGGCCGGTGGAATTCATGTAATGGGTGTTTTTCATCCCCAGTCGCACCGCCTGCTGGTTCATCATCTGAGCGAACACTTCCTCGCTGCCCGCAATACCCTCCGCCAGCGTGATGCAGGCGTCGTTGCCGGACTGGATGATCATGCCGTGGATCAGCTCGTTTACCGTGACAGGCCGGTTGATCTCGATGAACATGCGCGAACCTTCGGTGCGCCAGGCTTTCTCCGAAACCGGCAGCACCTGATCCATCTTGATCCGTCCCTGCTTGAGGGCGGTGAAGGTCAGGTAGGCCGTCATCAGCTTGGTCAACGAAGCCGGTTCGACGCGATCATTGATGCCTTGTTGTACCAGCAGGCGTCCGCTCTGGAAGTCGGCGAGCAGGTAGGCGCGGGCGGCGATAGGCGGGGCGGGGGGGAGCGGCAGGACCTGCTCTGCGGCGGCAAGGGTGGAGAATAGTGAGGCGAAAATCAGCAACAGGTATTTCATATCGGGTCCGTGAGTGAGGGCGGTGAATTATAACAGACAGGCGACTGGCGTCCGGGTTCCTCATTAGCGGTCTGGTCGGGCTTACAACACCTCCCAATGCCCGCCCTTGGCGGCCCCAACCCGGCGCAGGCGAGCGGATTTCTTGAGCGCGGCAAGCTGTTTTTCCACCGCTCGCGGACTCATATTCAGCTTCAGGGCAATGTCTCTTGCTGACAGACTCGGTGTCTGGCGTAGGCAGGCGAGTATTTTCTCCGAACTCTTCTCCGAACTCTTCTCCGAACCTGTTTGCGCCATTGCTTCCCGCATCGCCGCGAGCAAGGCTTGCAGCATGAAGCCGACAAATGGGGTGGCGTCGGCAGCCGCATCGGCCTCGCCCAGGACCCGGTAATAATCCGCTTGCCGATCGCGTATCACCGTTTCCACCGGCAAATAGGCCAGAAGGGCCTGCCATTCGCTCAGGATCAAGGTTTGCCACAGCCGCCCCATGCGCCCGTTGCCATCGGAAAAAGGGTGAATGAATTCGAATTCGTAATGGAATACGCTGCTGGCAATCAAGGGGTGAACCTCGGCACGCGCCACCCAGGCCAGCAAGTCCGCCACCAGATCAGGCACGCGGCTGGGGGGTGGCGCCATGTGAACCAGCTCCCGGCCGCGATAAATACCCACGCCCCCCGCGCGAAAAGCGCCCGCATCGTCAGCCAGCCCCGCCATCAGCATCCCATGCGCGGCCAGCAGATCATCGGTCTTGTTCGCCCGCCAGTCCGCAAGACTCTCGTAAGCCGCAAAAGCGTTGCGCACTTCCTGAATTTCGCGCGGCAAACCCAGCACGCGCTTGCCTTCGATAACCGCCGTCACTTGCTCCAGGCTGAGCGTGTTGTTCTCGATGGCGAGGGAAGCCTGAATCGTGCGAATGCGATTGTTGCGGCGCAAATGAGGCGATAGCGCGGTGTCGCCAACCACTGACCACCGGCCCAGCAACTGACAAATATCCGCCACGCTTTGCAAAATCGCCGGGGTAATTGAAAAAGGCGGCTGGTAACTCATTTGCTTTCCGAATGGATGGCGCTCCGGGCGCGGAACCCCGGGCAGCGGCGATGGTCCTGCGCTCCCTCTCGGGAAAGTGCGTAGGCCATCATTTCGCGATCATCATTTAGCGCGCAATCACCGGCGAGATATTCGCCGCCTGGCCGATCCGGGTGGCCGCCTCGCCTGCTTCGGTACGGCTGGCATAAGGCCCAAGTCGAACACGGAACAGGCCGCCGGCATCCACGATCTGCAATTTTTCGACCAGTTGTCCCAGGCCCAATTTCATCTTGCCGCTGAAGTTCTCCGCATTTTCGCGCGAGCTGAAAGCGCCGAGTTGCAGGAAGACGCTGCCATCCGTTCCCGTGGCAGGCGGCACTGCCGGCGTGGCGGCGACCAGCGCCAATGGCTGCGCAGTGGCAACAGAGCTGACCTCGGCGTTATTGACCGGGGGTCTGCTTGCCGCCATCTGGTAATTACCGGGGTCGATGCTTTCCACCTCGACCTGGTTGGTGCCACCATTAAGCACGCCCAGCTTGTAGGCCGCAGTGTAGGAAAGGTCGACCAGGCGATTGCTGTGGAACGGTCCGCGGTCGTTGATGCGCACCACCACCGCTTTGCCATTGCCGACATTGGTCACCCGGGCGTAGCTGGGGATGGGCAGGGTGGGGTGGGCGGCGCTCATGGCGTACATGTCGTAAGTTTCGCCCACGGCGGTTTTCTGGCCGTGGTAACGGCGACCGTACCAGGAGGCAATGCCGCGCGCCTTGTATGCGCCAAGCCGGGTGGCAGGCGTGTAGCTCTGCCCCAGCACGGTATAGGGCCGGTTGGCGAACTTGTTCAAGGGTTCGGGCCTGGGCTCGGCGTCCGGGATGGCATCGAGATTGGCGGGGGGATTATCGCCCGGGCCGTCGTCAAGATAATAGCCGCCGCCCTTGATCGGTTTGGCGGCAGCGGATGCGGGACGCTCGGCGCGAGGCGTGACCGAAGAGCAGCCGGCCAGATGGAATATAGCGAGGCTTGCCAAGAGCAGTCCAATGCCCTCACCCCTAACCCTCTCCCGCCTGCGGGCGAGGGGGACGCAGTGCCGCTTTGCGGCCAATATGTCGAAAAAGGTCATTTTGCTTTTGCCGGGTAAATCCTGAATAATCATAACTGACATGGCGAAGCGCCGCCCCAAATAATGAAACAGCGCTTCGCCATGCCAGTTTCCCTCACTCCTTGCTCTCTCCCAGAGGGAGAGAGGGACGCAGGCTCGCTTCGCGAGTTTCACGTTAATGAATTTATCGAATCTGGTGCAATGAGCAACGTCCAAGTATATCAGCAACGCCGCCAGCGCCTCGCGGGCGCCATGGGGGCAGGGGTCGCGGTCATTCCCACCGCCCCCGAGCGCGCGCGTAACCGGGATAGCCATTACCCGTACCGCTTCGACAGCTACTTTCACTATCTTACCGGCTTTATGGAGCCCGAAGCGGTGCTGGTGCTGCTGGCCGGTAATCCGGCCAAGAGTATTTTGTTCTGCCGCGAAAAAAACCTCGAACGCGAAATCTGGGACGGCTTCCGCCACGGCCCGGACGACGCACGGGAGGCATTCGGTTTCGACGAAGCTTACCCCATCGCCCAGCTCGACGAAATGCTGCCCAAGTTGCTGGCCGACCAGCCCAGCCTGTTCTTTCACCTCGGCGCCGACAGCGCCTGGGATGCCCGCGCCGTCGGCTGGCTGAACAGCGTGCGCGAACAGGTGCGCAGCGGCATCACCGCGCCGGGCGCGATCCAGGACGTGCGCGCGCTGCTGGACGAAATGCGCCTCATCAAGGACGCCGAAGAAATCGCCACCATGCGCCGTGCCGGCAAGATTTCCGCCGCCGCCCACATCCGCGCGATGCAGCAAACGCGGCCAGGCCGGCGCGAATTCGAGATCGAGGCCGAGCTGCTGCACGAGTTCCGCCGCCACGGCGCCCAGGCGCCAGCCTATACCTCCATCGTGGCGGGCGGAGCAAATGCCTGCGTGCTGCATTACGTGTTCAACGACGCGCCGCTCAAGGATGGCGAAATGCTGCTGATCGACGCCGGCTGCGAGCTGGACGGTTACGCCGCCGACATCACCCGCACCTTCCCGGTCAACGGAAAATTCAGCGCGGCGCAGAAGGATGTGTACGAGCTGGTGCTGGCGGCCCAAACGGCCGCGGTGTTCCACGTGAAACCAGGCAACCACTGGAACCAGCCCCACGAGGCGGCGCTCAAGGTGCTGGCCCAGGGTTTCATCGATTTTGGCCTGTGCCATGGCAGCCTCGACGAAGTGCTGGAAAAGGAAAGCTACAAGCAGTTTTACATGCACCGCACCGGCCACTGGTTGGGGCTAGACGTGCACGACGTGGGCGAGTACAAACAGGGCGGCGAGTGGCGGGCGCTCATGCCGGGCATGGTGCTGACCGTGGAGCCGGGCTGCTACATCCGCCCGGCCGACAACGTGCCGGATCATTTCTGGAATATCGGCATCCGCATCGAGGACGATGTGGTGGTGACGGAAGACGGCTGCGAGGTGCTGAGCGCGGCGGCGCCGAAGACAGTGGCGGAGATCGAAATTCTAATGTCATTGCGAGAAACGCAGTGACGAAGCAATCTGTTTCTTTTACGCTGACCGGCAAGAGCGAGATTGCTTCGCTTTGCTCGCAATGACGGCGGGGTGGAGTGATGCCACGCCAGTTCTTCGTTTACATCCTTACCAATAAAAACAACAAGGTACTTTACACAGGCGTGACGAATGACCTTAAACGCCGGGTATATGAGCATAAAACGGATGTTCATGAAGGCTTCACCAAACGCTACCGCGTGCATAAGCTGGTATATTTTGAAACTGGCGAGGAAGCTTACGGGGCGATTAGCCGTGAAAAACAGATCAAGGGCGGGTCGAGGCAGGACAAGCTGGATTTGATCAATGGGTTCAATCCGAACTGGAAAGATTTGTATGATGAAATTTAATACCCGTCATTGCGAGCAAAGCGAAGCAATCTCGCTCTTTACTTTGCCACGGAAAAACAAGATTGCTTCGTCGCTTTGCTCCTCGCAATGACAATTCCTAATCACGTGGACGTGCTCATCATCGGCGGCGGGCCGGCGGGCGCAGCCCTAGCCCTGGCACTGCAGGACAGCGGCCGCAAGGTGATGGTGCTGGAAGCGCGGAACGATTTTTCACGCCCGGACGACCCCCGCGCCCTGGCCCTGTCCTACGGCGCGAGAATCCTGCTGCAGCGCCTCGGGGTGTGGGGCAGCATCGCGGGCGCGACGCCGATAGAGACCATTCACATCTCGCAGCGCGGCGGGTTTGGGCGTGCGGTGCTGACCGCCGCCGAGAGCGGGGTGGATGCGCTGGGTTATGTGGTCAATTACTCCGCGCTGAGTCAGGCCCTGCATCAGGCGCTAAGCCAGGCCAACCCGCTCTATCTGACCGGCGCCGTGGTAAGCGGCGTGAAATCCACGCCGGGATTCGGCGTGGCGGAGTTCGAACATGCTGGGCAACGCCATGAGGTGACCGCCAGCCTGCTGGTGCTTGCCGATGGCGGGCGCAGCCTGGGCCAAGTGTCGGGCGTGGAGCGGCATGTGGTGGATTACGACCAGACCGCCGTAATCTGTCATGTCACGGCGGAACGGCCGCGGCGCCATGTCGCTTTCGAACGCTTTACGCCTTTCGGGCCGATGGCGCTGCTGCCTTCCGGCGCGGGTTACGACCTGGTATGGACTGCCCGGCCAGATGAAGCGGAGAGCCTGCTGCAACTCGACGACAACGCTTTTCTGGCCAAGCTGCACGAGCGCTTCGGCGATCGCCTCGGCGCATTCACCAGCGCCGGCAAACGCGCCAGCTTTCCCTTGAGTCTTAAATATGCCCGCCCGGTCACGGCGCAGCGCATGGCCCTGATCGGCAACGCGGCCCAGGCCATGCATCCCGTGGCGGGGCAGGGTTTCAATCTCGGCCTGCGCGATGCCTGGGAACTGGGGGAGCAAATCATCAACACCCCCCATGCCGAGGTCGGCAACCCCGCCATGCTGCAACGCTACCGAGAGGGGCGCAGTAGCGACACCGGCGGCAGCATCCTGTTCACCGACCTGCTGGTGCGGCTGTTTTCCAATGACTATGCGGGCGTCGGCCTGGGGCGCGGACTCGGGCTGGCGGCGCTGGACCTGCTGCCGGGGGCGAAACGCCTGGTGGCGCGCAAAATGATTTTCGGAGCAAAAGGCTGATGAATTTTGACATCGTAATCGTGGGGGCGGGGCTGGTAGGCGCATCGCTCGCCGTGGCGCTCAAGGATAGCGGGCTTAAAGTGGCATTGATCGAGGGCCGCGCACCGCCACCCCTGCCCCAGGATGATAGCTGGGACAGCCGCATCTACGCCATCAACCCAGCCAACGCTCGCTTTCTCGACCAGAGCGGCGTGTGGAGCGGCCTCGATCAAAGCCGTATTACAGCGGTGCATGAAATGCACGTGTGGGGCGACGATGTGGCGGCACGGCTCGATTTCACCGCATACCAGGCCAGCGTGGCGGAACTGGCTTTCATCGCCGAGAGCCGCCTGGTGCAGGAAGGCTTGTGGCAGGCGTTGCAGGGACAATCCAATGTGGAAATTATTTGCCCTGCTGTCTGTGTCGCGCTGGAAGTAAGCGACGACGACGCCATTCTGACTTTGCGGGATGGCCGCATGCTGCGCAGCAGGCTGGTGGTCGGCGCGGATGGACGCGAATCCTGGGTGCGCGCCAACGCCGGCATCGAGGCCCAGCCGCGCGAATACGGCCAGTCGGGCATGGTAGCCAACTTCACGGTCGAGAAACCGCACCGCAATTGCGCCTACCAGTGGTTCCGCGAAGACGGCATCCTGGCTTACCTGCCCTTGCCGGACAATAAAATCTCCATCGTCTGGTCGGCCGATGAACCACTGGCGCAGGAGCTGCTGGCACTGCCGGGTGATGAATTTTGCCGCCGCGTGCAGGAGGCGGGCAAAAACACCCTCGGCGCACTACAGTTGATCACACCGCCAGCCGCCTTCTCCCTGCGCCTGCTCAACCTGGAGCACCTGGTCAAACCCCGCGTGGCCCTGATCGGCGATGCCGCTCACAACGTCCACCCGCTCTCCGGACAAGGCGTCAATCTCGGCTTCAAGGACGCCTGGCAGCTCGCCCAGGTGCTGCTGCAACGCGAGGCACAACGCGATTGCGGCGATTATTCCCTGCTGCGCCGCTACGAACGGGCGCGCAAGGAAGACATCCTCGCCATGCAGTTGGTCACCGACGGGCTGCACAAACTCTTCAACAATGCCGACCCCTTGCTGCGCACCCTGCGCAATACGGGCCTGAGCCTGACCAACCATCTCGGCGGCCTGAAAAATCGGCTGATGCGCCATGCCATCGGGGAACTCGGTTAAACTTCCCCCTGTCTTTTAATACTCAACGCCAACCCAGGAAAAATCATGTTCTCTCTCAAAATCCTTGCCGCGCCGCTGCTGTTTGCCCTGTTAACCGCCTCGGCGCACGCCGACGAGGCGCAGATCAAGAAAACCATCGAGGCCAAGTTCCCCGGCGCCAAGGTGCAGACGGTCAGCAAGACCCCCTATAGCGGCCTCTACGAAGTTCTGATGGAGGGGCCGCAACTGGCCTATGCCGATGAGAAGGCCAATTACCTGTTCATGGGCTCGGTGCTGGACCTCAAGGCCCAGAAAAACCTCACCGAGGAGCGTTTCCAGAAACTGACCGCAGTGAAATTCGACACCCTGCCGCTGGACTCCGCCATCAAGGTGGTGAAGGGTAATGGCAGCCGCAAGATTGCGGTGTTTGCCGACGCCGACTGCCCCTACTGCAAGAAATTCGAAGTCGAGCTGCAGAATGTGAAGGACATCACGGTTTATAACTTCCTCTACCCGCTCGACCAACTGCATCCGGAAGCGGGCAAGAAATCGAAACAGATCTGGTGCGCCCCGGACCGCGCCAAGGCATGGGAAGACTGGATGCTGCGCAACACCCTGCCCAAGAATGACGGCAGTTGCGACAACCCTCTGGCCAAAACGGCGGAACTGGGCAAGAAGCTCGGCATTCAGGGCACGCCCGCGATTATCTTCGCCGATGGCCGCCGCGTGCCGGGCATGATTCCTGCCGCCAAGCTGGAGGAAATGCTGGGCGGTAAAGCCGGGAAGTAGACTATGCTGAGATTTTTAGGGTGAAGGAATTCTGGAATGAGCGCTTCGGCGGCGCAGAGTATTTCTACGGCACCACGCCCAACGCCTTCCTGGCATCGCAAGCCCACCTGCTGAAGCCGGGCCAGTTCGCGCTTTCGGTCGCTGACGGCGAAGGGCGCAACGGTGTATGGCTGGCCGAGCAGGGACTGGATGTGTTGGCGGTGGATTTTTCCGGGAAGGCCTTGCAGAAATCGCGCCAGCTGGCCGAGTCCAGAGGCGTTTCCCTGCAAACCGAGTTGGCCGACCTGTACAACTGGAACTGGGGCGAGAACCGCTTCGACGTGATCGTGGCGATCTTCATCCAGTTCGCCTCGTCGCAGCAGCGTCCGGCCTTGCATCAGGCCATCCAGCGCGCTCTCAAACCGGGCGGCCTGCTGCTGTTACAGGGTTACACCCCGAAACAACTGGAATTCAAGACCGGCGGCCCTTCCAATCGCGACAACCTGTATAACGCAACAGACTTGCAACGCGATTTCGCCGCCATGGAAATCCTGCAACTGCGCGAACACGAAATGGCGATCAGCGAAGGCCCGGGCCATAGCGGCATGTCGGCCCTGGTGGACTTGGTGGCGAGGAAGGCCACTTGAGCAGCCTGGATTAGGAAACGCTTAATGTATGAAAACCCGGCGTCGGATGAAATTCGCGCCCTGTTGAAAAAAGTCCGCACCATCGCGGTGGTGGGTTTGTCGCCGCAACCCGCGCGACCCAGCTATTTCGTGGCCAAGGCGATGCAGGGCTTCGGCTACCGCATCGTTCCGGTGCGCCCGGCTGTCACAGAAGTGCTGGGGGAGAAGGCCTATGCCACCCTGGCCGACGTGCCGGAGCCGATTGACCTGGTGGATGTATTCCGCGCCGCCGGGCATGTGGATGCCATCGTGGACGAATGCCTGCGGCTGAAAATTCCCGCCATCTGGATACAGGAAGGCATCGTCAACGAAGCGGCGGCGCAAAGAGCGAAGGAGGCGGGCATGGCGGTGGTCATGGACCGCTGTATTTACAAGGATTATGTCGAGTTGATGGCCTGATATGTTACTGAAATTCACCAAAATGCATGGTCTGGGCAATGATTTCGTCGTGATCGACGGCTTCTCCCGGAATATTTCCCTGAGCGGCGAGCAATTCCGCTTTCTCGCCGACCGCCATTTCGGCGTCGGCTGCGACCAGATTCTGCTGGTAGAAAAACCGACTCATACCGATGCCGATTTCCGTTACCGCATCTTCAATGCCGACGGCGGCGAGGTGGAACAGTGCGGCAACGGCGCGCGCTGCTTCGTGCGCTTCGTCCACGACAAGGGGCTGACCGGCAAAACCGCAATCCGCGTCGAAACCGCCTCGGGCATTATCGAACCGCGCCTTGAAGCGGACGGCCAGGTGACCGTCAACATGGGACCCCCGCGCTTCGAACCCAAGGAAATTCCGTTTACTGCCGACAAGCGAGCACTGACTTACCCCCTCCCGGTGGGGGACAAGATCATCGACATCAGCGCCATTTCCATGGGCAACCCGCATGCCGTGCAAGTCGTGGACCATATCGATTACGCACCGGTCGCCGAGCAGGGGACGCTGATCGAGAATCATCCGGCCTTCCCCGCGCGGGTCAATGCCGGATTCATGCAGGTGGTGGATCGAACTCATATTAAACTACGCGTTTTCGAGCGCGGATCGGGCGAAACCCTGGCCTGCGGCACCGGCGCCTGCGCCGCCGTGGTGGCCGGCATCACGCGCGAGCTGCTGGACGCACGGGTACAAGTCAGCACCCGGGGCGGAGAGCTCACCATCCGCTGGGCGGGAGGCGACCAGCCGGTATGGATGACCGGCCCGGCGGTGACGGTATTCGAAGGCGAAATAAACGTATAAACCTTGGTTCGAAACCACGGAGGGCATGGAAAAAGGCAACCCCCCTCAATCCCCCCCTTGTCAGGGGGGAGGCCTTCATCTCCTCCCCTGAGAAGGGGAGGCCGGGAGGGGTTAGCTTTTCCTCCGTGAACGCCCTGGTTAACTGATTTTCTAGAATTAAAAGGATGCAAACATGAATCTGAACGCAGAGGCAGTAGCCGAATTCCTCACGCAACACCCGGAATTTTTCGAAGACAAGCCCGGTTTGCTGGAAGCCATCGCGATTCCACACCCCCACGGTGGACGGGCGATTTCGCTCGCCGAGCGGCAGCAACTGCAACTGCGCGAGAAGAACAAGCTGCTGGAATCGAAATTGCGCGAGCTGCTGCAATTCGGCGAGGAGAACGACGCGATCGGCGAGAAAGTTCACCGTTTCAGCCTCGCCCTGCTCTCCGCCCGCACCCTCGAATCCCTGCTGCCGACCATCACCCTCAGCCTGCGCGATGATTTCGCCGTGCCCCACGTGGCGCTGCGCGTCTGGGCCATGCCCGCGCAAGCCACCGACCAGACGGAATTCTCCGATGTCAGCGGCGATCTCAAGGCGCTTGCGGACGGCCTGGTACGGCCCTATTGCGACACCGTTGCGCCCTTCGAAGTGGCGTCCTGGTTCGGCGAAGCGGCCGAATTGCTGAAATCCTTCGCCGTGGTGGCGCTGCGCGCGGAGAATGTATTCGGCCTGCTGGTCATGGCCAGCGAGGACGCCCAGCGTTTCTACCCGGAAATGGGCACCCTGTACCTCAAACGCATCGGCGAACTGGTCAGCGTTGCCCTGATGCCCTACATCTCCGAGCACAAGGACGCCGCCTGATGGCTGAGAAGGCGGGGGAGGAGGGCGGCAACGCCGTACTGCTGCGGCAGTACCTCTCCCATCTTCAGCATGAACGCCGCCTGTCGCCCCTGACAGGAAAAAGTTACGCACGCGATATCGCCGAGTTGTTCCGCTTGGCGAACGAAACCCCACTGGCCGAGCTGCAAATCCAGCAGATCCGGCGTTTCATCGCCCAGCTTCACGCCAGGGGCCTGAGCAGCCGCACGCTGGCACGCATGCTCTCGGCCTGGCGCGGCTTTTACGGCTACCTCGGTCACGCTCACGGCTTCATCCACAACCCCTGCGCCGGCCTCAAGGCACCGAAAGCCGCCAAGACCCTGCCCCAGGCACTCTCCCCGGAACAGGCCGCGCACCTGATGGAAGTGCCGACTGAGGACGCCCTGGCGGTACGCGACCGGGCCATGCTGGAACTGCTCTATTCCTCGGGACTGCGTCTGGCCGAACTGGTGGGGGCGAACCTGCAGGATTTCGATTTCGCGGCGGGGGAAGTGCGCGTCACCGGCAAGGGCAACAAGACACGCATCGTCCCGCTCGGGAGATTGGCGGTGGAAGCGCTGCAAACCTGGCTGACGCAGCGGACCCTGCTGGTGCAAAGTAGCGAAACAGCGCTGTTCGTGGGCAAAGCCGGCACCCGCCTCACGCCGCGCGCCGTGCAACTCCGGCTCAAGCAATGGGGCATCAAGCTCGGCATCAACGCCAACATCCATCCCCACGTGCTGCGCCACTCCTTCGCCACCCATGTCCTGCAATCCAGCGGCGATTTAAGGGCAGTGCAGGAAATGCTCGGCCATGCCAACATCTCGACGACGCAGGT
>JAUYFW010000161.1 GCA_030690835.1 Sulfurimicrobium sp. | reverse complement strand
TCCGAGGTGCCGCAGCTCACCGTGGTCGGCATCGCCGGCCCGGGCGATGCGCTGGCCAACCCGGAAAAGACTTTCAAGACCTTCGAGCTGATCCAGAAAAGCGCGCCCGACATCCGCTTGTGCCTTTCGACCAACGGCCTGATGCTGCCGGACTACGTGCAGACCATCCAGGACTTCAACGTCGACCACGTCACCATCACCATCAACATGGTGGACCCGGAAGTGGGCGAGCATATCTACCCGTGGATCTACTACAACAGGAAGCGCTGGAAAGGCCGCGACGCCGCGAAGATCCTTGCCGAGCGCCAGATGGAAGGGCTCGAGATGCTGACTTCCAGGGGCATCCTGGTCAAGGTCAACTCGGTGATGATCCCCGGCGTCAACGACCAGCATCTGGTGGAAGTGAACCGCATGGTCAAGTCCAAGGGCGCTTTCCTGCACAACATCATGCCGCTGATTTCCGAGGCCGAGCACGGCACCTGGTACGGGCTCAACGGCCAGCGCGGACCCTCGCCGCAGGAACTGAAAAAGCTGCAGGACGATTGCGAGGGCGAGATGAACCTGATGCGCCATTGCCGCCAGTGCCGCGCCGACGCGGTGGGCCTGCTGGGCGAGGACCGCAGCGCGGAATTCACCACCGAGAAGGTGGCGGAGATGGAAGTGAATTACGACGCCGAAGCGCGCCAGGCCTACCAGGCTTACGTGGAGAAGGAGCGCCAGGACCAGCAGGCGGCATTGCAGAGCGAACTGGCCGGACTGGGCAGCAGCGACATCCAGGCGCTGGTGGCGGTGGCGACCAAGGGCAGCGGGCGCATCAACCAGCATTTCGGCCACGCCAGCGAGTTCCAGATTTACGAACTGTCGGCGCAAGGCGCCAAGTTCGTCGGCCACCGCCGCGTGGACCACTACTGCGAGGGCGGCTACGGCGAGGAAGAGGTGCTGGAAACCGTCATCTCCGCCATCAACGACTGCGCCGCCGTGTTCGTCGCCAAGATCGGGCGCTGCCCGAAAGGCGACCTGGAAAAAGCCGGCATCGAGCCGGTGGACGCCTACGCCCACGAATATATCGAGCAGTCGCTGATCGCCTGGTTCAAGGAATACCTCGCCCGTGGCACATATGCCGAACGGGGCGAAGGCCGCTTGCGCCAGGGCGCGTACATCGCCGCTTGAATTTGTTAATTATTGAAAAAAGGAGAACACCATGCCATACAAAATCATTTCCTCCACCTGCACCGCCTGCACCGCTTGCGAGCCGGTCTGCCCCAATGTCGCCATCAAGGAAAAGAACGGCACCTACGTCATCGATGCCAAGAAATGCACCGAATGCGAGGGCGAAGATCCGCAATGCGTGGAAGTCTGCCCGGTGGATGGGTGTGTCGTGATCGACAAGAGTTTGCCACGTTACGTGGCTTAATCAGCTATCAGCATTCAGCTGTCAGCCATCAGCAAAACCGCGGCGCAGCCGCACAAAACCACTGAAAGCTGACCGCTGATAGCTATTACATAAGGAAAACATCATGGAACTGACCATCACCCCCAAGGCAGGGAGCTTCATACGTCGCATGGTGCGCTTCGGCAACGCCGGCGCGAGCGCCGGTTTCCGGCTGGTTGTTAGCCCGGGCGGCTGTTCCGGACTGAGTTCGGAGTTCACCATCGAGGCGAGTCCGCAATTCGGCGATTACGTGGTCGAGCAGGAAGACCTCAAGCTGTTTCTGCCGCAATCCAGCCGCGAATTGCTTGAGGGTTACACCATCGATTTCGCCGACACCATGATGGAAACCGGACTCAAGTTCTTCAACCCCAATGCACGCGGCGCGTGCGGTTGCGGCAGCAGCGCGCCGGGCAACAGCGATCCGACGGTGGCGACAGTCGATATTGCCAGCATCGCACGGCGTTCGTCCTAGCAGAACAGCATGGCAAGCGCAGTGCGAAGACGATGACTGACATCGACGAAGCGCTCGACTGGCAAGGCCAGCCGGTTTGCTGCGATATGGGAAGTGGCTCGTTCCAGGCTTAAGGGAGAGGAACTGACATCATGAAAATCAACCGCGACAGCGATGTAATCGAAATCGACCGGGAACCGGTGTTCGAATACGGGCAGAAAGTTCGTTCCAGCAAAAACATCCGTAACGACGGTACTTTTCGCGGCAAGGAAATCGGCGAGATTCTGGTGAACAAGGGCGATATCGGCTACGTCACCAGCATCGGCACCTTTCTGCAGCAGTTCTACATTTACGGCGTGGATTTCTACGAGCAGGGACACATCGTCGGCATGAAGGCGAAGGAACTGCAAGGCATCGAAGACTGAGGAGCAAAAAATGAAAATCATGATCCGCAAGGCCGCTGGCGTGCTGACTGGCTACCTGCCCAAGAAAGACCTGGAAGAGCCCATCATCAAGATGGAAAAACCGGAAATGTGGGGCGGCACGGTCACCCTGGCCAACGGCTGGAAATTCGCGCTGCCGGAGATGGCCGCCGACACCCGCCTGCCGATCACCGTCGAAGCCCGCAAGCTGGGAGAGTAGCTTTCAGCTATCAGCCATCAGCTATCAGCCACATCGGTTCTGCTGAAAGCTGACGGCTGATAGCTGAAAGCTAAACAAAGGAGAACACCATGACTGCACTGCAACTGGATGCCATCATCGCCGCCCTGGCCGAAAAACGGGCGATACCCTACCTCGGGCCGGGCATGCTTTCGCTGGCGGTGGAAAAAACCGTTCCGGCCACAGCCGTGGCGCTGGCGGAGCAACTGGCAGCCAGGACCACTCTGCCGTTCAAGATCCGCAAAAACCTCACCGCCGCCGCCCAGTACATCGAAAA
>JAUYFW010000156.1 GCA_030690835.1 Sulfurimicrobium sp. | reverse complement strand
CGCCCTTCGGCATCACCCCCGATACCAGCTTTTTCTTCGCCTTCGCCAGCTATCAGGAAGCGCTCAATACCCTGCTGGTGGCGGCGCGCACCGGCGAAGGCTTCATCAAGATTACGGGTGAAGTGGGAACGGGAAAGACCTTGCTGTGCCGCAAGTTCATGGCCAGTCTGGGCAGCGATTTCGTCACCGCCTACATCCCCAATCCTTATCTCGAACCGCGTACCCTGCTGTTGGCCGTGGCGGAGGATCTGCGCATCCCACTGGAATCCGGAATTGACCAGCACCATCTGCTCAAGGCGCTGACCTTGGGCTTGCTCAGTTTTGCCCGCGAGGGAAAGCGGGTGGTGCTGTGTCTGGACGAGGTCCAGGCCATGCCGCTGGAGACCATGGAGGCATTGCGGCTGCTCACCAATCTGGAAACCGAAAAGCGCAAACTGCTGCAGATCGTGCTGTTCGGCCAACCGGAACTGGACCGCAAGCTGGAGCAGGAATCGGTGCGTCAACTCAAACAACGCATCACGTTTCATTATCGCCTCGGGGTATTGCGGCGCGACGAACTGGATAATTACATCGCGCATCGCCTTGCCATGGCGGGGAATCGTGGGGCGCAGTTGTTCAGCCGGGCGGCCTTGAGCCTGCTGCACCGCGCCAGCGGCGGCGTGCCACGGCTGGTGAACATTCTCGCTCACAAGGCATTGTTGCTGACTTATGGCGAGGGCCGGGCGCAGGCCGAGAAAAAGCAGGTGCGCGCGGCGGTAGCGGATACGCCGGCCGCGAAGCAATCCCGTTGGTGGTGGTAAGGAAAACGTAATGAGCCTGGAAAAGCACGGAGTAAAAGCCAACCCCTCCCGGCCTCCCCTTGTCAGGGGAGGAGCTGACGGCTTTCCCCCTGACAAAGGGGGATTGAGGGGGGTTGCCTTTCTCCGTGCCCTCCGTGTTCTCTGTGGTTTCGAACTAAGGTTTTTAGGATGAGCGTAATCAATCAGATGTTGCAGGAACTGGAGCAGCGTCGCGCGGATGCCGGCACATCGGCTGCGCAGGTGCGCGCGGTGGCGGGCCAGCGGCGGCGCAAATCGGCACTATGGATAGTGCCGCTATTGGGCATGGCCGCAATAGCCGCCGCGCTGGGCTACTGGATTGCTGGCCGTCAGGTGATAAAAGTTCCTGCGCCATCCCCTGTTGTGGTTTCCGCGCCCCCTGCAGTGGTACTGCGGCAGCCGGAAAAAATGCCGCAGGTGCTACAGTTGGCGGGCGAACTTGGTCGATTGCCGGCGGTGATCGAGACAGCAGCAAGTCAACCGGTGCCTCGCGCTCAAGCTGCGGAAAAGGCGCTGGTTGCGCCTGTCGTGGAAACGCCGAAACCGGCGGCAGCGGCAGAGCCCGTGCGGCCGGTGGAAATCAACAAGGACATCAAGCAGACCAGCCCGCAACAGCGCGCCGAGAACGCCTACCGCCAGGCCTACGCCAGCCTGCAGCAGGGGCGCATGGGCGAGGCGGAGGAAAGTCTGCGCCAGGCGTTGCAGTACGACCCGCGTCATGCCGCGGCAAGGCAGGCGCTAGCGGCGCTGCTGGTGGAAGCGAAACAACTCGGCCGTGCGGAGCAGTTGTTGCAGCAAGGGCTGGAACTGCAACCAGGACATCCCGGATATGCCATGACGCTGGCCAGATTGCAGGTGGAGCGGGGCGATGTCGCAGCGGCGCTGGCGACTTTGCAGCGCAATCCGCCGAGCGGCGAAAACGCCGAGTACCATGGTTTCATGGCCGCGCTGCTGCAGCGCAGCGAACGCCACAAGGAGGCCATCGAGCAATACCAGATCGCGCTACGTTCAAATCCGGGTGCCGGGCCGTGGCTGCTGGGGCTGGGCATTTCGCTGCAGGCCGACAACCAGCCAGCCAAGGCGGCCGAGGTGTTTCGCCGCGCCAAATCCAGCAGTACGCTGAGCCCGGAATTGCAGGCTTTTGCGGAACAACGTTTGAAGCAACTGCAATAAAGCTGTCAGCTATCAGCGGTCAGCTTTCAGCTAAACCGGTTCTGCTCTTACTGATAGCTGACGGCTGACCGCTGATAGCTACTTCAATAAAGCTGTCAGCTATCAGCGGTCAGCTTTCAGCTAAACCGGTTCTGCTCTTACTGACTGCTGATAGCTGACCGCTGATAGCTGATAGCTGATATCTGATAGCTGATAGCTGATAGCTGTAAGCTACTTCAAAGTCCATGCCACCACCCAGGCACTGATTTCCCTTGCGCCTTGCCGGCGCAATGTCAGCGCGAGTTCATCCAGACTGGTTCCGGTGGTCATGACGTCGTCCAGTATCGCCACATGCTTGCCCTGCAAATCCAGCGAACAGGCAAAGGCGCCGCGCAGGTTGCCGGCACGTTGTTTCCACGGCAGGCCGACTTGTGGGGCGGTGGCGCGAATGCGTTCCGCGCCGTGTGGCGGGAGCGGAAGGTCCAGATTTTTCGCCACGATTTTCGCCAGTTCCAGAGCCTGATTGAAGCCGCGCTCCCTGAGTCGCAGCGGGTGCAACGGCATTGCAATCAGGACATCCGGGCGTGGAGTAGCCGCTACCCGCCGCGCCAGGGCAGTCGCGAGCGGCGCAAGAATGGCCAACTGGTGGCCGTATTTAAGCGCTTGAATCAGGGCGTCGAGCGGAAAGCCATAGGTGAAAACCGCCAGTGTGCGGTCGAAAGCCGGTGCATGCTGCAAGCAATGACCGCAAAGTTCTCCGGCGGTGGTGGGCAAGGCGCAGCGCGGGCACTGCGGAGCCTGGTGCCAGGGCAGGTCGGCGTGGCACGCCGGGCATAGAGGCTCGCTGCCACTTGGTGCGCCGCATAGCAGGCAATCGTGAGGCAGGACTAAGTGATTAAAATTTGTGCAGCCGTTTAAAATTGCACTGCTATAATTTGACAAGTGCGGCGTAATCCTTAATGATGCGCACGATTTTACTACCACCGGTAGAACCCAGGCTTCATGGAACATAAAAAACACGTCAGCGCCAATAATCAGCGCTTTTCCGCCAGGATTTTCAACATCGCCAGCATGGTGGCAAGCACCATCCCGCCGCTGCTGATGATCTGGATCGCGGCGTCGATTTTCGTCTACGCCTCGGTCGCGCATCATCCGAACCCACGAGTGGTGCATTACAACCGCAGCGCGGGCTATCGCTTTTATGGCGTGGCGGGCTCGATGGTGGTGTTCGGCCAGCCGATTTACGGCCTGTTCGGCAACTGGCACGGGCTGCTGGCGCTGTGGGCGATTATTGCACTGGTGGTTATTCCTTTGGGACTCCGCGACCTGATCAGGGTGCAGCGGGAAGATTGGCAGGACATGGAAATAGAGGCGAATGCACATGAATGACGTAGCAGACCTGAAACAGATAACCCATTCACCCTGGACGGTGGCGCAAATCGAGACGCTGTTCTCGATGCCCTTCAGCGACCTGATATTCGAGGCGCAGCGGGTGCATCGCGCACATTTCGACCCCAACGAAGTACAAGTCAGCACGCTGCTGTCGATCAAGACCGGCGGCTGTTCCGAGGATTGCGGTTACTGCTCCCAGTCGGCGCATCATGACACGCCGGTGGAACGCGTACCGCTGCTGGCGCTCGATGAAGTCGTTTCCGCCGCGGCGAAAGCCAAGCAAAGCGGCGCCACCCGCTTCTGCATGGGCGCTGCCTGGCGCGGTCCGCAGCAGAAGGATCTGGTGCCGGTGCTGGAGATGGTGCGTGCCGTCAAGGCGATGGGCCTGGAAACCTGCGTCACCCTCGGCATGCTCAAGGAAGAACAGGCCGCCCAGCTCAAGGACGCCGGCCTCGATTATTACAACCACAATCTGGATACCTCCCCCGAGTTTTACGGCCAGGTCATCACCACGCACACTTATCAGGACCGCCTCGATACCCTGGGCAAGGTACGCAAGGCCGGCATCAAAGTATGCAGCGGCGGCATTATCGGCATGGGCGAATCGCGCACCCAGCGCGCGGCGCTCATCGCCCAACTGGCCAACCTCGACCCGGTGCCGGAGTCGGTGCCGATCAACATGCTGGTGCAGGTCGAGGGCACGCCGCTGAAGAATGCGGAAAGCCTCGATCCGCTTGAATTCGTGCGTACCGTCGCGGTGGCGCGCATTACCATGCCCGCCAGCCTGGTGCGTCTTTCCGCCGGGCGCGGCGAGATGGCGGAAAGTCTGCAGGCGCTGTGTTTCCTGGCCGGCGCGAATTCCATTTTCTACGGCGAGAAACTGCTCACCACCGGCAACCCCGATACCCAATCCGACCAAGCCTTGTTCGACAAGCTCGGCATCCGTGCCATGGCGGCGTAATTATTTCTAACTACGGAGAAAAAGCTAACCCCTCCCGGCCTCCCCTTGTCAGGGGAGGAGCGAGGGCCTCCCCCCTGACAAGGGGGGATTGAGGGGGGTTAGCTTTTCCCATACGCGCATGACATTCTCTTCCCTATCGCTCGATCTGCAGCAACGCGAGGCGGACGGTCTGCTGCGCCGTCGCCGCACGCTGGAAAGCCCCCAGGGCGCACGGGTACGGGTGGACGGCGAAGAGGTCCTGTCCTTCTGCAGCAACGACTATCTCGGCCTCGCCAACCATCCCGCGCTGATACAGGCCGCTTGCGCGGGGGCGCAACACTTCGGCGTGGGTGCCGGAGCCTCCCACCTGGTGACCGGGCACAGCGCGGCACATCAAGAGCTGGAGCAAAAACTGGCCGAATTTACCGGCCTGCCCGCGGCACTGCTGTTTTCCACCGGCTATATGGCCAATCTTGGCGTCATTACCGCGCTGCTCGGCCGCAACGACGCGTTGTTCGCCGACAAGCTCAATCACGCTTCACTCAACGATGCGGCGCTGCTCTCTCGCGCCAGGATGATGCGTTATCCCCACGCCGACCTGGCAGTGCTGGAGCGCCAACTGGCCTCCTCCACCGCAAGGCGCAAGCTGGTGGTGAGCGATGCGGTGTTCAGCATGGACGGCGATATTGCGCCCGTGCCTGAATTGCTGGCATTGTGCGAGAAATACGATGCCTGGCTGTTGCTCGACGACGCCCACGGCTTCGGCGTGCTGGGCAAAACCGGGCGCGGCGTGCTGGAGCATTGCGCTTCACAATTCACTTTTCACACTTCACGTATTATTTACATGGCCACGCTCGGCAAGGCCGCCGGCGTGTTCGGCGCCTTTGTCGCGGGAGCGCCGGAATTGATTGCCTGGCTGGTGCAAGCCGCGCGCAGCTATATTTACACCACCGCCACACCGCCGATGCTGGCGGCGGCCTTGCTGGAAAGCCTGCGCGTGATCGCGGCCGAAACCTGGCGCCGCGAACGCCTGGCGGAGCTGGTAAAGCTTCTGCAACACGGGCTGAAATTGCAGCGCTGGCAGCTGATGCCGTCCGAAACGCCCATCCAGCCATTGCTGATCGGTCCCAGCCAGGAGGCCGTCCGGGTAAGCGAAAATCTGCGCCAGCGCGGCATCCTGGTAGCGGCGATTCGCCCGCCCACCGTGCCCCAGGGGACGGCGCGCCTGCGCATTACGCTTTCCGCGGCCCACAGCGTGGCGGACGTGCAACGACTGATCGATGCCTTGCAGCAACTGGAGGGCAACCCAGATTGCTCATGCATGTAGGAGCGCCGCCACCGGCGCGAATATGGCCGCAAATCGCGGCGAGGGCGCCGCTCCCACAGCGGTTGTTTGGCTCTATAACCTGGGATTGAATGACCCTCCACGTCGAAATTGCCGGCAGCGGACCTGGCCTGGTTTTGCTCCACGGATGGGGCATGCACAGCGGTATCTGGGGTGGCGTGCGTGACGAGTTGGCGCGGGATTTTTGCGTCCATGCCGTGGATTTGCCGGGTTATGGCGCCAGTCCGCCATGCCAGCCCTATGATCTGCGGCAATTGGCGCGGGAGGTGGCGTTGGTATTGCCTCCCCGGGCCGGCGTTATCGGCTGGTCGCTGGGCGGTCTGGTGGCGCAGCGCCTGGCCCTGACTCAGCCTCGGCAGGTGGAAAGGCTGATGCTGGTGGGCACTTCGCCCTGTTTCGTGCAGCGCCCGGACTGGTCCTGCGGCATCGAAGCGGAAATTCTACAAACCTTTGCGAACGATCTGGAACGCGATTATGCCGCTACCTTGCTGCGCTTTCTGTCGCTTCAGGTGCGCAATGGCGAGAATGTGCGCACGGTGCTGAAATACCTGCGCGTGGCCCTGTTTGCCCGAGGCGTGCCAAGCGCCGAAGTGCTGCGGGCGGGGTTGCATATATTGCTGGAAAATGATTTGCGTCCCGAGGTCGGGAGTCTCGCGCCGCCATTGTCCATTGTGCACGGCGAGCGCGATATGCTGGCTCCGGCGGAGGCCGCGCGCTGGCTGCAATCTCAGATCCCCGGGGCGCGACTGACCCTGATTCCGGGCTGCGCGCATGCCCCTTTCCTCTCCCACCCGAAGGTGTTTTTGCAGGAAGTCAGGGAGTTTTTTTCGTGAACGATGCTTTGCCGACCGACCAGTTGAAGATTGACAAGCAACGCATGCGCCGCTCATTCGAGCGCGCTGCTACGACCTACGATCATGTCGCGGTGTTGCAGCGCACGGTGGCGGAGCGCATGGCGGAGCGCTTGCAGTTTGTGAAATTCACGCCGTCGCTGATGCTGGATGCCGGATGCGGTACCGGCTATGCCCGCAAACTGTTGCGCGACCGGTATCAGGGGACGCGCCTGATCGAACTGGATATCGCGCTCGGCATGCTGCGCGTGGCGCGCGGGGCGCGTCCGTGGTGGCGGAAATTGCTGCTCGGCGGGGGTGCCGGTGTGGATCATGTTTGTGGCGACCTGGATACGTTGCCCTTGCAGTCCGGTTGCGTGGACCTGGTGTGGTCGAACCTGGCCTTGCAATGGTGCAACGATCTCGATGCGACCTTCGCCGGCGTGCGCCGCGTTCTGGCGCCCAATGGGCTGTTCATGTTCAGCACCTTCGGCCCGGATACCCTGCGGGAATTGCGCCAGGCATTCGGCACGGTGGATGCTTATACCCACGTCAGCCGTTTTCAGGACATGCACGACATCGGCGACGCGCTGGCGCGGGCGGGATTCGCCGAGCCGGTGATGGACATGGAACACTTCACCCTGACCTACGACGATGTCGCCGGCTTGATGCGCGATCTCAAGGCGCTGGGCGCGCACAACGCCACGCAGGGGCGGCGCCATGGCCTGGCGGGCAAGACGGCATGGCGGCGCATGGAAAGCGCGTACGAACAGTTGCGCCGTGACGGCAAACTACCGGCCACCTACGAGGTTGTCTATGGCCATGCCTGGACGCCGGCGCACTTGCCGGACGGCAGGCAAGTGGTTCAAATGCCATCGCCCTACAAGCGCAAGGGCGGATGAACAAGAGCCCGGTGCCTTTGTTAGCCAAGGGCCTTTTCGTTACCGGGACCGATACCGGCGTGGGCAAAACGCTGATTTCCTGCGCCTTGCTGCATGCTTATGCGGCTATGGGCAACAGCACGGTGGGGATGAAGCCGGTAGCGGCGGGCTGCGAGCCTTACGGGAGTGGTTTGCGCTGCGAGGATGTCGAATTGTTGCGCCACGCTTCCAGCGTGCAGGCACCCATCGAGCTGGTGAACCCCTATGCGTTCGCGCCGCCCGTCGCGCCCCATGTCGCTGCCGCAGAGGTGGGCGTGACGATAGCGCTGGAGCGTATCCGGCTTGCCTATATGGCGCTGACGGAGCTTGCCGACAAAGTGGTGGTCGAAGGGGTGGGCGGCTTCAGGGTGCCGCTCGATGAACATTCGGATACGGCTGACCTGGCTCAGTTGCTGGATTTGCCGGTGGTGCTGGTGGTGGGAATGCGCCTCGGTTGCCTCAGCCATGCCTTGCTCACGGTGGAAGCGATTGCCGCGCGGGGTTTGCCATTGGCCGGCTGGGTGGCGAATCGGGTCGATCCGGAAATGGCCGGCTTCGACGCCAATCTGCAGGCGTTGCAGCGGCGGATTGTTGCGCCCTTGCTCGGTGTGGTGGCTTATGCGCCGCTGCCGGATGCCGCCAGGGTGGCACAAGGGCTGCTTCTCCCCTTGCTCGGGGAAGGGTGATTCAGGACATTTATGTCTTTTACAAAATCGCCAATTGCGGCATAATAAAAAATATGATTCTGTCACGCACCAGTCAATACGCCATCCAGGCACTTATCTATGTCGCCACGCGGCCACCCGGCGAGCCTGTGCTCAATCGCGAAATCGCCGCGCACCTGGGAGTGCCCTCCGCCTACCTGGCCAAGATCATGCAGAACTTGTGCAAGGGCAATTTGCTCTATTCGTTCCGCGGACGCCTGGGCGGTTTCTGCCTGCGCGAGAATGCGGAAAAAACCGACCTGATGCAGGTGCTGATCCTGACCGAAGGAAAGGGTTTCACCGATAATTGCTTGCTGGGCCTGAAGGTGTGCAGTGACGAAACCGCTTGTCCGATGCACACGCGCTGGAAGCCGATCAAGGAAAAAGTGGTCCAGCTGTTGACCGAACAGACGCTGGAGATATTGGCGCTTGCCGTGCAAAGCGGAAAATACCGCATCACCGACCTGCCCCATGCGGCAATGAATGTCAAATGACCGCCGCTGTTGTCAGGCGCAAGCCAGTCAGTCGCGCTAACACCCCCGAGGGCGCTTGCGCGCCGATTGCCTGCAAGGATTGCGGCATCTACCATCTCTGCCTGACCGTGGGCGGCGAGGTGGACCTTTCACAGCTTGATCTGCTGGTAAAAAACCGCCGCACCTATAAACGTGGCGAATTGCTCTATCGTATCGGCGAGCCTTACCGGGCGGCGTTTGCGATTCGGCTCGGGTCAGTGAAAACATCGGTGCTGACCGACGATGGACGGGTTCAGGTCACCGGCTTCCACATCCCGGGCGAGGTGCTCGGACTTAATGCCATCATCGATGATCGCTACAACTGCGAAGCGCGCGCGCTCGAGACCACCAGCGTGTGTGAAGTGCCATTTGAGCGCTATGAAGAACTGGCGCTTCAGTTGCCCGGACTTCAGCGCCAGATGCTCAGGATCATGAGCCAGGAAATCGTTCACAATCAGGAAATGATGCTGCTCCTGGGCAAGAAAAAAGCGGAGGAGCGACTTGCGACTTTTTTTGTCAATCTGTCGCGGCGCCTGGAGCGGCATGGCCGGCCCGCGCTGGAATTCAAGCTCAGCATGTCGCGTAGCGATATCGGCAATTACCTTGGCTTGGCGGAAGAAACCGTGTGCCGGGTCATTACCCGTTTCGAGGAAAAAGCCCTGATTTCAACCGAGCGCCGCCTTGTCCGGCTTGGGCAGATGGATCGCCTGCAGGCCCTGGCAAGGGGGAGCGCGGTCCTGGAATGAACGCGACCGCGGCTCGGCAATCCATTCTCAACGTAAATCGACGCTAAACCACCGCTCCAACCCGCCGGCTCGCGCCCAGGCTGGCTGTTCTTATTGTCCCAGATTGGCCATTAGGGCTCGTTAATGAATAACCCCAGATTGGCCATTAGCCCAGATATGCCCAAAACGACATTATGTAGGGGCGATGTCCTCGGGTGACTTGGCCGGGGGTTCGCCCATGGCGGTTAAAACCGCCCCTACGCGTGCTAATGGATGATTTGGGATTATTAGCGCTGCCCCATCGAAATCCTTACCTAGCAGGCTCCTGGCCAGCAACGCAAGCCCGAATATGGGAAAAAGTTGCCAAAAGTCAGTGATTTTCTGGCCGTTTCAGGCTATATTACCGAGCCCGCAGGCGGGGTGCGAGATAACGAGGCCAAGCGTAAGGCGCGCTTGGCCTTTGTCATGCCTGCCGGAAAAGCTAGCGGCAAGCCCGGTGTTCAATGTGGTGGCTCGCTTCAAAAAACGTTAAGGAGAAGGTTATGGCGGCAGTTGGCGTCGCAAGTGCCGAACAATATAACTACGATATTGTTCGAAAATTTACGATCATGGCTCTGGTATGGGGCGCAGTCGGCATGCTGGTCGGGGTGTATATTGCTTCCGAACTGGCCTGGCCGTTTCTGAACTTCGATTTGGCCTACATTACCTTTGGCCGCCTGCGCCCGGTACACACCGGCGCCGTTATTTTTGGTTTCGGCGGCAGCGCGTTGTTTGCCACTTCCTACTACGTCGTGCAACGCACCTGTCAGACCCGCCTTTACGGCGACGGCATGGCGAGCTTCACTTTCTGGGGCTGGCAGGCGATTATCGTGCTGGCCGCGCTCAGTTACGTGATGGGATATTCCCAGGGCCGCGAGTATGCGGAAATGGAATGGCCGATCGATCTGCTGATCGAAGTGGTTTGGGTGACCTACCTGATCGTTTACGTCGGTACCATCATGAAGCGCAAACAGCCGCACATCTATGTGGCCAACTGGTTCTACCTGTCCTTCATCCTGGCCACCGCCCTGCTGCACACCTTCAACAACCTGGCCGTGCCTGTCAGCCTGTTCACCCTCAAGTCCTACAGCCTGTTCGCCGGCACCCAGGACGCCATGACGCAGTGGTGGTACGGCCATAACGCGGTGGGCTTCTTCCTCACCGCCGCCTTCCTCGGCATGATGTATTACTTCGTGCCCAAGCAGGCCGGTCGCCCGATCTATTCCTACCGCCTCTCCATCGTGCACTTCTGGGCGCTGTCCTTCCTCTACATGTGGGTAGGCGCGCACCACCTGCACTGGACCGCGTTGCCGGACTGGACCTCCACCCTGGCGGCCACGTTCTCCATCATGCTGCTGCTGCCTTCCTGGGGCGGCATGATCAACGGCATCATGACGCTGTCCGGTGCGTGGGACAAACTGCGTACCGACCCGATCATGCGCTTCATGATCGTGGCGCTGTCCTTCTACGGCATGTCCACCTTTGAAGGCCCGATGATGTCCCTGAAGGATGTCAACGCCCTGTCGCATTACACCGACTGGACCGTGGGCCACGTGCACTCCGGCGCTTTGGGCTGGGTGGCGATGATCTCCTTCGGTTCCCTGTACCATCTGATCCCCAAGCTGTGGGATACCAAGATGTACAGCGAAAAGCTGATCAACATCCATTTCTGGCTGGCGACCATCGGCACGCTGTTGTACATCACCGCGATGTGGATTTCCGGCATCATGCAGGGCCTGATGTGGCGCGCGTTTGACGACTTCGGCAACCTGCAGTACTCCTTTGCCGAGTCCGTGGCTGCGATGCACCCGTTCTACGCGATGCGCGCGATCGGCGGCATGTTCTTCCTGACCGGCATGCTGATCATGGTGTTCAACACCTACATGACCATCCGACAGGCCAATCGCAAGGCGTCTTCGGTTGTGCTGAACCCCGCCAAGGCAGCAGCGTAGGAAAACTTTGGAAGCCCTCACCCCTGCCCTCTCCCTGCACCCGCAAGGAGTGTCCCCGCCGGGATTGGCAGCAAAGCTGCTCAATCCGGCGAGACGGGAGAGGGGGACTTGGTGACGCTTTGCGTGATTGTTTATAGCGAGAAATAATATGTTCAATTTCAAACACGAATGGATTGAAAAAAACGTCGGCATCATGCTGGTCGCGATCATGCTCGCCATCAGTATCGGTGGTCTGGTAGAAATCGCCCCGCTGTTCTTCATCAAGGAGACGATTGAGAAAGTGGATGGGGTGCGTCCTTACTCCCCGCTGGAATCGCGTGGCCGTGACATTTACGTGCGCGAGGGTTGCTATCTGTGCCATTCCCAGATGGTTCGCCCGTTCCGCGACGAAGCATTGCGCTACGGTCACTACTCACTGGCGGCCGAATCCAAGTACGATCACCCCTTCCAGTGGGGTTCCAAGCGTACCGGTCCGGATCTGGCTCGCGTAGGCAAGAAATACTCCAACGAGTGGCAAGTGCAGCACTTGAACGATCCGAAATCCATGGTGCCGGTATCCGTCATGCCGCGTTATCCCTGGCTGCTGACCACCGCGCTGGATTACTCCGACGTGGTTGAGCGCCTCAAGGCCCAGCGCCAGGTTGGCGTGCCTTATTCCCTGACTCAGGGCGAGTACGACAGGAACGTCAAGGACTTTGGTGCCGAAGTGGCCCAAACCCTGCACATTCCCGATGCCCAGAAAAACCTCATCGCCCAGGCTCAGGCTGGCAACTATGACGGCGACCGAAGCAATGTGAGCGAAATGGATGCGCTGGTGGCGTACTTGCAAGTGCTTGGCACGATGGTTGATTTCAGCAAGTATGATAACGACGAATTCGTGAAATTCCGTTAAGAGGTTAGCTGGATGGAATGGTTGAACTGGTTCTCCAGATTTGAAAACACCAAGCCCCTTGCGCTGCTGATATTTTTTATCTGTTTCTGCCTGATCATTATTTATGTCTACGGCAGCAAGAAGCGAGGGGAAGAACTGGAGTCCCGCGGGAACATACCATTCCTGGACGAGGAATCAGATACCAACGGGCATGGCAAATGATCCCGGATATCAATAAGCGTGCCCTGCCCGTTTCCCCCACCCCGGCCCTCCCCCGCAAGCGGGAGAGGGGGACGCAGGCTCGCAATGCGAGTTGTATTATTAAGGAAGCGAAACAATGAGTCAGCAAAAAACGCAAACCGTGCAAACCACCGGCCACGTCTGGGACGACGACCTGCAGGAATACAGCAACCCCTTGCCATCATGGTGGCTGATGGGGTTTTACGCCTCGGTGATCGTGTCCCTCATCTACTGGATGATTTACCCGACCTGGCCGGTTGGCAAGCATTTCACCACTGGATTCAGCACGGTCACCTACGTCAACGACAAGGGGCAGGAAAAATCCTGGCACTGGAATACCCGTGCCCAGTTGATGAAAGACATGAACGAAGCGGAAAAAATGCAGAAGCCCTACTTCGACAAAGTGGCGGCCATGCCTTTTGCCGATATTGCCAAGGACCCGGAACTGACCAACTTCGTCAACTCCGCCGGCAAGGCGATCTTTGCTGAAAATTGTGCCGCATGTCACCAGACCGGCGGCCAGGGCAAGGTCGGTTTCTTCCCCAACCTGACGGATGACGACTGGCTTCATGGCGGCACCCACGCGAAGATCCAGGAAACCATTGCCAAAGGCCGCCACGGCTACATGCCGGCATTCAAGGAAGTGCTGAACGACAGCCAGCTGGATAACCTGGCGAATTACGTCGCCAGCCTGGCCGGAGAAAAGGCCGATGCCGCCAAGGTCAAGGCGGGCGATGCCCTGTTCCACGGCGATGACGCGGCTTGCTACTATTGCCACGACAACAGTGCCAAGGGACGCCAGGAAATCGGTTCCTCCAACCTGAGCGACAAGATCTGGTTGTGGGCGGACGTGCCCGCGCAAAGCACCCCGGAAAAAAAGGTCGAGGCAATCCGCACGGTCATCGCCAACGGTCTCGACCGTGGCGTGATGCCGGCCTGGGAAGAGCGTCTCAAGCCCGAGCAGATCAAGCTGCTGACCGTTTATGTCCACGGTCTGGGCGGCGGTAAGCAGTAAGCCGCATTGGAGTGATGAGTAATGGGGAATGAGTGATGATCGGAGGTTTTCATTACCCGTTCCTCATCACCCATTACCACTAAAACTCATTTCAACCCCCAAATTCGTGTTAGTTTAATCTTGCCCCTGTGCCCACGACTGACGCGCCTTCCCTCTACCAAAAACGCATCCCGATCTTTACCCGCTCGGTAAAGGGCAAGTTTCGCGCCTTCAAGTGGGCGATGATGGCCCTGGCCTACGGCGTGTATTTCGGGCTGCCGTGGCTGCCCTGGCAGCGCGGTCATGAGGCGGCCTCACAGGCGGTGCTGTTCGATCTGCCGGGACGCAAGTTTTACCTCTTCGATCTGGTGGTGTATCCGCAGGATATTTTCTGGCTGTCGCTGCTGCTGTTCATTGCGGGTGCGCTGCTGTTCTTCGCTACCGGCTTGATCGGGCGCGCCTTTTGCGGCTATTTCTGTTTTCAGACCTTGTGGACCGATGCCTTTATCGCCATTGAAAAACTCATACAAGGGGAACGCCCCGCACGGCAGCGGCTCTATAAACAATCCTGGAATGGGGAGAAGATCGGAAAAATTGGCCTGACCCACTTGCTGTGGCTGGCAATTGCGTTCTGGACGGCGTTTACCTTCGTCCTGTATTACGGTCACGCACCCGATCTGACGGTTCAGTTCTTTAGCGGCAAAGCCCCCAGCGTGGCTTATTTCACGACCCTGATTCTGACGCTGACCACTTACGTGGCGGCCGGTTGGGCGCGCGAGCAAGTGTGCCTCTACATGTGCCCCTATGCTCGCTTCCAGGGCGTGATGTACGATCCGGAAACCCTGGCCGTGGCCTACGATAACCGCCGTGGCGAGGGTGCCACGGGACGGGCGATACCGCGCGCCGGACTGAGACCCCTGGAGGAGCGCCAGGCCAAGGGGCACGGCGACTGCATCGACTGCAAGCTGTGCGTGCAGGTTTGTCCGACCGGCATCGATATCCGCAATGGCATGCAATACCAGTGCATCGCCTGCGGCCTGTGTATTGATGCCTGCAACAACATGATGGATTCGATGGGGTATCCGCGCGGTCTGATTCGCTACGATTCGGAAGCGAACCTTGCGGCGGAAGTGCCGTCCAAACCGAGGCTGCACTGGAAAAGTCCCAAGATTATCGGCTGGGGCCTGGCGCTGGTCATCATGAGCGGCGCGCTGATTAGCAGCATCGGCCACCGCACCAGCCTGGATGCCGCCGTGCAGCAGGTGCGCCAACCCTTGTTCGTCATGCTGTCTGATGGGCAGATACGCAATCGCTACCAGGTACGCATCACCAACAAGGGCGTGGAAGACGAGATATACATCATCACGGCCAAAGGCGTGCCCGATGCTGCGCTGGATATGGGTAATTTCCGTGAAGTCAAGGTACATGCGGGGAAAAGCCTGATCGTGCAAGCTAGCGTGAAGTTGCCGCAGGAAATGGCGGAGCGCCTCAAAAACATTGAGTTTGTTGTCACGCCCAAGAGCCAGCCAGCACAAGCGGTAACATTGGTAACCCGTTTCGATTACAAGCACGGCGAGTGAGATTAAATGTTTGAAACCCTGTTTGGCGGCGCCCTGGCCATTATTGTTCTTTATTTCCTGCTGCGGGCATTCGGGGTAAGCAACTACTGGCGCGGGGTCATCAGCGGTATTGTGCCGGTCATCGGCTACCTTGGGCTGAGTACATCGAATTGGCCGGGGGGCGACGTGATCTCGATGCACATGGCGGTATATCTTGCGACCGCTACCGTGTTGACAGTGATCGGCGCACGCCAGCGGGGCGAAACAAAGCGCCTGCACTGGGGCCCCAAGGTGATAATTGTTTTTTTCCTCGTGTTGTTCGTGATCGACGGCACACTGCTGATGGTTTCCGGGCAGGGGGTGCCGCCGGTAGTGGCGAAATGGTTGCTGCCACCGGCCAAAAAGACCAGCCAGACGGCACACACGGCCTTTTCCGGGGTGGTGCCACATGGCGAGGAAGCAGCCAAGAGCATCAATCAGTTCCTCGCCAGTACCGACAAACAGAACAAACTGGGTTGGAACGTTAGCGTGGCGGGCCTGGAAGAAATCACTCAGGGACGTCAGGCCAGCGTTGCCGTGACGGTCAAGGACGCCGATGGCCAGCCACTGCGTGGCGCCGTTGCGGCGATGGCCCTGTTGCGCCCCGGAACGGCAAAGCCGGAACAAGTACTTGATCTGGTGGAAGCTGAACCGGGCATTTACCGCACCCGGATTGCCGTGGCCCAGCCGGGGTTGTTGCTGGCGGCAATCAGACTGCAACGCGCGAACGATCGTTATGAAGTGCAGCAACAACTCGATGTATCCGCCACGCCCCTCTCTCCAACTCTCCCCCAAAGGGGGAGAGAGCAATCGTCCCCTCTCCCGGTACCCGCAAGGGGCATCCCCGCCGAGAGCGGCAGCAAAGCTGCTCGCTCTGGCGAGACAGGAGAGGGCTAGGGTGAGGGTTGGCGGGGATACCGCATGTTTTCACTGCGGCCAAGCGGTGCCACCCGGCGCCGAGTATCCGGTCAGCATCGAGGGTGCGCTGCATGGCATGTGCTGCTGCGGCTGCCAGGCGGTCGCTCAGGCCATTGTGGACAACGGGTTGCAGGCGTATTACAGCCATCGCACCGCGCTGCCTTCCACCGCCAGTGAACTGATCCCCGCCGAGCTTTCCAAGCTCGCGCTGTATGACCATCCCGAGATCCAGAAAAGCTTCGTCATCGAGGAAAAGGATGCCGCGCACATCAAGCAGGCATCGCTAATCCTGGATGGCATCACCTGCGCCGCCTGTGTCTGGCTCAACGAACGCCACCTGCAGCAGTTGCCGGGCGTGCGGGCGGTTCAGGTCAACTACGGCAACCACCGCGCCCGCATCACCTGGGACGAACGCGAAATCCAGTTGTCGCGCATCCTGCGGGAAATTCAACTGCTCGGCTACAATGCCCACCCTTACAACGCGCTGCAGCAGGAAGAATTGCGCCGCAAGGGGCGCAGCCGCGATATACGGCTGATTGCGATCACCGGCCTGTCCGCCGGGCAGGTAATGATGCTGGCCGTGGCCCTGTATGCCGGGGCAGCCCTCGGCATCGAGCACAGTACCGCGCAGTTGCTGCGCTACGTCAGCCTGGGGCTGACCCTGCCGGTGTTTCTCTATACCTCGCTGCCGTTCTACATCAGCGCCTGGCGTTCGCTGAAATCGGGTAACCTCAACATGGACGTGCCGGTAAGCTTGGCGATTATCGCCGCCTTCGCCGGCAGCGCCTGGGTGACGTTTCGCGGCGAGGGCGTGGTGTATTACGATGCCATCACCATGTTTACGCTGTTCCTGCTCTCCACCCGTTTTCTGGAAAAGAACGCGCGGGAAAGATCGGTGGAGGCGACTGAAAACCTGCTCAAGCTGGTGCCGGCCATGGCGTTGCGCATCCGCGATGGCCAGCAGGAAGCGGTGGCGGTGCTCGATCTGGCCGCCGGAGACCTGATTCTGGTCAAGCCCGGCGAAGCGGTGGCCGCGGATGGCGAAGTGATCGAGGGCGTGAGCAGCGTGGACGAGGCGCTGCTGACCGGAGAAAGCCGCGCGGTGACAAAGGAGTTTGGGGCTCCCGTCATTGCCGGCAGTATCAATCTGGAAGGGCCGCTCATGATCCGCGTCACCGGCGTGGGGGAAAATACCGTGCTGGCCGGAATCGTGCGCCTGCTTGACCGTGCCATGGCGGAAAAGCCGCGCCTGGCCTTGCTTGCGGATCAGGTCGCGGGGCGCTTTACCTATGTGCTGCTGGCACTGACATTGATCGTGGCATTGGCCTGGTGGTGGGTTGATCCGGGCCGCCTGCTGGAAATCGTGCTGGCGGTACTGGTGGTGACCTGCCCCTGCGCCTTGTCCATCGCCGCCCCCGCCGCCTTTGCCGCCGCCGGATCGCACCTGCTCAAGCAGGGGATACTGCTGACACGTGGCCACGCGCTGGAAACCCTGGCCAAGGTGACTCACGTGGTATTCGACAAGACCGGCACCCTGACGTATGGCAAGCCGCTGCTGCATCAGGTACTGGCGGTGGGGGACATGGACGAGCGGGCCTGCCTGCGCATTGCAGCCAGCCTGGAACAGGCTTCCGAGCATCCCCTGGCGCAGAGTTTCCTGGCGCGCATCGGCAAGAATGAACTTTACACGGTTAGCGACGCGCAGAATTTTCCCGGCAAGGGCGTGGCGGGCGTTATCAATGGACGGCGCTATACGCTTGGCAACCGCGCCATGTCTCCACTGGCGCAACAACCGCAAGCTGACCGCCTGGATGCGTCCCCCGGAGCAACGGTGGTGTGCTTGTGTGATGAACAGCGGCCTCTTGCCCTGTTCGCGCTCTCGGATGAGTTGCGGCCCGAGGCGCTTGGACTGGTGACGGAGTTGCAACAGCAAGGGTTCAAGGTCTCCATGCTGAGTGGCGATTCCGCTGCGGCAGTACAGCATTTCGCGGCTCAACTGGGGATTACGGAATTTCGCTCGGGCCTGCACCCGGAGGACAAACTCGCCGCGCTGAAAGCGCTGCAGGCCGAGGGCCAGGTGGTGGCGATGGTCGGCGACGGTGTCAACGATGCGCCAGTGCTGGCCGGTGCCGATGTTTCCATCGCCATGGGCGGCGGTACCCAGGTGGCTCGCGCCAGCAGCGATATCGTGTTGCTGTCCGAAAAATTGCCTGACATCTGGCGCTCCCTGCAGGCCGGGCGCGCCACCATGACGGTGATGAAACAGAATTTCGCCTGGGCCGCGGGGTATAATTTTCTTGCCCTGCCTTTTGCCGCGCTGGGTTTTATTCCCCCCTGGCTGGCGGCGCTGGGCATGTCGGTGAGCTCGCTGGTAGTGGTGTTGAATGCCCTGCGCCTGCGCCAAATTTAGAGGTTAAAATGACGCCAATTTTGATATTCCTGCTCGGCCTGGCAGCGTTAATGGTGATTATTGCCGGCGCGGGTATCTTCTGGGCCATCCGCAGCGGCCAGTTCGACGACATGGAAGGCCCGGCGCAGCGCATTCTGATGGACGACGATGATCCGATGATCCCGCGCCGGACATTGAGGGACGGCGAGAAATAAATTAGAATAGCGGCCTAGATAATTAGGAGTGATGGCAATGGCTAACCTGTTTACCAAAGAAAATCTGCCCATGACGGTAGTGATCGCGTTGATTGTGTGGTCCTGGCTGAGCTTTCTGTCTGTGGTCCTCGCGTAATAATATAGTTTTTCCCAGATGTAAAAAAGGCGCCGTGAGTTCACGGCGCCTTTTTAATTGCCACGCGGGAAAATCAACTTTCCCCGATCAGCGCCTTCATTTTCTGCATGGCCTTCTGCTCGATCTGGCGGATGCGCTCGGCTGAAACGCCGTATTCCGCAGCCAGGTCGTGCAGGGTTGCGCCACCGTCTTCCTGCAGCCAGCGGGCTTCGATGATGCGGCGGCTGCGCGCATCCAGGCTCTCCAGCGCGGCGGCCAAACCCTGGGTATGGCGCCGGGCGGTATCTTCCTGCTCCAGTTTGACTGCCGGTTCAGCGTTTGGGTCGACCAGATAGGCGATCGGGCTGAAGCTGTCCTCGTCGTCCGCGCTATTGCCTTCCAGTGCGATGTCCTGGCCGGTAAGCCGGGTTTCCATCTCGACCACTTCGTGCGGTTTTACACCCAGTTTCCCCGCCATGACGCGAACTTCATCGGGATTCAGCGTCCCCAGGCTCTGTTTCATGCTGCGCAGATTGAAGAACAGCTTGCGTTGCGCCTTGGTGGTGGCGATCTTGACCAGGCGCCAGTTGCGCAGGATGAATTCGTGAATTTCGGCCTTGATCCAGTGCACGGCGAATGAAACCAGTCGCACGCCGCGCTCCGGGTCGAAGCGCTTGACCGCCTTCATCAATCCGATATTGCCTTCCTGGATCAGGTCAGCCTGGGGTAAACCGTAGCCGAGATAGCCGCGCGCGATGCTCACGACCACGCGCAAATGCGACATCACCAGCATGCGCGCGGCTTCCACATCATCGTTTTGCTGCAGGCGCACGGCATAGTCGTGCTCCTCTTCAGGCGTCAGCATGGGCAACGCCTTAACCGACTGGATATAACTTTCCAGGCTCCCTACCGAAGTCGGTACGGGAAAACTAAGAGCATGGGTCATCAATTTTTCCTCCTTGCGAAAACATTTTAGCACTCGATGAATGAGAGTGATAGTACAGTAAAACGTTCAAGTATTAAAGCCGTTGTTCAAACCCATTAAAGCCGTAAACAGGAAAATATAGTCGTAAATGGTTTGGTCGCCTTAACGCCGGAAAAAAAGCTCAGGTACCCGCTACTCTCCCCCGCGAAGCCGCATCCATGCTGTTTGCCTATTCTTCCAGCAGGCTGCGCAGCATCCAGGCGGTTTTCTCATGCACCTCCAGGCGCTGGGTCAGCAAATCCGCGGTGGGCTGGTCGTCGGCAGCACCTACCACTGGAAAAAGCTTGCGTGCGGTGCGTGCGGTCGCTTCCTGAGCGGAGACCAGGTGGCGGATCATGTCATTGGCCTTGGGCACGCCCTCGACTTCCTTGATCGTTGCCAGCTTGACGAATTCCTTGTAGGTGCCGGGCGCGGGGTAACCGAGGGCGCGAATGCGCTCGGCGATCATGTCGAGCGCGTTCCACTGCTCGGTGTATTGCGCCATGAACATCAGATGCAGGCTGTTGAACTGGGGACCGGTCACGTTCCAGTGGAAGTTATGGGTCATCAGGTACAGCGTATAGCTGTCGGCGAGCAGGCCGGACAGTCCTTTTACGATTTTCTCCCGGTCAGTGGCATTGATGCCGATGTCGATGGAAGGTGTTTTTGTTTTCTTGGTCGCCATGATTCAGTTCTCCTGGTCAAAATGAGACAAATTTCAATACTCTTTACTACACTACTACGGCGCTGGGCTACGAATCAAATGGTCGAAAGCCGAGAGGCTTGCCTTGGCACCCTCGCCCATGGCGATGATGATCTGCTTGAACGGCACGGTGGTCGCATCGCCGGCCGCGAATACGCCGGGCAGCGAGGTCTGGCAGCGCGCGTCGATCTCGATTTCGCCATGGCGCGACAGGTTGAGCGTGCCCTTGAGCCAGTCGGTGTTCGGCAGCAGGCCGATCTGCACGAAGATGCCCTCGAGTTCTACGCGATGGCTCTCGTTGGTGGTGCGGTCGGTATAGACGATACCGTTGACCTTGTGGCCGTCGCCGGTGACTTCGGTGGTCAGGGCGCTCCTGATTACGGTGACATTGGGCAGGCTGTTCAGCTTGTCCTGCAGCACCGCGTCGGCGCGCAGCGTGTCGTTGAATTCGAGCAGCGTGACGTGTGCCACGATTCCGGCAAGATCAATGGCCGCCTCGACGCCCGAGTTGCCGCCGCCGACCACCGCCACGCGCTTGCCCTTGAACAGCGGGCCGTCGCAGTGCGGGCAGAAGCACACGCCCTTGGCCTTGTACTCCTTCTCGCCCGGCACATTCATCTCGCGCCAGCGGGCGCCGGTGGCGAGGATCACGGTTTTTGCCTTGAGCGTTGCGCCGCTGGCAAGTTTTACCTCGTGCGTCTTGTCGCCGGGAATCAGTGCCTCGACGCGCTGCACGTTCATGATGTCGACACCGTATTCCCTTACATGCTGTTCCAGCGCCATGGCCAGTTGCGGCCCTTCGGTATGCTGCACGGAAATGAAATTCTCGATGGCCAGCGTGTCGAGCACCTGGCCGCCGAAGCGCTCGGCGACCACGCCGGTGCGGATACCCTTGCGCGCGGCATAGATCGCCGCCGCCGCACCGGCCGGGCCACCGCCGACGACCAGCACGTCGAAGGTTTCCTTGGCGTTGAGTTTTTCCGCATCGTGCGCCGCCGCGCCGGTGTCGAGCCTGGCGACGATCTCCTCGATGCTCATGCGGCCCTGGCCGAAGGGCTCGCCATTGAGGACCACGGCGGGCACGGCCATGATGCCGCGGGCATTGACTTCCTCCTGATGCAGCGCGCCGTCGATCATCACGCTCTCGATGTTCGGGTTCAGCACTGCCATGAGATTCAAGGCCTGCACCACGTCCGGGCAGTTGTGGCAGGACAGCGAGATGAAGGTCTCGAAGTGGAACTTGCCTCGCAGCGACTTGATCTGCTCGATCAGCGCCGCATCGACTTTGGGCGGATGGCCGCCGGTCTGGAGCAACGCGAGGATCAGCGAGGTGAACTCGTGGCCCATCGGCAGGCCGGCGAAGCGGATGCGCGGCATTTCACCCGGACGACCGACCGAGAAGGAGGGGCGACGCGCGTCGCTGCCGTCTTCCCGCACGCTCACCTTGGGCGAGAGCGCGGCGATATCGGCCAGCAGCTCGCTCATCTGGCGCGCGGCATCGCTGCCGTCGGGCGAGGCGACGAGCTCGATAGGCTGCTGCAGTTTTTCGAGGTAAGCGGCGAGTTGTGCCTTGATGGTGGCGTCGAGCATGGTGTTCTCCTGGTATGGATTGCAATGGGAAGGCAGCCGTCGTGCGGCGTGCCTTGCCGCTGCAATCCCGGCCCCGGGATCGCCGGGGCGGGATGGTTGGGAGTGCCTAGATCTTGCCGACCAGATCCAGGGAAGGAGCCAGCGTGGCTGCGCCTTCCTTCCACTTGGCCGGGCAGACTTCGCCCGGATGCGCGGCGACGTATTGAGCGGCCTTGATCTTGCGCAGCAGCTCGGACGCATCGCGGCCCACGCCACCGGCGTTGATCTCGATGATCTGGATCTTGCCCTCCGGGTCCATGACGAAGGTGCCGCGCTCTGCCAGACCGGCTTCCTCGATCATCACGCCGAAGTTGCGGGTGATGGCGCCGGTCGGATCGCCGATCATCGGGTACTGGATCTTGCCGATGGTTTCTGACGTGTCGTGCCAGGCCTTGTGGGTGAAGTGGGTGTCGGTGGACACGGAGTAGATCTCGACGCCCATCTTCTGGAACTCGGCGTAGAAGTCAGCCAGGTCGCCCAGTTCGGTCGGGCACACAAAAGTGAAATCGGCGGGGTAGAAAAATACGACAGACCACTTGCCCTTGAGCGTGGCGTTGGTGACGTCGACAAACTTGCCATTATGGAAAGCGGTAGCCTTGAAAGGCAGGACTTCAGTGTTGATCAGTGTTGCATTCATCAGAGTATTCCTCAGGTTGGGTTGAAATGGGTTACTGCGGTGAAACGAATAGTAAGAGTGTCATCAAAACAACTCCAATTGATTGTTGCAATTTACGCAATAGTTAAAAGCTATCCTCATTCCCCGTGCTCCTATTCTTTATTAACGGGTTGCGAATCGTGAAGTCGCGCCTATGGTAGACGGGTGTTTCAGATTATATTGTGACGAAACACCGTCAGATAATTCACTGCCGAATCTAGCGATGGGAAAGATGGAAATGGCGCAGGAAGTGGCCCACTGCAAGATAAGCACCGATCCATCCCAGCACGGCGGAGAAGGTCAGGAGTGCGACGGTTTCGCCCGCGTCGAGCAATTCCAGATGGAAGGCCGAGCCGTACAGGCTGGCAAGTTGCGCGATGTTGCCATTCAGAATATAGGCGCTGGCGCTGATGATGGCCCAGCCGGTAAAGCCGCCCAGCAACCCTTGCAGTGCACCATGGTAAAGGAAAGGCAGGCGGATGAAGCGGTCGGTCGCGCCGATCAGCTTGCTGACCTCGATTTCTTCCAGGCGGGTGAGGATTTGCAGGCGGATGGTGTTGCCGGTGCCGGCGATCAGGCCAAAACTCAGCAGGGCGGCAACGATAAGGGTGATTTGCTTGCCCAGCCCGAGCAGGGCATTGAGTCGCTTGGCCCAGCTTGAATCGAGTTCCGCTGTTTCCACGCCGGCCCAGTGGGCCGCTTCGGCGCGCAGCTTTTCCAGCAGGGCGGGATTGTTTTCAATCGCATTGACGACATAGGCGTCAGGCAGGGGATTATGCGTCAGTCCGGCCGTCACATCATCCAAACCGCTGCTGGTGGAGAGATCCTTGAGCGCTTGCTCGCGCCCGACAAAGCGATAACTTTTGACGCCGGGGTTGTCCTTCAGTCGTGACTCGATCTGGCGGATAGCATTTTTGTCCGCATCGAGCTTGAGAAACAGGCTGATTTGCGGTTCGGCGTCGAGGCCGCCGGCGGCATGATTGAGGTTGGACAGCAGCAGGTACAGCCCGGCCGGCAGGCTGAGCGCGATGCCGATGACGCACAGCGTCAACAGCGTGGCGACCGGCGTGGCGGCGAAGCGCCGCAATACCGAGATAAAAGTGCGCCAGTGCCGATTCATGCCAGCAGCTCCCCGTGCTGTAAACGCAGGGTGCGCGCGCTGAAACGCTCGATCAATCGCTCATCGTGGGTGGAAATCACTACCGTTACGCCGACCTGGTTGAACGACTTGAACATTTCGAGAATCTCGCTGGCATAGGCGCTGTCAAGATTGCCAGTGGGCTCGTCGGCGAGCAGGATGGCGGGGCGATGCACGATGGCGCGGGCAATGCACAGGCGTTGCTGTTCGCCGCCGGACAAGGCGATAGGCATGGTTTTCTCGCGCCCCAGCAGCCCGACCTTGTCCAGTGCGGCACGGCTCCGCTTGGCAGCTTCGTTTTGATCGAACCCGGTGATTTCCAGCGGCAGCATCACATTATTGAACACGCTGCGGTCATAGAGCAGCTTGTGATCCTGAAAAATCAGGCCGAAATTGCGCCGCAGGAACGGGATGGCTGCCGGACGCAGCTGGCTCAGGTTTTGCCCGTTAACGATGATGGTGCCGCTGCTGGGAGACTCGATAGCGGCGATCAGGTTAAGCAGCGTGCTTTTGCCGGCGCCGGAATGACCGGTGACGAACACCATCTCCCCTGTCTCGATGGTGAGGGTGATGTCCTTCAGCGCTTCGAGGCCGCCGGGGTAACGTTTGCAAACCTGACTGAGGCTGATCATGGATTAAAGTCTGTTCCTAGTCGGCCAGGCCGCCAAGCGCCAGTTCCGCTGCGCGCAACACCGCGCGCGCCTTGTTGCGGGTTTCTTCCCATTCGCTTTGCGGCACGGAATCAGCCACGATGCCGGCGCCGGCCTGGACGAACAAGGTGCCGTCCTTGATCACGGCGGTACGGATGGCGATGGCGAGATCCATGTCGCCGTTGAAACCGAGATAGCCTACCGCGCCGCCATAAATGCCGCGCTTGGAAGGCTCCAGCTCGTCGATGATTTCCATCGCGCGCACCTTGGGGGCGCCGGATAGCGTGCCTGCGGGGAATGTGGCGCGCAGCACGTCCATGGCGGATACGCCCGCCTTGCGCTTGCCTTCGACATTGGAAACGATGTGCATGACGTGGGAGTAGCGTTCGATGACCATTTTTTCCGAAACCCGTACCGACCCCGTGGCGGCTACCCGGCCCACGTCATTGCGGCCGAGGTCCATCAGCATCAGGTGTTCGGCAAGTTCCTTGGGGTCGCTGAGCAAATCCCTGGCCAGCGCTTCATCTTCCTCACGCGTTTTGCCGCGCGTGCGGGTGCCGGCGATGGGGCGCACGGTGATGGTGTCGGCCGCCAGTTGCACGAGGATTTCCGGCGAGGCGCCAACCACGTGATGGTCGCCCATGTCGTAGTAAAACATGTAAGGCGAAGGGTTGAGCGTGCGCAATGCCCGGTACAGGGACAGCGGCGAGGCGGCATAGGGCTGACTCATGCGCTGCGACAGCACGACCTGCATGATGTCGCCGTCGGTGATGTAATTTTTTGCCTTTGCCACGGCGGCCTTGAAAGCTTCTTCGCCGAATTCCGAACTCGCTTGCGCTGTGCCGGAAGCAGGCACAGCGGGAATTTCCACTGGTTTGCGCAGCATGGCGCGCAGTTCCGCGAGGCGTTGTTGCGCCAATGCATAGGCGTTGGGCAGTTGCGGGTCAGCATAAACGATGAGGTAAATCTTGCCGGAGAGATTGTCCATCACCGCCAGCTCGTCGGACAGCAGCAACAGGATGTCCGGTGCGCCGATCACGTCTGGCTTGCTGGTGCGCGCCAGCTTTTTCTCGACGTAACGAATGGTGTCGTAGCCGAAGTAACCCGCCAGACCGCCGCTGAATCTGGGCTGTCCGGGACGCGCCGGCACCTTGAGGCGCGCCATGTAATCCTGGATGAACTGCAGCGGATCGTTTGCTTCGACTTGTTCGAGCGTGCCGCTGTCGTTTTCCACCACGATATGCGTGCCGCGCACCACGATGCGGGTTTTGGCCGGCAGGCCGATGAAGGAGTAGCGTCCGAAGCGCTCGCCGCCCTCGACCGACTCCAGCAGGTAGGAGTAGGGCTGGTTGGCGAGCTTGAGATAGAGGGACAGCGGCGTGTCGAGGTCGGCCAGCGTTTCCAGCGTAAGCGGAATGCGGTTGTAGCCCTGCTGGGCAAGCTGATTGAATTCCTGTTCGGTCATGATGTCGATTCCGTAAGTTGAGACTGGAAAAGGCGCGGTGCTTGCTATTGCCAGGCACGCCATCGCCAGGAAAGGGAAGCCGATTTCAGTACAACTAGTGGTTGCTTATTCATGACGTCAGATTTTTTGCATCAGTTTGGTGGCGTCCAGCAGGCTGGGCACCACGGCGTCGAGGTCGAGTTCTGCCACGCTGCGGCCGCGGTTGTAGCCGTAGGGCACGCAGAACACGTGGCAGCCGGCGGCACGCGCAGCCTGGGTGTCGTTGAGGGAGTCGCCGATGAGCAGTAATTCCGCAGGTTCGATGCCAAAATGCTTGCAGGCGTGCTGCAGCGGCAGCGGGTCAGGTTTGCGCCTGGGCAGCGTGTCGCCGGAGAGGATCAGTTCGAAATAGTGAAACAGGCCGGTATCTTTCAGCAGCGGAACGGTGAATTTTTCCGCCTTGTTGGTGATGCAGGCGAGGTGGAATCCCGCCGCCTTCATTGCTTCCAGGCCTTCTACCACGCCCGGGAATGGCCGGCTTTCGCGGCTCACCCCTTCGGCATAATGCTTTTCATACACCGGCAAGGCGCGGGCGAAGAGCGCGGCATCGGGTTCCGCATCCATCTCGCGGGTGAGCACTCGCTTCACCAGACGAGAAACGCCATTGCCGATATAGCTTTTAACGGTATCCAGTTCGATAGGCGGGAGGTTTAGCTCCGCAGCCATGCGCGTGGCGGCTTCCGCCAGGTCCGGCGCGGTGTTGAGCAGTGTGCCGTCGAGATCGATGACCACCGCCTTGAGGGGTAGCGGGAAAGTTGTAGTTGTCATATCAATGAGTTGTCTGTTGTTCCGGGGAGGCAGGTTTTTCTCCTGCCGCAGGTTGTTCGCCGTCCGGCTTGGGTGTCTCTTCTGTCGTGGGCTGAGTGTGGCCTGGCTGCGTCCCCACCTTGCCTTCCTTGACGTCCTTGTCCGCGGCTTTCCAGCCGGTCAGGATGGAAGTGGGCGCGTAGGTGTTGTTTTCCTTCATGCAGTCTTCGGGCAATTTGTTCGATACCCTGCAGGCATAGCCTGTGGATTCGCCATCCTTGCCCTTGTCGCTGCCGCCCAGCATCTCGCAGCCAGCCAGCGGCAAAGCCGCGGCGAGCAGGAGAGTCGTGGCGAAGCGGGCGTATGCGCTCAAGTTCAGGCCTTGGCCAGCTCGGCGCGCATGGCCGCGATGATGGAGTTGTAACGCTGCGGGTCGCTGTCCTTGGCCGCGCCGAATACGGCGGAACCGGCGACGAAGGTGTCCACGCCGGCTCTTGCCACTTCCAGAATATTGGCCGGGCCGACGCCGCCGTCGATTTCCAGGCTGATATTGAGGCCGCGCGCGGCTATCATCTGGCGTACCTTGCGCGCCTTGTCCAGCACGTGGGGAATGAATTTCTGTCCGCCGAAACCGGGGTTGACCGACATCAGCAGCACCATGTCAAGCTTGTCCAGGGTGTATTCCAATATATCCAGCGGCGTGGCGGGGTTGAACACCAGGCCGGCTTTGCAGCCGCATTCCTTGATCAGGCCGATGGTGCGGTCGATATGCTCGGAAGCCTCGGGGTGGAAAGTGATGTAGGTGGCGCCGGCCTTGGCAAAGTCGGGGATGATGCGATCCACCGGCTTGACCATCAGATGCACGTCGATAGGTGCGGTCACGCCGTGCTTGCGCAGGGCTTCGCACACCAGCGGGCCGATGGTCAGGTTAGGCACGTAATGGTTGTCCATCACGTCGAAGTGGACGATGTCGGCGCCGGAGGCGAGCACATCGTCCACGTCCTTGCCCAGATTGGCGAAGTTGGCCGAGAGAATGCT
>JAUYFW010000128.1 GCA_030690835.1 Sulfurimicrobium sp. | reverse complement strand
GAACACAGAGTTCACAGAGAGAAACAATGGTTTATCGTGAATATGAGCATCACCCACCGGGTGAACCTGATAACAATGCGAAACCCGCGTCATCTCTGTGTCCTCTGTGATCTCTGTGGCTTGAACTGAGGTTTCTAGGTTAATTCCAGTTGCGTGTCCAGTTCGGCAAGCGAACCACTTGCGATCACCAGAAAACGCAGCAAGTCTTTTGTGCTTTGTCTTGCTGCGCCCTCGGCAATGTTGGATGGAACAGAAACAGACGCACGACGCATTTGGGAGGAGAGGCCATATAGCTCCTCCTTGGGAAAAGTGGCGGTGAGACGGTAAACCATTTCGACCAGTTGCATGGCTGATTGCCAGGCACGCAGATTCTTGTGGTTCCGTCTCACGCTTTACCCTTCACTATTCACGCTTCACTTTTTCTCGTCTTTAATTTCTTCGAATTCGGCATCCACCACGTTGTCGTCTTCAGCCTTGTGCTCGCCACCCGCTGTCTGTCCCTGCGGCTGTTCGGCGTACATCTTCTCCGCCAGCTTGTGCGAGGCATCGGCCAGGGCCTTGGTTTTGGCTTCGATGGTGTCCTTGTCGTTGCCCTTGAGGGCTTCCTCGGCATCCTTCAGGGCAGTCTCGATCGTGGCCTTTTCGTCGGCGCTGATCTTGTCACCGTATTCGCCCAGGGATTTTTTCACCGAATGGATCATGGTGTCGCACTGGTTGCGGGTGTGCACCAGCTCCACGGTCTTGCGGTCGTCGTCGGCGTGCGCCTCGGCGTCCTTCACCATGCGCTGGATTTCAGCGTCGTCCAGGCCTGAGTTGGCCTGAATCTTGATCTTGTTTTCCTTGCCGGTAGCCTTGTCCTTGGCGGAAACGTGCATGATGCCGTTGGCGTCGATGTCGAAGGTGACCTCGATCTGCGGCATGCCGCGCGGTGAGGGCGGAATGTCGGAGAGATTGAACTGGCCCAGGCTCTTGTTGCCGGAGGCGACATCGCGTTCTCCCTGCAACACGTGGATGGTCACGGCGGACTGGTTGTCGTCGGCGGTGGAGAACACTTGCGAGGCCTTGGTCGGGATCGTGGTGTTCTTCTGGATCAGCTTGGTCATCACGCCGCCCATGGTCTCGATGCCCAGCGAAAGCGGGGTCACGTCGAGCAACAGCACGTCCGTTACCTCGCCCTGCAATACACCACCCTGAATCGATGCGCCCACAGCCACGGCCTCGTCCGGATTGACGTCCTTGCGCGGCTCCTTGCCGAAGAATTCCTGCACCTTCTCCTGCACCTTGGGCATGCGGCTCTGGCCGCCGACCAGGATGATGTCCTCAATGTCGGTGATCTTCACGCCGGCATCCTTGATGGCTTGCTTGCAAGGGGCCATGGTGCGTTCGATCAGGTCTTCCACCAGGCTTTCGAACTTGGCGCGGGTGATTTTTACCACCAGATGCTTCGGTCCGCTGGCGTCAGCGGTAATGTAGGGCAGGTTGACATCGGTCTGCTGGCTGCTGGAGAGCTCGATCTTGGCCTTTTCAGCGGCTTCCTTGAGGCGCTGCTTGGCGAGCAGGTCGTTGCGCAGGTCGATGCCGGTCTCTTTCTTGAATTCGTCGGCCAGGTAGTCGATGACGCGGTTGTCGAAGTCTTCGCCGCCGAGGAAGGTGTCGCCGTTGGTGGACAGCACTTCGAACTGGTGCTCGCCGTCGATTTCGCTGATTTCGATGATGGAGATGTCGAACGTGCCGCCGCCCAGGTCATACACCGCAATCTTGCGGTCACCTTCCTTCTTGTCCATGCCGAAAGCCAGCGCGGCCGCAGTCGGCTCGTTGATGATGCGCTTGACTTCCAGACCGGCGATGCGGCCGGCGTCCTTGGTGGCCTGGCGCTGGCTGTCGTTGAAGTAGGCCGGCACGGTGATAACTGCTTCGGTGACTTCTTCGCCGAGGTAGTCCTCGGCGGTTTTCTTCATCTTGCGCAGCACTTGCGCGGAAACTTCCGGCGGGGCCATTTTCCTGCCGCGCACTTCCACCCAGGCGTCGCCGTTGTCGGCTTTGACGATGCTGTAGGGCATCAGTCCGATGTCTTTCTGCACTTCTTTTTCATCAAAGCGGCGGCCGATCAGGCGCTTGACTGCGTACAGGGTGTTCTTGGGGTTGGTCACTGCCTGGCGCTTGGCGGGTGCGCCGGCCAGGATCTCGCCGTCCTCGGCGTAGGCGACGATGGAGGGCGTGGTGCGCGTGCCCTCGGAGTTTTCGATCACCTTGGGCTGGCCGCCTTCCATGACGGATACGCAGGAGTTGGTGGTGCCCAGGTCAATACCGATGATTTTTCCCATGATTATTCCTTAAATTAGATTAAGCAAATTCAAAATTCATTCTGGTTTTTTCGTTAACCGCCACGTCATTGCGAGCAAAGCGAAGCAATCTCGCTTCTTGAAGTACAGATTGCTTCGTCGCTCCGCTCCTTGTATACGATTTCACACGAACTTCAGTTCGTAGTGAATCGGAATCCCGTCGGGGCAATGACCGCGGGCTTAAAAACCCTTGCTGCTAAAGTGGGGTTGACTGCATGGCTTTCAAGCGTCTTTTGCCTTGGCAACCATCACCAGCGCCGGACGCAGGATGCGCTCGTGCAGCTGGTAGCCTTTCTGCAACACCGTGACCACGGTATTGGCGGGCGCCTCCGCTTCCACCATGCTGATGGCCTGGTGCTTGTGGGGGTCGAATTTTTCGCCGGCCGGATTGATTTCAGTGATATTGGATTTCTCGAACGCAGTGAGTAGCTGTTTGCGCGTGAGTTCGACGCCGCTCTTGAAGCTCTCGACGCTGGCGGTTTCCACATTGAGCGCGGCGTCGAGACTGTCCATGACCGCCAGCAATTCGTTGGAAAAATTTTCCACCGCGTATTTGTGGGCGCTGGCAACATCGGCATGCGCGCGTTTGCGAATGTTCTCCGCATCGGCCTTGGCGCGCAGCCAGGCGTCGTGATGCTCCTGTGCGGCCAGTTCGGCCTGCTTCAGGAGTTCTTCCATGCTCGGCATGATTTCCACGGACGTATTCGCTGCCGGGTCTTGTGCCGCGTCCGCTTGTGGTTCCGTATTAGGGGTGTTTTGATCGTCTTGCATCAACTGGCTCCTTTGTGAACTGGGAGCGATATGGGAGTGGTTTTTCCCATTTCAAGCGTAGGGGTAAAAGAATTTAGCTGAAAAATGGCGGTTAAGCACGGGGAACAAAGGGGAGGGTTATGTGACATCAACAAGCGATGATGACATAGCCAAGGGGCAAGAGCATCACACAGCCAGGTCGACTTGCTGCACGCTGCCGGCAGCGCCGTTTTCGCTCAAATAGACGCCGCTGGAGCGGATTTTGCCGTCGAGGTGGTTGTTCGCGTCTTTCCCCCCGGCCACGGCACCCGAGGATAAAAGGCTGAATTCAGTTGCTGCATTGCCAAGAAACAGCGCGCCCACGCCGGATTCTTTCAGCGTGGCGAGCTGGTCGTTGCCCTGGGTGTCCTTGCTCCAGACCTGGAGTTGGGCGAACACGGCATCGTTTTCGTCGATCCAGCGGTTGCCGTCCTGGTCGTAAGCGGCCAGTTCGTCGAAGCCGTTGCCGCTGGCAGGACCGAACAGCTCGCTGCCGTTGTTGATCTTGCCGTCCTGGTTCTTGTCGAGGGCCAGAAAGCCGCTGCCGGGCGCGACGAAGGAAATCTGCTCGGTGCTGCCGTCGGCATCGAGGTCGAAGCTGAATTTGGCGGCCGTCAGTTGCGCCGCGTTGCCGTTGAAGTTGATCACCAGCGGGTCTTGCGTTTTCTGCACCGCGTCGCCCAGGCGCACGCTGACGTCGCTTTGCTCCAGGTACTCGCGGCTCATGGAAAGTTGCAGATGGAACGCAATTTCCCTGCCATCGGCGGTTTTGACAATACCCTGGGCCTGGAAGCTGGTCTGTTCGGCTTCGTAATGGGTTTCGTGGCGCTCGTACTCGACGCCGAACCCGGCTGGCTGTGATGCGGGCTGTCCCCCTGTTGTCTTGGGGTCCTGCAATGATTCCGCCGGCGCTGTCTGCGCAGGCTGCAAGTCCTTCATGGACATGATTTTTATTTTCTTGCCGGTCATGGCTTCCACCATGTAGATCAGCAATTGCATGCGCGGGTCGTTGTCTACCGCTCCCTGGACATCTGAAACGGCAGCGGATTTTTGTGCCGCCTGGCCTTGCGCGGAAATGGAAACCTGGTCTGCGGCGGGGCGCTTGAGCGGCCTGTCACGCCCCTCGAAATCCGGGCGTTCCGCGCCAACCCAGGCGCGCAGCGTTTCGCGCAGGCTGTGCCTTTCCACGGTGGCGTGCTGGCTGCTTAACAGGATGTCGGAGCTGGCGATTTTCATGATCAATCCCTTAAAGAAAGCGCAAGTTTCCTGCTTTTTTGGGATTGTTGGATGGGGAAGCTTGCCGTTATTTTAACGGCAGCGTGGAGCAGAACTTGAGGGCTTAATCCTTTGCACCCATGGCAATCGCACGGGCCTTGCTTTCCAGCGCGGAGGTGGGGTTGGGCGTCTCCTGCAGCCAGCCTTGCAGATGGTTGAGGGTGATGTCGCACAGGGCGCGAAGCCAGTCGTCGCGCTCGTTGAGGCAGGGGATGTAGTGATACTCCTGTCCGCCGGCATTGAGAAAATCCGCCTTGCACTCGATGGCGATTTCTTCCAGGGTTTCCAGGCAGTCGGAGGAAAAGCCGGGGCAGATGGCATCCACCCGTTTGGTGCCTTTCTTGCCAAGATCCTTTAGCGTCCGTGCGGTATAGGGCTGGAGCCATTCGGCGCGGCCGAAGCGCGACTGGAACGTGACCTGGTATTGATCCCGAGCCAATCCCAGCGCTTCGGCCAGCAGGCGGCCGGTTTTCTGGCATTCGCAGTGGTAGGGGTCGCCTTGCAGCAATGATTTTTTCGGCACGCCGTGAAAGCTCATCACCAACATGTCAGGCCGGCCATGCTGCATCCAGTGGTCGCGCACGCTGTTGGCCAGGGCGGCGATATAGCCGGGGTGATCGTGGTAGTGCTTTACCGTTCTCAGTTCCGCCATGTTGCGGCTTTGCTGCAGGGTCTGCAGTACCGCGTCCAGCGCGGAGGCGGTGCTGCTCGCGGCATATTGCGGGTAGAGCGGCAGGGCGAGAATGCGGTCGCAGCCTTGTTCCTTGAGCGAGGCAATGGCTGACGGCACGGACGGGTTGCCGTAACGCATGGCGAATTCCACGATAATTTTCCCCTCTCCCCCCGGGAGAGGGGGCAGGGGTGAGGGCGGCTTCAAGCGTTCGCCGAGATAGCCTTGCAGCATCTTTGCCTGCTTGCGGGTGTGAACGAACAGGGGGGAGCCTTCCGCGGTCCATATCTGGGCATATTTCTTTGCCGATTTTGCCGGGCGAGTGTTGAGGATGACGCCGTTGAGAATCAGCCACCACACCAGACGCGGAATTTCCACCACGCGCGGGTCGCTGAGGAATTGCTTGAGGTAGCGGCGCAGCGCGTGCCTGGTGGGGGCGTCCGGCGTGCCGAGATTGATCAGCAGGACGCCGATTTTTGCGGGGCGGCCGTGCTGGTAGGGGGGCTCGGGGAGATAGGGCATGTTTTCAGTGATAGGACAGGGCGCTGCCCAGCAGCTTGGCCGTCACGTCCACGATCGGGATCACGCGTTCGTAAGCCATGCGTGTCGGGCCGATTACGCCCACGGTGCCGACCACCTGGCCGTCCACCTCGTAGGGCGCGGTGACCACGCTGCATTCGTCGAGCGGCGCATGGCCGGATTCGCCGCCGATAAATATCTGCACGCCCTGGGCGCCCTGGCTTACGTCCAGCAACTGGATCAGGGTGGTTTTTTGCTCGAAGGCGTCGAACAGCTTGCGCAGGCTGGTCATGTTGGAGGACAGGTCGTCCACATGCAGCAGGTTTTTTTCCCCCGACAGCACATAACCCTCGCTTGGCTCCAGTGCCTGGCTGCTGGCTTCGAGCGCCGCGGACATCAGCGCCGTCATGTCCTGATGCAGGCGTTTCAGTTCATCCTGCATGCGCGTGCGCGCTTCTTCCAGGGTGAAGCCGGCGTAGTGCTGGTTGAAGAAATTCGCGGCGCGGGTGAGCTCCGCCGGGCTATAGGCCTTGTCGGTAAGGAGTATGCGGTTCTGCACGTTTTCGTCGGCGGTGACGATGATGAGCAGAATGCGCTTTTCCGAGAGGGGCAGGAATTCCAGGTGGCGGAAGGCGGGCGAGCGGCGCTTCGGCGTCATCACGATGCCGGCGAACAGGGTCAGGTCCGACAGCAGCTTCGAGGCAGAGGCGATCAGCCGCTGGGGGTCGGCCGGGTGGAGCTGGTTTTCCAGTTGGTGCACCTGCACTTCATTTAGCGGATGCACGGTAAGCAGGGTGTCGACGAAGAAGCGATAGCCGCGCGGCGTGGGTATCCGGCCGGCGGAAGTGTGCGGGCTGATGATGAAGCCCATTTCCTCCAGGTCCGCCATGGCGTTGCGGATGGTGGCGGCGGAGAGATCGAGGCCGGGATGCCTGGACAGGGTGCGCGAGCCCACCGGCTGGCCTTCCGCGATATAGCGTTCGATCAGGGTCTTGAGCAGGAGTTGGGCGCGTTCGTTCAGCATCGAGTCATTTTACTGATTACCATAACTTCCGGGCAATAACTTGCGGTTATAATTCCGGCCATGAAAACCCCGTTCCAGACCGTTGCCCTGATTGGCAAATACAATAGCACCGGATTGAGCGAGCCGCTGCTGCGGTTGGCGTGTTTTCTCGAACAGCGCAAGCTTGAGGTGCTGCTGTCACAGCAGACCGCAGAGCGTATCGGCAGCGTGCCTTACGCTGCGGTGAGCATGGAAGAAATCGGCGCACGCGCGGATTTGGCGGTGGTCATGGGCGGCGATGGCACGATGCTCAACATCGCCCGCGAGCTGGTTGAATATGATGTGCCTCTGGTGGGCGTGAATCAGGGGCGTCTGGGTTTCCTCACCGATGTCTCCATCGATGGCATGCTGGAGACCATGGATGAAATCCTCGCGGGGGAATATGCGGCCGAGGAGCGCTTTCTGCTCAATACCGTGGTGCGCCGGCAGGGGCAGCCCGTTTATCAGGCCTACGCTTTTAACGATGTGGTGGTGAGCAAGGGTACTTCGGGGCGTTTGATCGAACTTGAGGTATTCATCGATGGCCAGTTCGTTTACAGCCAGCGCTCCGATGGCCTGGTGGTGGCGACCCCGACCGGTTCGACGGCGTATGCGCTGTCCGCCGGCGGGCCGATTTTGCATCCTACGCTGGAGGCGATGGTGCTGGTGCCGATTTGCCCCCATACCTTGAGCAACCGCCCGATCGCCGTCAATAGCCATAGCGTGATGGAAATTCTGCTGCTGCACGCGGTGGATGCGAGTGTTCACTTCGACGGCCAGAGTCATATCGGCCTGCAGCAGAACGACTGGGTGGTGGTGCGCCGCTCGGAAAAAAATATCCGTCTGCTTCATCCGCTCGGCCATAGTTATTACGATACGCTGCGCCAGAAGCTGCGTTGGGGGGAAAAGCTCTAAATGATTCTTTCTCTTAACATTCGCGATTTCGTTATCGTTGACCGGCTGGGGCTGGAATTTAGTTCCGGCTTTACCGTGCTGACCGGCGAAACCGGCGCCGGAAAATCCATCCTGATCGATGCGCTGGCCCTGGTGCTGGGCGAGCGGGGCGATTCCGGCGTGGTGCGCGCCGGCTGTGAGCGCGCCGAACTGTCGGCTGAATTCGATACGGCCAAGCTGCCCCAGCTCCAATCCTGGCTGGAAGAGAATGGCCTCGCGGGCGACCCCGGGGTGTGCCTGATGCGCCGTACCATCGATTCCACTGGCCGCTCGCGCGCCTTCGTCAACGGCAGTGGCGTGACCCTGCAGCAATTGCGCGAAGCGGGCGAATATCTGGTGGATATCCACGGCCAGCACGCTCATCAATCCCTGCTCAAGTCCGCGGTGCAGCGCGAATTACTCGATGCTTATGCCGGTCTGAGTGCGTCGGCGCGCGAAGTGGCCCAGGATTACCGTGTCTGGCAAGGCCTGCGCGAGCGTCGCGTGGCGTGGGAGAAAGACTCGGTAGCGGCGCTGGCTGAGCTGGAACAACTGGAATGGCAGGTGCGCGAACTGCAAGGGCTCAATCTCAGTCCGGAGGAATGGCCGGAACTGCAAGCCGAGCATGCCCGGCTTGCGCATGCCGCAAGCCTGCTGGAAGGCGCTCAGTATGGCGTCGAACTGCTTGCCGATGGCGATCTGGCGCTGCTGTCGCAACTCAATGGTCTGATCGGACGGCTCAACAAGGTGCTGGAATACGATGCCGCCCTGGGTGAGCCGCTGGTTATTCTCGACTCGGCAGCCGCGCAGTTGCAGGAGGCCGCCTACAGTCTGCGTCATTATGCGCAACGCCTGGATCTGGACCCCGAACGCCTGCGCGAGGCCGAGCAACGCCTTGAGACGCTGCACGGCATGGCGCGCAAGTACCGGGTGGCGCCGGAAGCCTTGCCAGCTTGGCTGCTGGAACGTGAAAATCGCCTGTCCGGGCTGCAACACATGGGTTCCACTGTAGAGTTGCGGCAGCAGGAGGACGCTGCCCAAGGGGTCTATTTGGCCAGGGCCGCCATCTTGAGCGAGGGAAGGCAACGCGCGGCCCAGGAGCTAAGCGCTCGGGTGAGCGAGGCGATGCAGCAACTGGCCATGGCGGGCGGACGCTTCGAAGTGGCGCTGCATGTGCTGGAAGAGGGTGATGTTCACGGCCTGGAGCGGGTTGAATTTCTGGTGAGCGCTCACTCCAGCCTTGCGGCAAAGCCCTTGGCCAAGGTGGCTTCCGGCGGCGAGATGTCGCGCATCAGCTTGGCGATTCAGGTCATGACCAGCAAGGTGGCGGCTGTGCCGACGCTGATATTCGACGAAGTGGACGTGGGCATCGGCGGCGGCGTGGCCGAGGTGGTGGGGAAAATGCTGCGCGGCCTGGGCGCCGAGCGCCAGGTGCTGTGCATTACCCATCTGCCGCAGGTGGCGGCGCTGGGCGACCAGCACTGGCAAGTGGCCAAGTGCGCACGGGATGGCCAGATATTAAGTCAAATCACGCTGCTGGAGCCGCAGCAGCGCATCGAGGAAATCGCGCGCATGCTGGGGGGGGTTGAAATCACCTCCACGACGCGCCAGCATGCCGCGGAGATGCTGGGCGTGTCCTGATTTCAAGCCTTGTGCGGGCAATCGGCCTTGAGGCAGTCGGCGTAAAGATAAAGCGAGTGTTCCTGGATGTGGAAGCCTCGCTCCTTGGCGATTTGCTCCTGCCGCCGTTCGATTTCCGCGTCGTAAAATTCCTCCACCATGCCGCACTGCAGACATACCAGATGGTCGTGGTGGCGCCCCAGGTTGAGCTCGAATACCGCCTTGCCGCTTTCGAAATGGTGACGCACCAGCAGGCCGGCCGCCTCGAACTGGGTCAGTACGCGGTAAACCGTCGCCAGCCCCACATCCATCCCCTCGGCAAGCAGTATGCGGTACACGTCTTCCGCCGTGAGGTGGCGCACCTCGCTGGTTTCGAACAGGTTGAGAATCTTCAGGCGCGGCAGGGTGGCCTTGAGGCCAACGTTTTTCAGATCATTAGGCTGACTCATGCTGTATGCTCGAAGCGTCAAATTGGGCTATCATAATATAAGTCTCTTACGAACAACAAAAGCCCGTACATGCGCCTATCCATTCTTGCCTTGGTTTTACTCCTGCCGGCCTGCTCCTACATCCCCATGGCACCGTCGGTTTACAAAATCGACATCCAGCAGGGAAATGTGGTGACCCAGGAAATGGTGTCCCGCCTCAAGCCCGGCATGACCAAGTCCCAGGTGCGCTTTGCGCTTGGCACGCCGCTGGTGACCGATGTTTTTCACCCCGAACGCTGGGATTATGTCTATCGCTTCCAGAAGGCGGGCGTGCTGACGGAGCAGAGCCACGTCACCGTGGTGTTCGAGAATGAGCTGCTGAAACGGGTGGAGGGCGATGTGGTGCCGGCCGCCGCAGCGCCTGCCGTTCAAGACAAGCCAGCAAGCAGACCGGAGTGACTATGTTGAACATCGCGATTGCCGGCAGTTCCGGGCGCATGGGGCGCGCGCTGCTGGAGGCCGTGGCCCAGATGCCGGACATGCGCGTCCATGCCGCGCTCGAGCGCGCGGGCAGCCCCTATCTGGGCAAGGATTCAGGCGAATTGATCGGTGCGCCCAATGGCGTCCTGATGCGCGAGGATGTGGCCGGTGCCTTGCAGGGCTGCGACGTGTTGATCGATTTCACCCGCCCCGAGGCAACGCTGCGGCATATGGAACTATGCCGCATGCACGGGGTGAAGATGGTGATCGGCACCACCGGCTTTACGCCCGAGGAAAAGGAAAAGATTTTCGACGCCAGTCACGATTGCGGTATTGTTTTTGCGCCCAACATGAGCGTCGGCGTCAATCTGTTGTTCAAGCTGCTGGATACCGCCGCCAGGGTGCTGAACGAGGGCTACGATATCGAAGTCATGGAAGCGCATCACCGCCATAAGGTGGATGCGCCATCCGGCACCGCGCTGCGCCTGGGTGAAGTGGTTGCTCACGCACTGGGCCGTGACCTGGCCGATTGCGCGGTATATGGGCGCGAAGGGGTGACGGGTGAACGCTCGCCTTCCACTATCGGCTTCGCCACGGTGCGCGGCGGCGATATCGTGGGCGATCACACGGTTTTGTTCGCCGGTATCGGCGAGCGCGTGGAAATTACCCACAAGGCCAGCAGCCGTGCCACATTTGCCCTGGGCGCCCTGCGCGCCGCCCGCTTCCTCGTTGGGCGGGGTGCCGGGCTGTATGACATGCAGGACGTGCTCGGTCTGCGTTGATATAAGCCCAAGATTACAGTATAATTTCACGAAGTTAATGGAGCGGGATGGGCGAGCAGCCTGTCCCGCTTTTCATGTCCGGGGGCGATCCAGCATCCCGGATTCGGATTCGGAGATTTCTTGTGCCGCAACACCAGCCAGCCATTCTCGTGCTCGCAGATGGGACAGTGTTTCGCGGTATTTCCATTGGCGCCTCGGGCCACTCCGTGGGCGAGGTGGTTTTCAATACCGCCCTTACCGGTTATCAGGAAATTATCAGCGATCCTTCCTATTGCCGCCAGATCGTTACCCTGACTTACCCCCATATCGGCAACACCGGTACCAACCCGGAAGATGACGAGGCCGGCCGGATTTTTTCCGCCGGTCTAGTGATTCGCGATTTGCCCCTGTTGTCCAGCAACTGGCGTCAGACCGAAACCCTGCCGCAATACCTCAAGCGCCACAACGTGGTGGCCATTGCCGAGATTGATACCCGCAAGCTGACGCGCCTCCTGCGCGACAAGGGTGCTCAGAGCGGTTGCCTGATGGCGGCGGGGCCGGCGAGCGAGGTGGACGAGGTGGACGAGGGCAGGGCGCTGGAGCTGGCGCGCGGCTTTGCCGGCCTGGCGGGCATGGACCTCGCCAAGGTGGTTTCACGCACAGAGCCAGAGGTGTGGCTCGAAGGCGAGTGGCGGCTCGAGGGCGGATTCAAGCCCCAGGATAATCCCAAATTTCATGTCGTGGCCTATGATTATGGCGTCAAGCGCAATATCCTGCGCATGCTGGCGCAGCGTGGCTGCAAGGTGACCGTGTTGCCGGCACAGACGCCGGTTGAGGAAGTGTTCGCGCTCAATCCGGACGGCGTGTTCCTGTCCAATGGCCCTGGCGATCCGGAGCCGTGCGACTACGCCATCGATGCGATCCGCAAGGTGCTGGACAAAAAAATACCCGTTTTCGGCATTTGCCTCGGCCACCAGTTGCTGGCCCTGGCATCCGGTGCCAAGACCATGAAAATGAAATTTGGCCATCATGGTGCCAACCATCCGGTGCAGGATCTGGACAGCGGCCGGGTCATGATTACCAGCCAGAACCACGGTTTTGCGGTGGACCCGGCCACGCTGCCGGCCAACCTGCGCGTGACCCACAAGTCCCTGTTCGATGGCAGCAACCAGGGCTTGAGCCGCACCGACGTGCCCGCGTTCAGCTTTCAGGGCCACCCCGAAGCAAGCCCCGGGCCGCACGATGTGAGTTATTTGTTCGACCGCTTCATACAATTAATGAGGGAAAGAGCGTGAAATGTGAAATGTGAAATGTGAAATGCGCGCCTCCTGTAGTTGCGCTTCACGTTTCACGTTTCACGCCTCACGCTTCACGCATTCATGCCCAAACGTACCGACATCCATAGCATCCTCATCATCGGCGCGGGCCCGATCGTTATCGGTCAGGCTTGTGAATTCGACTATTCCGGCGCCCAGGCGTGCAAGGCTTTGCGCGAGGAGGGCTACCGCGTCATCCTGGTCAACTCCAATCCGGCCACCATCATGACCGATCCGGAAATGGCGGACGCCACCTACATCGAGCCGATTACCTGGCAGGTGGTGGAAAAGATCATCGAGAAAGAGCGCCCCGACGCCCTGCTGCCCACCATGGGCGGACAGACCGCGCTCAATTGCGCGCTCGATCTTGCCAAGCATGGCGTGCTGGAAAAATTCGGCGTGCAGATGATTGGCGCCACCAAGGAAGCCATCGACAAGGCCGAGGACCGGGAAAAATTCAAGAAGGCGATGGAGAAGATCGGCCTCGCCTGCCCGCGCGCGGCGATTGCACATAGCCTGGAAGAGGCCTTCCAGGTGCAGGCCATGGTCGGCTATCCCACTATCATACGGCCTTCCTTCACCATGGGCGGTTCCGGCGGGGGTATCGCCTACAACAAGGAAGAATTCGTCGCCATCTGCGAGCGCGGCCTGGAAGCCTCGCCGACGCGCGAACTGCTGATCGAGGAATCGGTGATCGGCTGGAAAGAATACGAAATGGAGGTGGTGCGCGACAACAAGGACAACTGCATCATCATTTGCTCGATCGAGAACTTTGACGCCATGGGCGTGCATACCGGCGATTCCATCACCGTCGCCCCGGCCCAGACCCTGACCGACCGCGAATACCAGATCATGCGCAACGCCTCGCTGGCGGTGCTGCGCGAAATCGGCGTGGAAACCGGCGGCTCCAACGTGCAGTTCGGCATCAACCCAAAGAATGGGCAGATGGTGGTGATCGAGATGAATCCGCGCGTGTCGCGTTCCTCGGCGCTGGCGTCCAAGGCCACCGGCTTCCCCATCGCCAAGATCGCGGCGAAGCTGGCGGTCGGCTACACCCTGGACGAGTTGCAGAACGACATCACCGGCGGCGCGACCCCGGCATCCTTCGAGCCCAGTATCGATTACGTGGTGACAAAGATTCCACGTTTCGCTTTTGAAAAATTCCCCCAGGCCGATAGCCGCCTCACCACCCAGATGAAGTCGGTGGGCGAGGTGATGGCGATTGGTCGCACCTTCCAGGAATCGCTGCAAAAAGCCTTGCGCGGGCTGGAAACCGGCAACGATGGCCTGGACGAAAAAACCACCGACATCGACACGCTGGAAACCGAGCTGAGCGTACCCGGTCCGGAACGCATCTGGTACATCGCCGACGCCATGCGCTGCGGCATGAGCCAGGAGAAGATTCACGAGTTGACCCATGTCGACCCGTGGTTCCTGGCGCAAATGGAAGACCTGGTCAAGCAGGAGCAGGCGCTGTCCGGCCGCAAGCTGGCTGATTTGAGCCGCGACGAAGTGCGCCGCCTCAAGCGCAGTGGCTTTTCCGACCGCCGTATGGGCAAGCTGCTCGGCGTGACCCAGCATGAGGTGCGCAATACGCGCCAGGCACTGGGCGTGCGTCCGGTGTACAAGCGCGTCGATACCTGTGCCGCCGAATTCGCCACTCACACCGCTTACATGTACTCAAGCTACGAGGAAGAGTGCGAAGCCGCGCCCACGGACAAGAAGAAAATCATGGTGCTGGGCGGCGGGCCGAACCGCATCGGTCAGGGTATCGAGTTCGATTACTGCTGCGTGCATGCCGCGCTGGCGATGCGCGAAGATGGTTACGAGACCATCATGGTCAACTGCAACCCGGAAACCGTTTCCACCGATTACGATACCTCCGACCGTCTGTACTTCGAGCCGTTGACGCTGGAAGACGTGCTGGAAATCGTCCATGTCGAGAAGCCCTACGGCGTGATCGTACAGTACGGCGGGCAGACGCCGCTCAAACTGGCGCGCGACCTGGAAGCCAATGGCGTGCCCATTATCGGCACCACCCCGGACATGATCGACGCGGCGGAAGACCGCGAGCGTTTCCAGAAGCTGTTGCACGATCTTAATCTCAAACAACCGCCCAACCGTACTGCCCGGGCGCCGGAAGCCGCCATCAAGGCAGCGGAAGAAATCGGCTACCCGCTGGTGGTGCGCCCCTCCTACGTGCTGGGCGGGCGGGCGATGGAAATCGTGCATGAACAGTCCGACCTGGAGCGCTACATGCGCGAGGCGGTGAAGGTCTCGAACGATTCCCCGGTATTGCTCGACCGTTTTCTCAACGATGCCACCGAAGTGGACGTCGATGCCATCTGCGACGGCACCGACGTACTGATCGGCAGCATCATGGAGCACATCGAGGAAGCCGGGGTGCATTCCGGCGATTCCGCCTGTTCCCTGCCGCCCTATAGCCTCAGCCCTGAAATCCAGGACGAACTGCGGCGCCAGACGGTGGCGATGGCCAAAGGTTTGAACGTGGTGGGGCTGATGAATGTTCAGTTTGCCATCCAGGGCGAGACGGTGTTCGTGCTGGAAGTGAACCCGCGCGCCTCGCGTACCGTGCCATTCGTGTCCAAGGCAACCGGCCTGGCGCTGGCCAAGATCGCGGCGCGCTGCATGGTGGGCCAGACGCTGAAGCAGCAGGGCGTTACCCGTGAAGTGATACCGCCCTACTACTCGGTGAAGGAGGCGGTATTCCCCTTCATCAAGTTCCCCGGCGTGGACCCCATTCTCGGCCCGGAAATGAAATCCACCGGCGAGGTGATGGGCGTCGGCAACACTTTCGCCGAGGCCTTCCTCAAGTCGCAGATGGCGGCGAGCGTGAAGCTGCCCTCCGGCGGAAAGGCGCTGATCAGCGTCAAGACCGGCGACAAGGAAAAAGTGGTGGATATCGCCCGCGACCTGGTCAAACTGGGTTTCGGGTTGTTTGCCACGCGCGGTACCGCGACGGCGATTCAGGCCGCAGGCCTGCCAGTAACCTTGGTGAACAAGGTGCATGAAGGACGTCCGCACATTGTCGACCTGATCAAGAACGGCGAGATCAGCCTGATCATCAACACCGTGGAAGACAAGCGTGCCGTGCAGGATTCCTATGCGATCCGCCATGCCACGCTGCAGCAGCGGATTACCTATTACACCACCTTGTCCGGTGCGCGCGCCGCCTGTGTCGGCATGCAGCACATGAAGGAATTGCAGGTGTACTGCTTGCAGGATTTGCATAAACGCCTGAATTAAGCAGGCTCAACGTATGAATTGTGCGGATTGGGGTGACTCGATCCGCATTGTTTTTTGATTTCAAGGAAATAGAGTAATGAACAAAGTTCCCCTGACGGTACTGGGTGCCGAATTGCTGCGCGCTGAATTGCAGAACCTGAAAACCGTGGAGCGGCCGAGTGTCATTGCCGCCATCGCCGAGGCTCGTTCCCACGGGGATCTGTCGGAAAACGCCGAATACGATGCGGCCAAGGAGCGCCAAAGCTTTGTCGAAGGCCGTATCGCGGAAGTCGATGGCAAGCTGTCCAATGCGCAGATTATCGACCCCAAGCTGCTGGATGCGGAAGGCCGTTGCGTGTTTGGAGCCACGGTGGAACTCGAGGATCTGGAAAGCGGCGACAAGGTGACTTACCAGATCGTCGGCGACGACGAGGCCGACATCAAGCAGGGCAAGATTTCCATCAGTTCGCCGATCGCGCGCGCCCTGATTGGCAAATCCGCCGGCGACGTAGCGGAAGTTCGGGCACCAGGCGGTGTCCGTGAATATGAAATTCTGGACGTGAAATACATCTAACGGTCATGGCAAAAATGCCCTTCCTGATAATGAAACTCGCCATGGCCGTTTCCCCCACCCCGTCCCTCCCCCGCAAGCGGGAGAGGGGGGCTGATGACTCGCTGCGCGGGTTTTACGTTAAATGAACCGCTTCGCCGACAAGCTTTCCCTGGTGGCCGCTACCCTGTGGGTCGGCGGGTTGTGGGCGATCGGCTACCTGGCAGCGCCGGTGCTTTTTTCCGCCCTGGCCGACAAAACCATGGCGGGAATGCTGGCGGGCAAAATGTTCACGCTCGTGGCATACATCGGCATGGCCTGCGGCTTTTACCTGCTGATTCACCGTCTGGCGAGTTTTGGCGGCGCAGCGTTGAAGCAGGGCTTCTTCTGGGCCACGCTGGTGATGCTGCTGCTGGCTGTCGCCGGGCATTTTGGCATTCAGCCGATTCTGGAGGGGCTCAAGGAGCAGGCGTTGCCCAAGGGCGTGATGGAAAGCATGTTCCGCGACCGCTTTGCACGCTGGCACGGTATTTCCAGTATCGTGTACTTGGTACAGAGCGTGCTGGGGCTGGTATTGGTGCTGGCGCCACGCAGAAGCTAGTCCTTGGGTAACACGAGCCGGGGTTTTTTTGCCGGCTTGTAAATCACCAGCGTCTTGCCGATATGTTGTGCCGGCGCGGCTTCCAGCGTGGTGCAGATTTCCGTAAGCATGATTTCCCGTTGCTCGCGGTCGCCGCTGGCCACTTTAATCTTGAGCAGTTCGTGGCTGATCAGGCTGTGCTCGATTTCCTTCATGACGCCAGCCGTCAGCCCGGCATCGCCGATCAAGACCACGGGGCTGAGCGAGTGGGCCTGGGCGCGCAGAAAGCGGCGTTGACCGGGAGTAAGATTCAACATTCTTGATGGTCCAAAAAATGCGACAGTTTACCCCATGAAACGAACCCGAACCAGCAAAGGCTGGATGCGCGAGCACGTCAACGATCCCTATGTGCTGTTGGCCAAGAAAGAGGGCTACCGCTCCCGTGCAGCCTACAAGCTGATGGAGATTGACGAGCGCGATCTTTTGCTCAGGCCGGGCATGACCGTGGTGGACCTTGGAGCGGCACCCGGCGGCTGGACCCAGGTGGCGGCAAAAAAGATTGGGCCCTCGGGGGTGCTGGTTGCCTTCGATATTTTGCCCATGGATTCAGTGCGCGGTGCGGTTTTCATTCAGGGCGATTTTCGTGAAGACGCTGCACTGGCCATGCTGGACGAGGCTATGGCGGGGCGCCCGGTAGACCTTGTTATTTCCGATATGGCACCCAACATCAGTGGCATAGGTACGGCGGATCAGGCGCGCAGCATGCACCTGGCCGAGTTGGCGCTGGAATTTGCAACGCAACACCTGAAACCCGGAGGGGCGTTTGTGGTCAAAGTTTTTCAGGGCGAGGGGTTCGATGATTACGTGCGCGAGATGCGTGCTCATTTCGAGAAAGTAACGGTGCGCAAGCCGAAAGCGTCGCGCGACCGCAGTGCCGAGGTGTATATGTTGGGCAAGGGACTAAAGCCCGGAACCAAATAAATCACCCAGCACCAGGCCAAAGAGTTTAAAATCAAAGGAATTTTATATGCTGGTTGCTAAGGAGCAAGCTTGAACAACCTGATGAAAAACATCGCCATTTGGCTGGTAATCGCGCTGGTGCTGATGACCGTATTCAACCAGTTTGGCGCGCGCCAGGTGGCGCAAAGCCCGCTGGAATATTCCCAGTTCCTTGACGAGGTGAAGCAGGGCAAGGTCACCAAAGTGACGATCGAGGGCCATATTCTCAAAGGCGTGGGGGCCGATGGCAAGCGCTTTACCACCTATGCGCCTTCCGACCCATGGATGGTTTCGGACCTGCTCAAGAATGGCGTGGTGGTTGAGGCCAAGCCCGAGGAGGAGCCTTCCTTCCTGATGAACCTCTTCATTTCCTGGTTCCCGATGCTGCTGTTGATCGGCGTCTGGGTGTTTTTCATGCGCCAGATGCAGGGCGGCGGCAAGGGTGGTGCTTTTTCTTTCGGCAAAAGCAAGGCCCGCCTGCTGGACGAGGCTACCAATACCGTGACCTTCGCCGATGTGGCCGGCTGCGACGAGGCCAAGGAAGAAGTGTCCGAGTTGGTCGAATTCCTGCGCGATCCGACCAAGTTTCAGAAACTGGGCGGACGCATTCCGCGCGGCGTATTGATGGTGGGCAATCCCGGAACCGGCAAGACGCTGTTGGCGAAAGCGATTGCCGGTGAGGCAAAAGTGCCGTTCTTCAGCATTTCCGGCTCCGACTTCGTCGAAATGTTCGTCGGCGTCGGCGCGGCGCGGGTACGCGACATGTTCGAACAGGCCAAGAAAAATGCCCCGTGCATCATCTTCATCGACGAGATCGACGCGGTTGGTCGCCAGCGCGGCGCTGGCCTGGGCGGCGGCAATGACGAACGCGAACAAACGCTCAACCAGTTGCTGGTGGAAATGGATGGCTTCGAAGGTACCTCGGGCGTGATCGTGGTCGCCGCCACTAACCGCCCTGATGTGCTGGATCCGGCGTTGTTGCGGCCGGGCCGTTTTGACCGTCAGGTGGTGGTGCCGCTGCCCGATATCCGTGGCCGCGAGCAAATTCTCATGGTGCACATGCGCAAGGTGCCGATCGCGCCCGATGTGAAGGCCGATATCCTGGCACGTGGAACGCCTGGCATGTCCGGCGCGGATTTGGCTAACCTGGTGAACGAGGCGGCCCTGTTTGCCGCCCGCTTCAACAAACGCCTGGTGGACATGGAGGACTTCGAAAAGGCCAAGGACAAGATCATCATGGGCGCCGAACGTCGCTCCATCGTGATGCCCGAGGAAGAGCGCAGGAATACGGCTTATCACGAGTCCGGCCACGCGGTGGTGGCGCGCCTGCTACCCAAGACCGACCCGGTGCACAAGGTCACCATCATCCCGCGTGGCCGCGCCTTGGGCGTGACCATGCAGTTGCCGGTGGAAGACCGTTACAGCTTGAACAGCGAGCAGATCCTGCAGAACATCTCCGTGCTGTTCGGCGGCCGCATTGCCGAGGAAGTGTTCATGGGGCAGATGACCACTGGTGCCAGCAACGACTTTGAGCGCGCCACCGAAATGGCGCGTCGCATGGTGACGCAATGGGGCATGAGCGATGCGCTGGGGCCGATGGTTTATGGCGAGAACGATGGAGAGGTGTTTCTGGGCCGCTCCGTCACCACCCACAAGAATGTGTCCGAGGCCACCATGCAGCAGGTGGATGCGGAAATTCGCCGCATCATCGACCAGCAATATGCCTTGGCGCGCAAGCTGATCGAGGGCAATCGCGACAAGATCGAGGCCATGGCGCACGCCCTGCTGGAATGGGAAACCATCGATGCCGACCAGATCAAGGACATCATGGAGGGGCTTGCCCCACGCCCGCCAAAGCCCAGCCAGGGCGCAGCCAACCCGCCCAAGGATGATGCCCCGAGCGCGCCGGCAGCCACTACCACTGCGCATACACCCGCTCAGGAAGCTTGAGGATGCGGTGAAGAGTGATTGTGAAGGGTGAAGCCACTCGGCGTTGCCTCGTTGTGAAAAGTGAAAGGTAAAAACCTTCACCCTTCACCCTTCACCCTTCACAAACATGTTCCACTGCGGCCGCTTCACCCTTTCCCTGGATTGCCCACTCATCATGGGCATCGTCAATGTCACGCCCGATTCCTTTTCGGATGGCGGTAAGTTCCATTCTGCCGAACGTGCCATTGCCCATGCGCTGCAACTCATCGAGCACGGTGCTGACATGCTCGATATCGGTGGCGAATCGACCCGTCCGGGCGCCCAATCAGTGGGCGTCGCCGAAGAGTTGGCCCGCATTCTGCCCGTGCTGGAAGGTTTGGCTCACTGTGGCTTGCCGCTCTCGGTCGATACCTTGAAACCCGAGGTGATGCGCGCAGCCATTTTGGCTGGCGCGGACATGATCAACGATGTCAACGCCCTGCAAAGCCCCGGCGCCCTGCAAGTGGTGGCTGCTTCAGGGGTGGGGGTGTGCCTGATGCACATGCAAGGCGAGCCGCGCACCATGCAACTCGATCCCCGCTATGGAAATGTGCTGGCGGACGTGAAGACTTTTCTTGCCGCGCGCGTCGCGGCGGCGGAACAGGCCGGTATCGCTCGCGAGAGCATCGTGATTGACCCCGGCTTCGGCTTTGGCAAGACGCTGGAGCACAATCTGGCTTTGCTGCATGGCCTTGATGCGTTCCGGACGCTTGGCGTTCCGCTCCTGGCGGGACTGTCGCGCAAATCCATGCTGGGTGCGCTGACTGGTTTAGGCGTGGCGGAAAGAATGCTGCCTAGCGTTGTTGCGGCGGTGATTTCGGCCATGAAGGGCGCTAAAATTCTGCGCGTACATGATGTAAAAGAGACCAAACAAGCGCTGCAGATATTCAGCGCGGTTGAGGAAGCAAGATGAAGAGAAAATATTTTGGTACGGATGGCGTGCGCGGCAAGGTGGGAGAAGAGCCCATTACGCCGGATTTCGTGATGCGGCTGGGCAATGCGGCGGGGCGCGTGCTGGCGCAGGGCCGCAGCGGCAAGGGGGAACGCCCTAGCGTGCTGATCGGCAAGGACACGCGCATCTCCGGTTACATGCTGGAGTCGGCGCTGGAAGCCGGATTGTCCGCCGCCGGCGTGGATGTGCTGCTGCTCGGCCCGATGCCAACGCCCGGGGTGGCTTATCTTACCCGTGCCCTGCGCGCTCAGGCCGGGGTTGTGATTTCGGCATCGCATAATCCCTTTGAAGATAACGGCATCAAATTCTTCTCCGCCAGCGGCAACAAGCTGTCAGACGCAACCGAGCAGGCTATCGAGGCTGAACTTGAGCAGCCGCTACGCATCATGCCTTCGGCCCAATTGGGTAAAGCCAGGCGGGTTAATGATGCTGCCGGGCGCTATATCGAATTCTGCAAGAGTTCCTTTCCCAATGAACTCGATTTGCGCGGCATGAAGATCGTGGTGGATTGCGCCAATGGTGCAACTTATCACGTCGCCCCCCCGGTGTTCCACGAACTGGGCGCAGAGGTGATCGCGGTTGGAAACCAGCCGGATGGCCTGAATATAAACCAGGATTGCGGCTCGACCAGTCCGGAAGCATTGATAGCGGCAGTTCAGAAATATGGCGCTGATGTCGGCATCGCCCTGGATGGCGATGGCGACCGGGTCATGATGACGGATCGTTCGGGCAAGCTGTTCGACGGTGATCAATTGATCTATGCAATTGCCAAATTTCGCCAAGAGCAGGGGTTTCTCAAAGGCGGGGTGGTGGGCACGCTGATGACCAATCTGGCCATGGAGCACGCTCTGGAAAAGCTGGGCATCCCCTTTGCTCGTGCCAAAGTGGGCGATCGCTATGTGCTCGAACTAATCCAGGAGCGAGGCTGGTACCTTGGGGGTGAAAATTCCGGACACATCCTGTGCCTTGACCGTCATACCACTGGGGACGGCATCATCTCTGCCCTGCAGGTATTGGAAGCGCTGAAACTGAGCGGCAACAGTCTGTCCGAGTTCACTCAAGAGTTGGTGCTCTATCCGCAAGTTCTGATCAATGTGCCGGTCGCCAAGGGTTTCGATTTTCGTGCCAGTGCCGAGGTTCAGGCCGCAGTGGCGCAAGCGGAGCGCGCCTTGGATGGCACGGGCCGTGTGCTGCTGCGGCCTTCCGGAACGGAACCGCTGTTGCGGGTGATGGTGGAAGGCAAGTCGGAAGAAA
>JAUYFW010000123.1 GCA_030690835.1 Sulfurimicrobium sp. | reverse complement strand
TCCTGCGTATCCTTTGCCAGGAAATCCCACACTAGACCCGCATTCTCCACTTCGGCAGGGGTGAGCGGCTGGTTGGCCACGATGCGCTGATCCTCATATAGATTCAGCGTGGAGCGCAGGTGCTGATCCAGCAGTGCCTGCAGGTGTTGCGTAGATAGTTGGTGCATGGCTTTATCTTTCTGCAATTGCCAGACAAAGCGCTCCACCTGTACCACCATACCCATGGCACGACGGACGGCAGACTGCCGATAACCGGTGCGCAGGGAGTACCTGAGTTCACGCTTTCCAACTAACTTACTGATAATCCTGGAAAACGTAAAGCGAAAATAGAATGTATTTCTACGCTGAAAGACGTAGGGTGTTGAGGCGGCGAGATGAGACACTTGGCACTCCTTTCGGACACGGGTTCGGACACTGTGTCGTACCCTGACCTCAAGAAGTGCTATAAGTGCTTGAAACAAAAGGCATATGGTGGAGGCGGCGGGAATCGAACCCGCGTCCGCAAGCCCTCTACAGGCAGTTCTACATACTTAGTCCAATTATTTGGTTTTAACCCTTGTCACGCCAACCGGACAGGCTGGACTCGGGCGAGTTACCTTTTATTTAGCACCGGTTCAAGTAACCCGGACCGGCGCGATCTCATGTAAATGACTCTGCTGTCAGTTGCCTGACCCGGCCCATGAGACAACCGGTGCAGAGGCAAAGCCGTTTAAGCGGCTAGTGCGTAGTTTTCGTCGTTTGCGACTATTTTTTTCCAGATGTATTTACGAGGTAACTGGTCCTCGGTATGCCCTACGCTGCTTTGCAACCCACGTCGAAACCGGGTCGCCCCCGTGCAATCATTGACTAGCCTGCAGCGCTAAAGTTCAATGAAGTTTGAATTCTAGCACAGCGATGCTTACAGCAAGCGCAATAGTTCCAGAGGGCTTTCGATCATGCTGTGGGCGGCCCATTGTTCCGGGTGATCGTTCGGTCCCAGATAGCCGTAACGCGCGACGATGGGACGCATTCCGGCGGCGATGGCTGCTTCCATGTCGCGCTCGGCGTCGCCGATATATAGGCATTGTTCGGGTGGCAGGCCGATTTCGCGGCTGGCGCACAGCAGGGATTCGGGGTGCGGTTTGGGGTGGGTGCAGGTGTCGCCACTGATGATGCTGGCAGCCCGTTCACTCAAGCCCAGCGCGGCCATGAGCGGGTTGGTGAAGCGCGCGGGCTTGTTGGTGACCACACCCCAGGGTATGTTGCGCTGTTCCAGTGTTTCCAGGGTTTCGGCCATGCCCTGGAACAGGCAGGTTAAACGGCACAGGTTGGCGGTGTAAAGCTGGAGATACTCTTCCCTCATGGTGGAGAAGGAAGGATCGACCGGCGTAAGGTTGAAGCCGATTTCAAGCAGGCCGACTGTGCCGTGGGAAGCATAAGGGCGAATATGCTCGTGGGGCAATGGCGCCAGGCCGTGCAGGCGGCGCTGTTCGTTGAGTGCATAACCGAGATCTAGCGCGGTGTCGGCGAGCGTGCCGTCGAGGTCGAACAGGACTGCCTTGATCATTGCGCTGCCTTGATCTTTACGCTTCGCGGCGGCAGGCCAGCATGTAGTTGACGCTGGTGTCGTTGCCGAGAGAATAAACCTTGGAAAGCGGGTTGTAGCTCATGCCGGTCACTTCTGTTACGGCCAGTCCGGCTTCGCGGCAGTGGCGCGCGAGTTCGGAGGGTTTGATGAATTTGGCGTAATCGTGGGTGCCGCGCGGTAGCATGTTGAGCAGGTATTCGGCACCGATCACGGCGAACAGGTAGGCCTTGGCGTTGCGGTTGATGGTGGAAAAGAATACGTGTCCGTCGGGTTTGACGAGATCAAAACAGGCTTTGACGATACTGGCAGGATCGGGTACATGCTCGAGCATTTCCATGCAGGTCACCACATCAAATTGCTGCGCTTCCTGCCGGGCAAGTTCTTCCACCGCGATAAGGCGGTAATCGACCTTCTGTCCGCTTTCCAGCAGATGCAGTTTGGCTACCTTGAGCGCTTTTTCACCCAGGTCGATGCCGGTGACGTTCGCGCCCCGTGCGGCCATGCTTTCAGACAGGATGCCGCCACCGCAGCCGACATCCAGCACGCGCTTGGCCGAAAGGCCGGCGAGGCTGTCGATGTATTCGAGGCGCAGGGGGTTGATGTCGTGCAGCGGTTTGAATTCGCTGCTGGGGTCCCACCAGTGGTGGGCAAGCTGGCTGAATTTATCCAGTTCCTGTTGGTCTGCGTTCAGAGGGGGGGCGTCACTCATGTCTTTACCTAATGCGTTCTTGCCACAGGCTGGCTTGGGCGGATAGTTGCCGTTCATCCAGTGTGAGCAGGTTGTGATTTTCCACTACCGGCTTGCCTCGGACCCATACGTGCGTGACGTGTTCGCGTCCTGCGGCATAGACCAGATGCGAAATCACATCATAACATGGCAAGGTTTCCAATCCGGCAAGATTGACGGCGACAATGTCCGCATCCTTGCCCGGCTCAAGTGATCCCAGTTTCTCCTCCAACCCGAGGGCGCGCGCGCCGTTGAGCGTCGCCATGCGCAGCGCCTGGTATGCCGGCAGGGCGTCCGCCTGTCCGCTGACCCCCTTGGCGAGCAGGGCGGCGAGGCGCATTTCCTGGAACAGGTCGATACGGTTGTTGCTGGCGGCGCTATCGCTGCCGATGCCGACGTTGATGCCATGCTCCAGCATGGCTGTAACCGGTGCGATGCCGCTCGCCAGTTTGAGATTTGAAGTGGGGCAGTGCGCGATATGGCAGCCTTGTTGGGCGAGCACAGCCATTTCATCCGGTTTCAGGTGCACGGCATGCACCGCAATCAGGTTGGGCCCCAGCAACCCCAGGTTCTGTAGGCGCTGCAACGGCCTGAGCTGATGCTGTTCCAGGCCTTGCTGGATTTCGTCCTGCGTTTCCTGCAGATGGATGTGGATGGGCAGGTCGAGTTGCTCGGCATAAGTGAGTATTTTGCCGAAGGTCTTGTCACTGACAGTGTAGGGCGCATGGGGCGCGAGCGTGAACGACAGCAAGGGTTCTGCGGCATAGCGGTCGCGCGTCTCCAAGCCCTTGTGGAGGTAGGCGTCCGCATCGCTGGCATAAGCAGTGGGATGGTCCATGGCGATCATGCCGATGGCGGCGCGCATGCCGGATTCCAGAACGGCTTCAGCGACGGCATCCGGAAAGAAATACATGTCGTTGAAGCAGGTGATGCCGCCGCGCAGCATCTCGGCGCAAGCCAGCAGTGTGCCGTCGCGCACGAACTGGGGAGAGACATGGCGTCCCTCGGCCGGCCAGATGTGATGCTTGAGCCACTCCATGAGCGGCAGGTCGTCGGCCAGGCCGCGCATCAGGTTCATCGCGGCATGGGTGTGGAGATTGATCAGGCCGGGGATGAGGGCGTGCTCGCCCAGCGTGACGGTGCGCTTGGCGGCGAAGCGCGCATGGGCTTCGGGTGTCGGCAGAATGGCGACGATATGTTCCGCCGCGATGACCAGGCTGTGATGGTCGAGTACCTGCCGCGCGGGCTCGACGGGGATCACCCAGCGTGCGTCAATAATCGTGTCGGCTTGTTGCATCGGTTCGCCAGTGCGGGTGCAAGAAAAAAGCCCCGCGTATTGCGGGGCTTTGGGTTACTAGCTCAACTCGCTTAGTTCTGAGCCGGTTTCTGTACCCGGACTTCAACCATTACGCGACGGTTGGGTTGCAGGCATTCCACCAATTTTTTGTTCTTGCCGCTTTCCTTGCCTTTGACGTCGCTGCAGGCAACCGTTGGCTCGGACTCGCCCTTGGCGGCGGTTTCGATGCGATTGGCTTCAACGCCCTGGCTGACCAGGTAATCCTTGACCGCGGCGGCACGGCGCTCGGACAGTTTCTGGTTGTAGCCTTCCTTGCCGATGCGGTCGGCATGACCAGTGACCAGAACAATTTCAACTTCGGGGTGTTGTTTCATTACTGCAACGACTTCGTCGTTCAGTTTGCTCTTGCCATCCGCACGTACCACGGCCTTGTCGAAATCGAACAGGGTTTCGGCTTGCAGGGTGATTTTTGCGAAAGCAGCTTTCTCGGGGCCTGACGCTGCAGGGGCGGGGGCGGGGGCGATTACGACTTTAGGCGCTTCTTTTTTGACCAGATCAGGATCGCATTCGGCGATTGCCATGGCCGGGGTCCAGTAGCCGGTTTTCCAGCATTGCTTGTAGTTGTTCATGACCGGATTGCCGCGGGTGTCGATCAAATAGCCTTCTTTTTCCACGGAGTGCGCGAAGGCTGCGGTGGAAAAGGCCAGGCTCAGGGCCAGGCTGATGCTGATTTTGGTGAAAGTGTTTTTCATTATGTGCTCCTTTTTGAAACAGTTTAGTGTGCGGTATTGTTCAGACCATGGCCAATATTTTAATATTAGGACACAGGCCGAAAAATAATTCAAGCGGCATGCCGCTGGTTCAGTGCTTCTGAAATAGCGTAAACCATTCCGAGTTGTCGCCTAAACGCTGGCCTTCCCAGAGGATACGCCAATTCTGGCCGGGTGGCTCGATGGACTGAGGGCGGCCCTGCACCAGAAGCAGGCTGCAGTGGGGTTGGTAAAGCTCTTCCCGTTCGCTGATGATGTCCGTGAAATAATGCAGCATGGCGCGCTGGGGGTCGCCCAGGTTCCTGCTGGAGAAGCAGTCGTACTGCAGGGGCACGGACTGATGCATGGAGGTGAACATGGCGCGATAACTTTTGCCTGCATCCAGCCAGGGCAGCCAGATCGTGGCCAGCAATCCCCATGCCAGGGTAATGCCCAGTGCGGAATTGACGATCGCTCGCAGTGCGCCGCGTTCCATCCGGATGACCACAATTAGCCAGGCAACGCTCAGCACCAGGGCAAGAAGCAGTGCCGCTCCATTGAAGTGGGCGACGTAGCCGGGCTGGAGTTGGTCGAATTTCCTGGCCAGTTCCGCCGGATGACCGGTCAAGGTGGCATACCAACCGGCCCACAGTACTGCCGCGACCAGGCTGAAGGTCATCACGCTGAACCAGTCCAGGGCATTGGCGGCACCCCGGCGCAGGGACTCCACTGCCGCCGCGCCCAGTACGGCGAGCGGCGGGAGCAACGGCAGGGCATCAACATCGTGGCTTTCCGCCGCTGCGCTTAATATGCTTAGTATCACCAGAAACAAGGTGAGTGGCAGGGCAATATATGGGTTGCGCCAAGCGTCCCATTTTTGACGCCATAGGGTCCAAAGGGCCAGGGGTAGAGCCGGCCAGGCGAACCAGGGCAGCATGCGCAGGTAATAAGCGGATTGGTGCGTGTCACCGAGATGGGCGGTGGCGTTAAAGCGTCCCAGGTTGTGAACCCAAAACCACTCTGTAAATAGTTGCGGGGAGTGCTGGTAAAGCAGAAAAGGCCATATCGTCAGCCAGGGCAGGGCAACGATGCAGGCGATGGGCAGAGAGATCAAATGTTGGCGGGTACGCCAGGTCTGGGATGCCAGCGGCAGCAGCAAGGCGGTAATGGCGATGATGCCCGGGGCAAGCAGGCCGTCGGCCATGAAGCCGATGCCTGCGCCCGTGCCGATAGCTATCCCGCCAAGAACGAGGCGGCGTGGCGCAAGCGCGAAGCCGTAAAACGCGATGGTGAAGCCGGCCAATAATGCGGTGTCGCTAACGAGTTGATGGGTTCGCACCAGGAGGCCGAGGCAGGCGATCAGGATCAGAGCGGTAAGGCGCCCATACCCTTTACCCCAAAGTTCGCGCGCGGTCAGGCCGCTGAAGAAGAGCGTCAGGCCCATATAGAAACCGCTGGCGAGACGGGCGCCATCATGGAGCGGTAGCCAGCCGGAGAAGAGGCGGGCGAATCCGGCGGCAGTCAGGTAGTAGAGCGGTGGCTTTTCCATAGCGGGTTCGCCGGCCAGCATGGGTACCACCCAGTCGTGGCCTTGCAGAATGGAATAAACCAGACCAAAGCTGTAGGCGTCGTCCGGCTTCCAGGGGTCGTGGCTGATCAGGCCGAATAATATCCACGCCGAGCAGAGGAGAATGACCCAGCCCAAATGGATAGCGGGCGGCTGCCCAAAGGAGGGTCGCGAGAAAGAGGTAAATGGCATGGGGGGGGCGAAAGTTCAGCAACAAAAAAGGCAGCCTGAGCTGCCTTTTTTCCCGCATTCCGGTCGTGTTTACTTCATGCCGTACTTTTGGCGGAACTTCTCGACCCGTCCGGCGGTGTCAACAATCTTCTGCTTGCCGGTATAGAAGGGGTGGCACTGCGAGCACACTTCGACGTTCAAATTCTTGGGCATCGTGGAGCGTGTCTGGAAGGCCGCGCCACAGCTGCAGGTCACGGTGATTTCGTTGTAGTTGGGGTGAATTTCCGGTTTCATGATTCAAATCCTTGCCTGTTGCCCAAGTTAGAGCGTCGATTGTTCGAGCATTTCGGACATTGATTGCCGCGAAAAATGGCGCAATTATCCATGATGGAGCAGCACTTGGCAAGATGTTTGTGGATAAATGAAGTGCGTTGAAGCGGGACTCGCGCAGCGAGCCTTCGTCCCCCTCTCCCTGCCCCCTTCCAACTTCCCCCCGCTTGCGGGAGGAAGGGCAATCGTCCCTTCCCCTTGAAGGGGAAGGTTAGGATGGGGATGGGTTGGGGGAGGGCAGGGGTGGGGGAAACGGACATGGCGAATTTCATGCTCGGGTGCAACTTTTGCCATGACCGTTCGGCAGAGGCCGATCAAATCAGCCCCTTGTTCGTCAGTTCGCTTTTCAGGTAAGCGTAATAAATCGGTGCGGCGACCACGCCCATGACGCCGAACGCCGCTTCCATGGCCAGCATGGCGAGCAGGAGTTCCCAGGCGTGGGCGCGGATCTGGGTGCCGACGATGCGGGCGTTGAGGAAGTATTCCAGCTTGTGGATCACGATCAGAAACAGCAGGGATGCCATGGCGATTTCCAGGGATTGTCCCAAGCTGACGATAACGATGATGGAATTGGAAATCAGGTTGCCGATAACCGGCAGCAGGCCGGCGAGGAAGGTGATGACGATCAGGGTTTTGGTGAGTGGCAGATTGACGCCGGATAGGGGCAGGATCACGCCCAGAAAAATCCAGGTAAAAAAGGCGTTGAGCGCCGCAATCCTGACCTGGGCGAAGACGATGCGGCGGAATGCGTCGCCGAGCAGCCTCACCCGCTCGGCAAGGGCGCCTGCCAAAGGGCGGTAGCGATGCTGTACCGTCACTTCGCGCAACGAAATCATGGCGCCAATGATCAGGCCGATCAGTACATGGACCAGGGTGCGGCCCATTTCCTTGCCCGCCGTTTGCACCTCGCTGGCATGGGTGCGCAACAATTCCACCGTGGCGCTCTGGATGCCTTCGGCGCTGGTGGGCAACTTCTCCACTAGCCAGGCGGGTAGCATGGCGCGCGAGCCTTCGATGATTGCCGCCATTTTTTGCAGCAGCGCCGGGAGATTGCTGGCGTCGCTGTGGAAGAAAGCCATCAGGCCCAGCGTGGCGAGGGTGATCAATGTCGCCATCAGCGACGCCAGCAGGGCTACCGCGACAATCTTGGCCGGCCGGCCGCCGAAACGTGGCAGATTGATGCGCGCGGCGAGCAGATGTACCAGTTCGTACATCAACAATCCAGCCAGAAGCGCCGGCAAGAGGTGCGTATAAACCACGAAGACGAGCAGAAGCGCCGCGATCAGCCAGGTGGCGATTTCGATATGGCGAGGGTTGAATTCTTTAGCCAGGGCCATGGTCTTCCTTTTTGAGGATTACGGTGATTTCATCCAGCACCCGCTGTGGTGTCAGCTTCAACAGGCAGTCGAGGTGACCGAGCGGGCATTCGCGCTTGAAACAGGGACTGCATTCCAGATTAAGGCTGAGGATATGCGCGGATTGTGACAACGGTGGCGTGAAGCTCGGGCTGCTAGAGCCGTAAAGCGCGACGAGGGGTTTGCCGAGCGCGGCGGCAACGTGCATCAGGCCGGAATCGTTGCTGACGATGACCGAGGCTGAAGCGAGCAGATCCACCGCCTCGTCGAGACTGGTCTTGCCGCACAGGTCGAGGCATGCGCCGTCACTCAAATGCGCTGCTTCGGCGCCTGCCGCGGCGTCCTTGGCCGAACCCACCAGCCAGACCTGATAACCCTGCTCGCGCAGTTGCTTTCCCAGTTCGGCAAAATGTTGCGGCGGCCAGCGCTTGGCCGGGCCATATTCGGCGCCGATGCACAAGGCGGCGATTTTCGCTCCGGAAGCCAAACCGAGTTTGGTGAGCGTGGACTGCCTGCGGCTCTCGTCCACGGACAGCGCCGGCTGTGGCAGGGGGCGTTGCAGCGCTGCGCCGGGAGCGTTTGCCAGCGCCACGAAGCGTTCCACCATCAGCGGCAGCTTGAGCGCCTCCAGCTTGCGCCTGTCGTTCAGCAGACCCCAGCGCATCTCGCCGCTATAGCCGCTGCGCGTGGGAATTCCGGCGAAGAAGGGCGCCAGGGCGGATTTCCACGAATTGGGCAGCACGATGGCCTGGTCGTAGCCGCGCGCGCGCAGCGACTGGCCGAGGCGGTAGCGGGCGCCGAGCTTGAACTCGCCGTGGCGGAATGGATTGGGGATGGCTTCCCGCACTTCCGGCATGCGCGACAGCAGGGGGATGGTCCAGTCCGGTGCCAGTACGTCCAGATCCAGGCTTGGGTGCAGTTGATGCAGGCGTTTGAACAGCGTTTGCGCCATGACCATGTCGCCCACCCAGGAGGGGGCGACGACAAGAATTTTGTATCGGGGCTGGGCCATGGAGCCGGAGTTTAACCGTGCTCAGCCCACGCCACAAGCATGGCTCCTTATAGCACGGCATGGCCGTGAATCGCCACCGGGATCTGGTGCCGCCCGAATTGCCCGCTGAAATGTTCGAAGTGGCCGGCGATGAGGGTGCCGCAGTGCGGACAATGGCCCGTGTCGTCAAGATGATAGGCATTGATCTGGTACCAGTCGCGTTCGATCAGTGCCGCCTTGCAGCCGGGGCAATAGGTGGTGTCGCCCGCCGGATCGTGCACGTTGCCGGTAAAGACATAGTGCAGCCCTTGATCCATGGCGATTTTGCGTGCCCGGCTGAGGGTGGCGAAAGGCGTGGCGGGGATGTCCATCATCTTGTAGTCGGGATGGAAAGCGGAGAAGTGCAGCGGCACGTCCGGCCCCAGTTCCTTTGCAATCCACTGCGACAGCGCGGTGATTTCCTGGTCCGTGTCGTTCTGGCCGGGGATGAGCAGGGTGGTGATTTCCAGCCAGCATTGCGTTTCATGGTGTATGTAGCTGAGAGTGTCCAGCACCGGCTGCAGATGACCGGCGCATAATTTTTTGTAAAAATCGTCGGTGAAACCTTTCAGATCCACGTTGGCGGCATCCATTTTGGCGTAGAAATCGCGCCGTGCCGCGGCGTGAATGTAGCCGGCGGTCACCGCCACTGTCTTGATTCCGTGGGCGTGGCAGGCGTCCGCCGTGTCCATGGCATATTCGGCGAAAATCACCGGGTCGTTGTAGGTGAAAGCCACGCTCTTGCAGCCGTGATGCTCGGCGGTGCGGGCGATTTCCTCAGGCGAGGCCTGGTCCATCAGGCGGTCCATGTCGCGGGCCTTGCTGATATCCCAGTTCTGGCAGAATTTGCATGCCAGGTTGCAGCCGGCGGTGCCGAAAGAAAACACGCTGCTGCCGGGATAAAAATGGTTGAGCGGCTTTTTCTCGATCGGGTCGATGCAGAAGCCGGAGGAGCGGCCATAAGTGGTCAGGATCATCTGGCCGCCGATATTCTGGCGCACGAAGCACAGGCCGCGCTGGCCCTCGTGCAGCTTGCAGTCGCGCGGGCACAGGTCGCACTGGATGCGGTCGCCTTCGAGCGCGTGCCAGTAGCGGCCAAGGTATTTGGATTCAGCGTAGTTCGATTCGGCGGTTTTCATGATGATTTCTGCTCCTTCCATTTGCTTACGCTATAGCGGGATAGTTTGATCCCATCGGCCCAGAATCCGGGCGAAAGTCCGGCTTTGTATTTGAGGTGGGCCATGAATTCGGCGGGTTCGGGCAACTGCTCCCACACCTGGGGTAGAAAGGTGCTGCGGTAAGCCCCGTATTCGAACACGATGCCGTCCACGTTCGGCCGCAGTTGTCGCAAGGCATCCTGTTCGCTGACAAAAGCGATGGGTAAGAGCGGGGAAAGCAGCGAAATCTCGACGCGCACATCGTCGAGTTCGTCCTCATTTAGCGGCGAGAAACGGGTGTCGCGGAAAGAGGCGGCGAGAGCGTTGGCCTTGACGTCGGCAAGCAGGGGGCGGTGCGCCTCCAGACTGCCGATGCAGCCGCGCAATTCGCCCTGCTTGTTCAGAGTAACGAATGTGGCTCCCGGTTCCTGTAGCCACGTAGGCGATTCATCGGCCGGAAGGGGGCGGCCCAAGGCGCTGGAAATTGCGGCGCGGGCGATGGCCAATAGGATGGGGCCGCGTTCATCAATGCTCATGGCCGTGGTTCTCGAAAAACGCAAAAGCGCCGTAGCCCACCACCCGGTCGCGGTCGCCCGCGGTGTCGCCGGAATTGCGCAAGTCCAGCAGTTGCGGCACGAGGTGGTGGTGTTGCGCCGCCAGCAACAGGCCGTTGACCGGTGTGCCGCCGCATGCCTGCTCGTGGCTGACGGGCGTGTCCAGCGCCAGGATGGCCTGGGCCGTGGCATGGTCCACCCGCTTGGCCACTTCATAGGGGAGGTAATGAGAAAGGTCGGAACTGATGACGATGATGGTTTCCTCGCCACCCCATAATTGTTCCAGCACTTGCGCCACTTCCCGTGGCGTGGCATCGCCCACTGCCAGCGGCACCAGGCTGAAATCGTCGAGAACCTGCTGCAAAAAAGGCAACTGGACTTCGAGCGAATGTTCCCAGGCGTGGGCTGGCAGGCTGTCCACCACTTGCGGCAGGCCTGCGATCGAATCCATGGCTTTTCTGTCCAGCGGCACGATGCCGAGCGGGGTTTCAAAGCTGCTGACGTTGCCGGGCAGTGCGAGGCCGCGCACCGCCACGCGATGCACCGGGCCGAGCAGCACAACGCGCCTGATTGTGGCGCGGGCCGGAATCAGCTGCGCGTAGGCGCTGGCGGCGATGGGGCCGGAATAGATATAGCCGGCGTGGGGTACAATCAGGGCCTTGGGCGGGGTGGCGCCGGCGGCAGGGAGATGGGCTTGCGCCGCAGCCAGCATGGCCGCTACATCGTGCATCAGGACGCCGCTTTCACCGGGGTAAAAAGCGCCGGCAACAGCGGCGGGACGAATTTGATTCATGATGCCCCCTTCTTCAATAGCTTGGCGATAAAATGGGGAATGCCTGAAACTTCATTAATCATACTCCAGCCCCACTTCGTTTATAGGTTCATGACATGCCTAATTTTTATGCTTTGATTCCCGCCGCCGGCTCTGGTTCCCGCATGGGTGCGCCGACGCCCAAGCAGTACCTCGAAGTGCTGGGGCGGCCGCTGATTTATTACGCCATTGCCCGCCTGTGTGGCTGCAAGGAGATCGAGCGGGTGTACGTGGTGCTGGCGCCGGATGACGAACGCTGGGGGCAATATGATTGGGAAGTCTTCGCGCCGACCCTGGTGCCGCTGTTTTGCGGCGGGGCGGAACGTTTCGAGAGCGTGCGCAACGGCCTCAAGGCGATCCAGGACGATGTAGCTGCCGACGATTGGGTGCTGGTGCATGATGCTGCCCGCCCCTGCTTGAGCGACGAGGCGCTGGGACGCCTGATTGTCGAAGGCGGTTCCGACCAGGTAGGCGGCCTGCTTGCCGTGCCGGTGGCGGATACGCTCAAGCGCGCCGATACGGAAAACCGCGTCGCCCACACCGAACCGCGTGCCGGCCTGTGGCAGGCGCAGACGCCGCAGATGTTTTGCCATGGAATCTTGCTTGAGGCGCTGTCCCTGCCCGGCAGCCATGTTCCCACCGACGAGGCGCAGGCGATGGAGCAACTGGGACTGAAGCCCAGACTGATCCAGGGCGACAGCCGCAACTTCAAGGTGACTTACGCGCAGGATCTGGAAATCGCAGCGTTGTTGCTGCAACAGGAGATGTAATCATGAGAGTCGGTCAAGGTCTGGATGTGCATGCCCTGGTGGAAGGGCGCAAGCTGATCGTCGGCGGGGTCGATATCCCCTACCATCTGGGACTGGCCGGGCATTCGGACGCGGACGTGCTGCTGCATGCCATCTGTGATGCGCTGCTGGGCGCGGCCGGGCTGGGCGATATCGGGCGTCATTTCCCGGATTCGGACCCCAGGTTCAAGGGCATCGACAGCCGCCATTTGCTGCGCGAAACCATGCGTCTGGTGGCGCTCAAGGGTTTTCATGTGGTCAATGTGGACGCCACCGTCATCGCCCAGATGCCTAGAATGGCACCTCATATTCCGCAGATGGAGGCCAATATCGCCGCCGACCTGAGTATCGATAACGAGTGCGTCAACGTCAAGGCGACCACGACGGAAAAACTCGGCTTTGCCGGGCGCGGCGAGGGGATTGCGGCGCAGGCCATTTGCCTGCTGCGCGAGGTGTGAAGTGAACGATGAGGCGGGGCGCACGGAGCGGCTTTTTTTCGCGCTGTGGCCTGACGCTGCGGTGTGCGGCGCGCTCGACCGGGTGGGACGCAAGCTGCGCAATGCCTGTGGAGGGCGGCAGATGCGGCGCAACAACATCCATCTCACGCTGGTGTTTCTCGGCAATGTGGAAACGGCCAGAATGGACGCATTGCGGGCGGTGGGAGATAGCGTTGTGGCGCCGCCTTTCGTCATGACCCTGAACCAGCTTGGCTGGTGGCGCCACAATCGGGTGGCCTGGGCCGCGCCGGACGCCACGCCCGAGCAGCTACTGGCGCTGGTGAATCAGTTGCAGGACGGGCTGCGCGTTGCCGGTTTCGCTTTTGATGACCGCCCCACTTATGCGCCACATGTCACGCTGCTGCGCAATGCACGTTGCGAGGAAGTGGAGTGGCCTGCGTTTGAATCGCTGGAGTGGGCGGCGGATGAGTTTGTGCTGGTGCGCTCGGTCACGCGGGATGAGGGGGCGACCTATGAGGCCATAGGTCGCTGGTCTTTACGTTAGCTTGGGAATGTCAGAGGAAAATGACGTTTTCCAGGTGTCCGGCCAACTCCCTTTCAGTGGCCTTGGTATAGTCTTTTTCCACGCTTTCACTCACCAGCTTGCTGACCTGGCTGTCGAGATTGCCCTTGAGCAATCCCATGAACGCCGGGGCAGCGACCAGAATGGCACGCTGGTAAATATTGGAAGTGCGGCCGTGGTCCAGTTCCCGCGCGAGTTCCTGAGCGAAGCGCTCGGCTTCGTTGTGCTTGGGATCGCTGGCAGGGACAAACGAGCCGTGTCCGTTGCCCGCGCCAGGGTTATGTCCAGGGCGGTCGGCGACGAGGTTGGAGGCTTTTTCCCGACTTTCCGGGTGGAGCAGTTCTTTCACCAGTTGCATGCCCTTCTTCGCGCCATGATTGGCGTAGAGGCGGGCGGTGCTGGCGTTTGCGACAAGAATCCAGGTTGTGATCATG
>JAUYFW010000113.1 GCA_030690835.1 Sulfurimicrobium sp. | reverse complement strand
ATCCTTATATGGGCAATCTGGGCTGAATAATGGCTTGAAACACCCTTGCATGCTAATATTGCGCGTTCAAAATCTGTCGCCCAATAAAGCAAACACATAAAATTTATGGATCAATTCGCCAAAGAAACAATCCCGGTCAGTCTGGAAGAAGAAATGCGCCGCTCCTACCTCGATTACGCCATGAGCGTGATCGTGGGGCGCGCCCTGCCGGATGTGCGCGATGGCCTGAAGCCGGTGCATCGCCGCGTACTGTTCGCCATGCACGAACTGTCCAACGACTGGAACAAGGCTTACAAGAAGTCGGCGCGTATCGTCGGCGACGTGATCGGTAAATATCACCCCCACGGCGACACCGCGGTGTACGACACCATCGTGCGCATGGCGCAGGATTTTTCGCTGCGCTACCCGCTGGTGGACGGCCAGGGCAACTTCGGCTCGGTGGACGGCGACAATGCCGCCGCGATGCGTTACACCGAAATCCGCATGGCCAAAATCGCCCACGAACTGCTGGCGGACCTCGACAAGGAGACGGTGGATTTCGGCCCCAACTACGATGGTTCAGAATTCGAACCGCTGGTGCTGCCGGCCAAAATCCCCAACCTGCTGATCAACGGCTCCTCCGGCATTGCCGTCGGCATGGCCACCAACATCCCGCCGCACAACATGAACGAGGTGATCGACGCCTGCCTCAAGCTGCTGGCCGAACCGGATACCGGCATCGAGGAACTGATCGAGATCGTGCCAGCGCCCGACTTCCCCACTGCCGGCATTATTTACGGCACCGTGGGCGTCAAGGAAGGCTATCGCACCGGGCGCGGCCGCGTGGTGATGCGCGCGCGCTGCCATTTCGAGGATGTCGGCAAGGGCGATCGCCAGGCCATCATCGTCGACGAACTGCCCTACCAGGTGAACAAGGCCAATCTGTGCATCAAGATCGGCGAACTGGTGCGCGAGAAGAAAATCGAGGGCATTTCCGACCTGCGCGACGAGTCGGACAAATCCGGCATGCGGGTGTACATTGAGCTGAAGCGCGGTGAAGTACCGGAAGTGATCTTGAACCAGCTGTACAAAGACACCCAGATGCAGGACACCTTCGGCATGAACATGGTGGCCCTGGTGGATGGCCAGCCACGCCTGCTGAACCTGAAACAGATGCTCGACGCCTTCCTGCGCCACCGCCGCGAAGTGGTCACGCGCCGCACCGTGTTCGAACTACGCAAGGCGCGGGATCGCGGCCACATTCTGGAAGGCCTGGCTGTCGCGCTGTCCAACGTGGACGAAATCATCGCCCTGATCAAGGCCGCGCCCACCCCGGCCGCCGCCAAGATCAGCCTGATGGAGCGCACCTGGCGCTCGCCGGTGGTGGAAGAAATGCTGCAGCGCGCCGCCGCCGACGCCTCGCGCCCGCAAGGCCTGGCACCCGAGTTCGGCCTATCGGCGCAAGGCTACCGCCTCTCCGACGCCCAGACCCAGGCCATCCTGGAACTGCGCCTGCAGCGCCTGACCGGGCTGGAGCAGGACAAGATCGTCAACGAATACAAGGACGTGATGCTGCGCATCGCCGACTTGCTGGACATCCTGGCACGCCCGGAACGCGTGACGGAAATCATCACCAACGAACTGGTCGCGATCAGAACCCAGTTCGGCGACAAGCGCCGCAGCGAGATCATCGCCCATGCCCAGGATCTCTCCATGGAGGATCTGATCACCCCGGTAGACGTGGTGGTCACACTCTCGCATACCGGCTACATCAAGTCTCAGCCGCTGGACGAATACAAGGCACAGAAGCGCGGCGGACGCGGCAAACAGGCGACGGCGACCAAGGAAGACGATTTCATCGACAACCTGTTCATCGCCAACACCCACGACTACATCCTGTGCTTCTCCAACCGCGGCCGGGTTTACTGGATCAAGGTTTACGAAGTGCCGCAGGGCAGCCGCATCTCGCGCGGCAAGCCAATCGTCAACCTGCTGCAACTGGAGGAAGGCGAGAAGATCAATGCCGTCCTGCCGGTCAAGGAATTTGACGAAAATCATTTCATCTTCATGGCCACTTCCAGCGGCATCGTCAAGAAAACGCCGCTGACCAGTTTCTCGCGCCCGATGAAACGCGGCATCATCGCCATCAACCTGGATGAGGACGACTTCCTCATCGGCGTCGCCATTACCGACGGCCAGCACGACATCATGCTGTTCTCCGACGGTGGCAAGGCGGTGCGCTTCGAGGAAGGCGATGTGCGCGATACCGGCCGCAATTCGCGCGGCGTGATCGGCATGCGTCTGCAAAAAGCGCAAAAAGTCATTTCCCTGCTGGTGGCGGAAAACGAAAATCAGTCCGTGCTGACCGCAACCGAAAACGGCTACGGCAAGCGCACCCCGATCACCGAATACACCCGCCACGGACGCGGCACGCAGGGCATGATGGCGATCCAGACCAGCGAGCGCAACGGCAAGGTGGTCGCCGCCACGCTGGTTGAAGAAAAAGACGAAATCATGCTCATCACCACCGGCGGCGTGCTGATCCGCACCCGCATCCGGGAAGTCCGCGAAATGGGCCGCGCCACCCAGGGCGTGACGCTGATCAACCTGGACAAGGGCGAGAAGCTCACCGGGCTGGAAAAAGTGGTGGAGTCGGAAGAAGCCGAAGAATCCGATGACGCCGAAGAAGGACCGGCTTTATAACCACGGAGCACACGGAGAGCACGGAGACAAGCAGAGACTCTTCTCCGTGTCCTCCGTGCTCTCCGTGGTTTAATTGTTTTATCGAATTTAGAATTCATCATGGAACGAATTTACAACTTCAGCGCAGGCCCCGCCATGTTGCCCCAGGAAGTCCTGGAACAGGCTCGCGACGAACTGCTCAATTGGCACGGCTGCGGCATGTCGGTGATGGAGATGACTCATCGCGGCAAGGATTTCTCCGCCATCATCGCGCAGGCGGAGGCCGATCTGCGCGAGTTACTGAACGTACCCGCCAATTACAAGGTATTGTTCCTGCAGGGCGGGGCGACCATGCAGTTCGCCCAGATCCCGCTCAACCTGCTCGCCGGCCGCTCGGCGGATTACCTGGTAACCGGCGCCTGGTCGAAGAAGGCCTTCAAGGAAGCCAACAAGGTCGGCACCGCCCGTCTCGTCGCCAGCACCGAGAGTTCCGGCTTCACCCGCCTGCCCAGCGCCGCGGAGCTGGAATACGGCCCCGACGCAGCTTACCTGCACCTCTGCACCAACGAAACCGTGCATGGCGTGGAAATCCACGACCCGGCAGCGTTCCGGACATCCGTCCCTATCATTGCCGACATGAGCTCGCACATCCTGTCGCGCCCCGTCGACATCAGCCAATACGGCCTGATCTACGGCGGCGCGCAAAAGAATGTCGGCCCGGCCGGTTTGACGCTGGTGATCGTGCGCGAAGACCTGCTCGGGCGCGCCCCGGCCAATCTCCCCACCATGCTGGATTACAGCATTCAGGCCGAGAACGGCTCCATGCTCAACACGCCGCCGACCTATTCCATCTACGTCGCCGGTCTGGTGTTCCAGTGGCTGAAAAAACAGGGCGGCCTCGCCGCCATGGAGCAGACCAACATCGCCAAGGCGAAACTGCTCTACCAGACCATCGACGCCAGCAGCCTGTACCATAACCCGGTCGATCCCGCCTGCCGCTCGCGCATGAACGTTCCTTTTACCCTGAACAAGCCGGAACTGGACGAGAGCTTCATCGCCGAAGCAAAAAAGCAGGGCATCGTTTCCATCAAGGGCCACAAGATGGTGGGCGGCATGCGCGCCTCGATCTACAACGCCATGCCACTGCAGGGCGTGCAGGCGCTGGTCGCTTTCATGCAAGATTTCGAACAAAAAAATGCTTAATAGCCACAGAGATCACAGAGTCCACAGAGAATTTTGTGGGGGTTTTTTCTCTGTGTTCTCTGTGATCTCTGTGGCAAAAAAATAAATGGACAAACTACAACAACACCGTGCAGCCATCGACGCCATCGACGACGAGATGCTCAAGCTCGTCAACGCCCGCGCCCGGCATGCCCAGTCCATCGGCGCAATCAAGGGGGGAGCGCTGGTCTACCGCCCCGAGCGCGAGGCCCAGGTACTGCGCCGGGTCAAGGAAAACAATCCCGGCCCGCTGTCCGGTGAATCGGTGGCGCGCCTGTTCCGCGAAATCATGTCCGCCTGCCTGGCGCTGGAAAAACCTCTCCAGGTGGCTTACCTCGGTCCCGAGGGTACTTTCACCCAGGCCGCAGCGATCAAGCATTTCGGCCACGCCGCGCAAACGGAAGCCTGCGCCTCGATTGACGAGGTGTTCCGCAATGTCGAGGCCGGCGCGGTCGATTACGGCGTGGTTCCGGTGGAAAACTCCACCGGCGGCGCGGTGGGCACCACGCTGGACTTGCTGCTGGAATCGCCGCTCAAGGTTTGCGGCGAAGTGGATTTGCGCGTCCACCAGTTCCTGCTGCGCAAGCCGGGCGCAAGCGCCAAAGTCGTGAAAGTGTATTCCCATGCCCAGTCCCTGGCGCAGTGCCACGACTGGCTCAACCAGCACTTGCCCGGCGTGGAGCGCATCCCGGTGGTGAGCAACGCCAAGGCGGCCAAACTGGCGGGCGAGGACGAAAACGCCGCCGCCATTGCCGGCGAAGCGGCAGCCGAAGTTTACGGCCTGGAGAAGGTGGCACAAAACATCGAGGACGAACCCAACAACACCACCCGTTTCCTGGTGATTTCCCAGCATGACGCGGCGCCCTCGGGCAGGGACAAAACTTCCCTGGTGCTGTCGTCGAATAACCTCCCCGGCGCTGTGTATGAACTGCTGGCGCCGTTCGCCCACTTCGGCGTCAGCATGAGCAAGCTGGAATCCCGCCCCTCCCGCACTGGCCTGTGGGAATACATGTTTTTTGTCGACGTGGAGGGCCACCATCAGGACGAAAAAGTGGCGCAAGCCCTGGCCGAACTGCGCGACAAGGCAGCTTTCCTGAAGATACTCGGCTCCTATCCGGCCGCTGTTCTGTAAGGACAATCATGGACCTGTGCAATCTTTCCCCCTCCTACGTGCGCGCCATCGCGCCCTACCAGCCCGGCAAGCCAATCGCCGAACTGGCCCGGGAAATGAACCTGCCCGAGGAAAGTATCGTCAAGCTCGCCTCCAACGAAAACCCGCTCGGCGCCAGCCCACGCGCCCTTGCGGCGATAGAAAACGTGCTGATGGACATTGCGCGCTATCCCGACGGCAATGGTTTCCTGCTCAAATCCGCATTGGCCGAAAAATACGGTGTGGAACTGAACCGCATCGTGCTCGGCAACGGTTCCAACGATGTGCTGGAACTGGCTGCGCGCGCCTTTCTCGCGCCCGGCACCTCCGCCATCTATTCCCAGTATGCCTTTGCCGTGTATCCGCTAGCCACCCAGGCTGTCGGCGCGCGCGGCATCGAAACCCCGGCAAAAAATTACGGCCACGACCTCAAGGCCATGCTGGAAGCAATCAGCGACGACACGCGGGTGATTTTCATCGCCAATCCCAACAATCCCACCGGGACGCTGCTGGGCGGGGAGGAACTAGAGCATTTCCTGCAACAGGTGCCGCATACCGTGCTGGTGGTGCTGGACGAGGCTTACACCGAATACCTGCCCGAGGACAAACGTAGCGATTCCATCGCCTGGCTGAAGCAATTCCCCAACCTGGTGATCACCCGCACCTTCTCCAAGGCCTACGGCCTGGCGGGCCTGCGCCTCGGCTTTGCCCTGGCACATCCGCAAGTGGCGGACCTGCTTAACCGGGTACGCCAGCCATTCAACGCCAACAGCATGGCCCAGGCCGCCGCCGTGGCCGCGATGCAGGACGATGCCTTCCTGCAAGAATGCATAGACATCAACAATGCGGGCATGGAACAGATCACGGATGGGTTCAAGCGGCTGGGGCTTGAATATATTCCCTCCCGCGCCAACTTTGTTGCCGTGAGAGTGGGCAACGCCGCCGCCATCAACCATAGTCTGCTGAAACAGGGCGTCATCGTGCGCCCGGTCGCCAACTACGGCATGCCAGAACATCTCCGCGTCAGCATCGGGCTGAAAGCGGAAAACACCCAATTTTTACAGGCGCTGGAAATCGCGCTTGGAGAGACAAAACCCGGAGAAATAAAATGATTATCGTAATGAACAATGGCGCCACGGAAGAACAAATCGAAGGCGTAGTCAAAAAAATCCGCGAATACGGCCTCGACGCCAATATCTCGCGCGGCACCGAGCGCACCGTCATCGGCGCCATCGGCGACGAGCGCAAGCTCGATCAGGAAATGTTCGACTCCCTGCCCGGCGTGGAACAGTCCATGCACATCGTCAAGCCCTACAAGATCGTGGGGCGCGAATGGCACAAGCAGGACTCCATCATCGACATCAAGGGCATCAAGCTCGGCGGCAACCAGATCCAGATCATCGCCGGTCCGTGCTCGGTGGAAACCCAGCCGCAAATGGACGCCGCAGCCCAATACGTCCATGAAGCAGGTTGCCGCCTGATGCGCGGCGGCGCCTTCAAGCCCCGCACCAGCCCCTACGCTTTCCAGGGCCACGGCGAGGAAGGCCTGGTGATGTTCCGCAAGGCGGCGGAACGCTACAACCTTCCCATGGTCACGGAGCTGATGGATGTGCGCCAGCTGGACACTTTCATGAAACACAACGTGGACGTGATCCAGATAGGCACCCGCAGCATGCAGAACTTCGATCTTCTGAAGGAAGTAGGCAAGGTCGACAAGCCGGTGATTCTCAAGCGCGGCATGTCAGCCACCATTTCCGAATGGCTCATGGCTGCCGAATACATCGCCGCCGGCGGCAACCACAACATCATTTTCTGCGAGCGCGGCATCCGCACCTTCGAAACCTACTATCGCAACGTGCTCGACGTGACCGCGATCCCGGTGCTGAAAAAGGAAACCCACCTGCCGGTGATCGTCGACCCCTCCCATGCGGGCGGCAAGGCATGGATGGTGCCAGCGCTGTCCCGCGCCGCCATCGCCGCGGGTGCCGACGGCCTGCTGGTGGAAATGCACCCGACCCCGTGCGAAGCCTGGTGCGACGCCGACCAGGCACTCACCCCGGATGAGTTGAAGACCTTGATGGTCTCGCTTGGCGCCATTGCCGGCGCGATCGGCCGGACCATCTAACCGCCGTCATTGCGAGCGAAGCGAAGCAATCTCGTCTTGCTTTAAACCAATAAACAACAGATTGCTTCGCTTCGCTCGCAATGACCGGTTGATAATTTCATGATTAACAAACTCGTCATCATCGGTGTCGGACTGATCGGCGGCTCGCTCGCCCTCGCCTTGCGCGAGGCGGGAGCAGTGAATGAAATCGTCGGCCTCGGTCGCAGCCGGGAGAACCTGGAAGCGGCCAGAACGCTGGGCATCATCGACCGTATCGAAACCGATCTGGCAAGCGCGGTGAAAGATGCCGACGTGGTCGTGCTGGCCGTGCCCGTGGCGGCCATGCAGCCGACCCTGGCGCAACTTTCGGCTTGCCTGTCGCCGCACACCATCGTCACCGATGTCGGCAGCACCAAGCGTGATGTCATCTCCTACGCCCGACAGCATCTGCCCGTGCATTTGGCCCGCTTCGTCGCCGCCCATCCTATCGCCGGGGCGGAAAAGAGCGGCGCCACGGCCGCCATGGCAAACCTGTTCCGGGGGCGCAACGTGGTGGTCACGCCCATGCCCGAAAACGACCCGGCAGCGGTACAAATGATTTCGCGCATGTGGGAGTCCTGCGGCGCGGTGGTCAACACCATGCCGCCGTTGCAGCACGACGAGATTTTCGCCGCGATTTCGCACCTGCCCCACCTGCTTTCCTTCGCGCTGGTGGAAGACATCGCCTTTCGCGCCAACGCCAGCGAACTGTTCAGCTACGCCGCCGGCGGTTTCCGCGACTTCACCCGCATTGCCGGCAGCCACCCGGAAATGTGGCGCGACATCTGCCTGGCCAACCGTGACGTGCTGATCCGTGAAATCGACACCTACCAGTCCCAGCTCAACCGCCTGCGCGGCATGCTGGAACAGAGCGACGGCAAATCACTGGAAGAAGTGTTTGGCCATGCCCGCACCGCCCGCGCCGAATGGCTGGCCGGCAAACAGGATTCATAACGATGATCGCGCAGGATTTTGTTTCGTACAAAACAAAATACCAGCGAAGGCGCGTGCCGCTTTGTGAAGCATTCGGGTTGGATGGGTGCGATACCATGCCTGCCCGTACCGGATTCAACTCATTACTACCGTTTGCTGACAACGTGGCAACGCACACAGTCTTCGAATGACACAATGGGAAAGGCAACCTTGCCGTGGCACTTGCCGCAATAGTCGCCCCCTAGGATGGCCTTCATCGTAATGTCATTAGCGCCGACCTTCGGGATGAACGGCTTCGGGTGGCAACTGGCGCAACCTACCCAGTAGGTATGCATGCCATGTGGGAACAGCACATCGGCCATCAAGTGATTATTCACCTGCATCACGACCAGCCTTTTAAAGTGCTCGCCGCCCAGGCCGCCTAAACCCAAGAATTCACCCTTCGACTCAACAAGGCCTGCCCTCACGAATGAATCCGCGAGATTGGTGGATTGGGGGCCGTAGATGTCGTCCCTGGGTTTGATCATCCCATCGGCCACGGCCTTGACCCAGTGGACGATGCCGTTTTTGTCCCTGGGCAGGGCAACCAGGGCGGGAGGACCTGGCAGGTCGGAGTGACTGGCAACCTGGGACAGGTTGAAGTCCCGCCGTAGCGTTCTAATGAAATCTTCCTGGGGGGCAGTGCAATTCGACCTAAGAGCCGCCAAGCAGTCGTTTCGGTTGGCATTCGGGTCCCAGTCTAGATTAGTGTCGTCCAGCTTCACTTCGTCGGCGGAATGGCTGAGACAGGGGATTCCCGCCAGCCCCAACAGGATCGCCAACAACGTAAAATGAGCCGTGTAGCGCCAACGGCAATGTTTCATCCCAGATTATCCATTGGAATGCACGCGCATGTAGGAGCGCCGCCCCCGGCGCGAATCGCGGCGAGGGCGCCGCTCCTACAGCGGTGTTTTGGCCCTAATGGATAATCTGGGTTCATATCACTTCTTGCCGACAGCCGCTTTTTCTTGGGAATGGCAGCGCCTGCAATCAGCCAGCGGAAAGGCCACCTTGCTGTGGCATGCGCCACACCACTTGCCCTCTCCAATCCCTTTCATGTTCATCTTGTTCGTGCCCTTGACCATTTCGAATAGCTTGGGATGGCAACTGTCGCAATTAAACCAGTAGTTGTGAACGCGATGGGTGAACAGGACGTCTTTGACAAAGTCGCTCTTGGACGGGATCACGACGTCGAGATCAAATACCGGGGCCTCTATTGCCGCAGGGTCGAGTGACCCCTTAGGTTGAATCAAGCCTTGGTTGACCATAGCGACCCAGTTGGCCAGACCGAATTTGTCTTTTGGCGTGGTTGCTGCCTGCAGGGCAGGAGGGTGCAAAGCCCCTCCCGAATTGTATGCGGCACTTACCGGTTTGTTCACATCGCCGGTCCCGGCCAGTTTTCCGTCGCCGCCCAAGTAAATAGTATTTTTCGGGTCATTAGGGTTGATCTTCACCGGCGTGACGGGAATAGGCGGCGCTTTCGATTTCGGATCGATTTCTTTGCTTGGGGCGGGATTTGGCTGTGTGGCCAATGCATCCACCACGGCTACCGCCGGGTCCAACTGTGACTGGAGCTCCGGGTTCGCCGCCGGTTGAGATGCCGCGTCCGTCGTCATCTCGGTTGCGCTCACGACGGCCTTTTCAGGCGCGTCCACCGCGCTGTCGGCAATCGTGGGAGTTAGCTGGCATCCTGTAAGCGCGATGAGCAGCGCAAGAATGCCCAGCGAAGAGAGGATTGTGGCTGTATTGTGTTCTGTGATGTGCATGGTATCCCCCCTGGCTTTCATTTGCTCAGGCTCTGAGTGCCCACGCCTTCTTTTTCAGCGGAGTGGCATTTGTTGCAATAGGTCATCTCCCAGGCGATTTGCCCGTTGTGGCAAGCGCCACAAGACTTGCCATCCATCATGTCACGCATATTGACATTATTCGCCCCGGCCTTCATCACGAAGATCTCCTCATGGCACACCTTGCATTTGTAGCGTATCCGGTGGAACCAATGAGGAAACGTCACCGCGCCGACGCCGGCCTTCGCCATGCTGTCCGCGGTTCTGTTCATAACGACATCGCCGTACTCTTTGGACATCGCCACCGGTGGCGCTGCGAGCAAGGCGGTCAGGATAATGAGACATCGCAACAAGGCTGTTCTTATCTTCACCTGGCTTCTCCTCTACGAAACGAGATGGCTTGACCATCAGCGTTTCGTGCTGTCAACTCGCGGACTTGCAGCTTATATAGTGCGGCGCACTACTTCCCGCCGGCTTCCACCCCGTGGTTTCTTTCATCATCAGGGGGTGGCGCCAGGCGCAATGACCGTTGGGTTTATTCAAAAGTCATTGATGAGCAGGACGGCTTATGGAATTTTTGCCCATGCGACACAATGACCCTTGGGCGAAATTTCCGTATCACCGGGGATAATCTTGCAACCGCCCTTATCATCCGCTTTCTTGCCGGGTACGAATTGAACGCAGTTGGCGCAATCCTGGTCGCCCTGCGGCTTATCCTGATATTTCAGGGTGGTCCGCATCTGCGCATTGGTGGCGGCGAACGCATTACGGCCAATGGCCAGCACCGGAATCATGGCGATGGCGGCACCGCCCATCTTGAGAAATTGACGGCGAGCCGCTTTCATGTTGTCTTCCATTATTAATTTCCTTTTCATTGGCATGGTAAAAATCT